>RFHK01000119.1 GCA_003695825.1 Gammaproteobacteria bacterium | reverse complement strand
GTGTTCTTCGGCACCGGCTTCGTGGTCGGTGACGGCACCCTGGTGGTGACCAACGCCCACGTGGTGGACCGGGAGGCCCACTTCGACGAGAACGAGCGGCTCATGGTCTTCGTGCACCGCGAGGGGCGTGACCGCGGGATCCCGGTGCAGGTGTTGCGGCGGGACGAACGGCACGACCTGGCCGTGCTGCGCCTGCATGGCGGGCGCCTGCCCGCGCTCGCCCTGGCCGGGCCGGGGCGGCGCGTGCGCGAGGGCGACGAGGTGCTGTTCACGGGCTATCCCATCGGGACCGTGCTGGGGCTCTATCCCGTGACCCACCGGGGCATGGTGTCCGCCATCGTGCCCATCGCCATCCCGGCCGGGCGCAGCCGCGAACTCACGCCCGAGCGCATCCACGGCCTGCGCCACCCCTTCCCGGTCTACCAGCTCGATGCCACCGCCTACCCGGGCAACAGCGGCAGCCCGGTCTACGACCCGCACAGCGGTCGTGTGCTCGGCATCATCAACATGGTCTTCGTCAAGAAGCGGCGCGAGAACGCCCTGCGGGAACCGAGCGGCATCTCCTACGCCATCCCGGTCGCCCACCTGCGCCGCCTGCTCGCGGGGCTCGCGGGCGCGCCGTGAAGGGGGATCCCCGGCCGCCCGGCGGTTCGTGGGGGGGTCCCGGGTTCCCGGGGAGGCGACGGCGGGTCCGGTTCCCTGCCGGTCGTGTTTCGGCCCGCGGCTTGTGGGGCACCGCCGGGTACGGGTAGACTGGCCTCGACTGCCTTCGAAGCAGAGGGGGATTGTGCGCCATGCGAGAAGAGAATAAACAGGAACACCCCGGGAACGGGGAGGATGCCGTCCCGGGAGGCGGCGAGGCTGCCCGGGGCGCCACGCGTCGCCAGGTGTTGCGGTCCGCCGCCGCGGCCGCGCCCGTGCTGATGTCGGTGACCGGCCGGCCGGCGCTCGCGGCCGCGCAGTGCACCGTCTCGGGCATGCTCTCCGGCAACCTGTCCGGGCCGCACCGCACCTGCGAGGGCTGCTCGCCCGGGTACTGGAAGCAGGAGCAGCATTTCCACAACTGGCAGGCACCGTACCGGCCGAAGGCCGAGCACGGGCAGCCGGCGTCGCGGTGGACCGAGTATTTCCCGGCCCTGCCGGGCATGGGCGGCAGCGGGGGGCTGCCTTCCGACCTCACCCTGCTCGACGCGTTGCGGCTGCATGGCAACACCCAGGCCGAGGCCCTGGCACGCCAGGCCGTGGCGGCGCTGCTCAACGGGGCCTACCAGCGCGCCACCGGGGGCATGAACTTCGGCTACACCGACGGGGACGTCATCGATCTCTACCGGCAGCTCCTCGACGATCCCCAGGTGTCGCTGGAGGACATGGCCGACCTCTTCGAGATGCTCAACGAACGCCATTGCCCCCTGGGCTGAGACGGCACCCGTCCGTGCCCGGTGGGGCCGCGTGAGGAAGCCGCACCGATGAGCGCCCCCGGCATTCGCTGGCGTGCCGCGCCCGGGCTGCGGCTGTGCCGCTGGCCCGGGGAGGAAAGCTGCGCCTGCTTCCATGCCCCTTCCGGGGACCTGCACCTGCTGGAGGCCGCCGCCGGCCGCCTGCTCGCCTGGCTGCTGGAAGACGGCCCCCAGCCGGCCGCGTCCCTCGCCCGGCGCCTGGAGGCCGATTTCGCCGCCGAGCCCGGGCTCGACGTCGCCGCCTGGACGGAGGCGTGCCTCCAGCGGCTGGCGCGCCTGCACCTGGTTCACCGCCTGCCGGGGTGAACGACGGATGGCGGATGCCCTGGCCTTCCGCGTCGGCCCCTGGACGGTGCGCCTGCACACGCCCCTGCCCGAGGTGCGCCGGACCGCGGCCTTCCTCTACCGGGACTACCCGCGTCCCGGGCCGGAGGCGTTCGTCGACTACGAGATCGCGCTCCTGCCCGGGCGGGGCGGCCGCCGCTGGTGGCGGCCCCAGGTCCGCTTCCTGTTCGAGGGCCAGGAGCCGTTCGCGCCGCTCACCCGGGCACAGGCCTATCCCTTCTTCGAGTGGGGCCTCAACTGGTGCCTGGCCCACCACACGGCAGACTACCTGGTGCTGCACGCCGCCGTGCTGGAACGGGACGGCCGGGCGCTGGTCCTTCCCGGTCCCCCGGGTGCGGGCAAGAGCACCCTGTGCGCGGCCCTGGCCCTGAGCGGCTGGCGGCTGTTGACCGACGAGCTGGGACTGCTCTCGCCGGCAGACGGGTGCTTCCATCCCCTGCCGCGGCCGGTGAGCCTCAAGAACGCCGCCATCGACGTCATCCGCCGTTTCTCTTCCGCCGCGGCGCTGGGCCCGTCCTGCCACGACACCCACAAGGGGACGGTGGCGCACCTGCGGGTGCCGGCCGGGGCGGTCGCCGCCCTGGAGCGGCCCGCCCGTCCCGGCCGGATCGTCTTTCCCCGCTTCGTGCCCGGCCTGGCAGGGCTCCGCGCCGGGCGCCTGGAGCGCGCCCGGGCATTGGTGCAGCTGGCCGAGCAGGCCTTCAATCTCGCCCTGCTCGGCGAGGCGGGGTTCGAGGCACTGTGCGCCCTGGTGGACGGGACGGAGGCCCTGACCCTGGAATACGGCGACCTCGCGCCGGCGCTCGCCTGGCTGGAGCGGGCGCACCCATGAGGGTGCCCCTGCTGCTCCAGGTCCTGCGCGGGTCGCGCGACCCGCGCGCCTGTTCGGCGGCCGAGTGGGGCCGACTGGTGCAGCAGGCGCGCCGGGCCGGGCTGCTCGCGGAGCTGGCCCGGCGCCTGGAGGGCGCGGAGGCGGACCTGCCCGAAGGTGCCCGCCATGCGCTGCGCTGGGCCCGCGCGGCCAAGGCCCGCCAGGACCAGCTGTTGCGCTGGGAGCTGCAGTGCCTGCTCGAGGCCCTCGCGCCCCTCGGCATACCCGTGGGGCTGCTCAAGGGGGCCGCCTACCTGGCGGCAGGCTTCGCCTTCGCCCGCGGGCGCCTGTTCCACGACATCGACCTGCTGGTGCCCGCGGCGGCGCTGCAGCGCGTGGAGCGGGCGCTGTTCGTCGCCGGCTATGTCCAGGTCGACGCCGACCCCTACGACCAGCGCTACTACCGGGAGTGGATGCACGAGCTCCCCCCGTTGCAGCACGCCCGGCGCGGGACCCTCGTGGACGTGCACCACGGCCTGGCCCCGCCCACGTCCCGCTATGCCTTCCCCGCCGAGCGCCTCTTCCCGGCCATGGTGCCCCTGGAAGGGACGGACCTGCCGCTGGTCCCCCGGCGCCTGGGCGACGAGGACCTGGTCCTGCATGCCGCCCTGCACCTCTACACGGAGAGCGAGTTCCGGCACGGGCTGCGCGACCTCCTGGACCTCTGCGGCCTGCTCGGGGAGATGGAACGGCGCCGGGCGGAATTCGGAGGCCGCCTGGTCGCGCGCGCCCGGGCCCTGGGTCTTGCGCGGCCACTCTACCTGGCCCTGCGCCATGCCGCCTGGCTGCTCGGGGACGCCCGGGCCGGGGCGCTCGCCGCCCGGCTGGAGGCGGACGCCCCCTGGGCGGTGGGCGTGTATGATGCCTGCTTCGGCCGGGCCCTGTTGCCGGCGCACCCGGACTGCGAGGACGCCTTCTCCGGCCTGGCCCGCGGCCTGCTCTACGTGCGCGGGCATTGGCTGCGCATGCCGCTGCGCCTGCTCGTGCCCCACCTCGCGCGCAAGGCCTGGAGAGGAATGAAAGCGGAACGCACGCCTTGAGAGGAGAACCATGGAGAGACGCCACTGCATCCACCTCATCGCCGCCGCGCGGCCCAATTTCATGAAGGTGGCCCCGCTCTACCACGCCCTGAAGGGCGCCCCCTGGGCCGAGGTGGTGCTGGTGCATACCGGCCAGCACTACGACCCCAACATGTCCGCGGCCTTCTTCCGCGATCTCGACCTCCCCGAGCCGGACATCCATCTCGGGGTCGGCAGCGGTACCCATGCCGAACAGACCGCCGGCGTCCTCGTGGCCTACGAGCGGGTCTGCCTGGAACGCCGCCCGGACTGGATCGTGGTGGTGGGCGACGTCAATTCCACGCTCGCCTGCGCCCTGGTCGGGGCCAAGCTGTGCATCCCGGTGGCGCACCTCGAGGCCGGGCTGCGCAGCCGGGACCGCACCATGCCCGAGGAGATCAACCGTATCCTCACCGATGCCATCGCCGACCTGCTCTGGACGCCCTCGCCGGACGGCGACGCCAACCTGCGCGCCGAAGGCGTGCCGGAGGAGAAGATCGAGCGGGTCGGCAACATCATGATCGATTCCTACGAGCGCATGAAGGCGCGGATCCGCGCGGCCGGCACCCGGGCGGCCCTGGGGCTGGCGCCGCGCGCCTACGGCGTGGTCACCCTGCACCGGCCGGCGAACGTGGACGCCCCCGAGACCCTGGAACGCCTCGTGGAACAGCTCGTCGCGGCCGCCGGCCGCCTGCCCCTGGTGTTCCCCGTGCACCCGCGCACGCGTGCGCGGCTGGAACGGTTCGGGTTGCAGGAGCGGCTGGCGCAGGCCCCGGGCCTGCGCCTGGTGGAACCCCTGGGCTATGTCGAGTTCATGAACCTGGTGCAGGAGGCACGCCTGGTGATCACGGACTCCGGCGGCATCCAGGAGGAGACCACCTACCTCGGCATTCCCTGCCTGACCCTGCGCGACACCACCGAGCGCCCCGTCACCGTCACCGAGGGCACCAACCGCCTCGTGGCGCCGGCGCAACTGCTCGACCAGGTGGAACGGGTCCTGCGCGGCGACTGGCCCAGTGGGCGCGTCCCCGCGCTGTGGGACGGCCGCACCGCCGAGCGGGTGGTCGCCAGCCTCGCGCGCCGGCTGGGGGTGGCGGACGCCGCGGCCTGAGCCGCAAAAAAAGAAGGCGTGCCGGGGAGGCACGCCCAGAACGATGACCGGGGGGTCATCACAGGGGGGTCAAGGGGTATTCGTCACTCGATGTGCACCTCCGAGGCATTGACGTCACCGTTGCTGTTGAAGGTGCCTTTGACTTCCACATGCACGCTGTTGGCGAGGGTACCGGTACCGGTCACGGTGGCGCTCCCGTAATAGACCGTCATCGACGTGCTGTTGAGCCGGAAGGTCTGGTTCGCCCCGTTCAAGTCGGAGACCAGCCCCTCCAGGTCGGCGTGTGCGCCGGCCTGGGCGGACTTGCCGGCATGCTCGTCCTCGTTCTCGCCATCGGTCACGCAGAACTTGCCACCCGTGTAGGAACCCTTGAGCTCGACGAACCCGGGCGTGAGTCCAAGATCGTTGATCGGGTCCTTGCAGGATGCGCTCGTGGTATCGATGGAAATCGGGGTACTTTCCCCCACCTGTATCGAGGCACCCCCTGCATACAGGGTCCCCTTGATTTCCTGGTCACCCTTGTCGTCGGCCTGGCACTTGCCATCCTTCTTCTCCACGTAGGTGGCCTGGATACCGCCACCGGGTTTCGGGTAACCGCTGACCTCGACGAGATCCCCAGCGTTGAGCTGGGTGGATGGATCCCAGCCCGTCACCGGGGGTACGCCGTCGTCGCTGCACTTCGAGAACCGGGTGCTCGCATCGACGGAGATGGGGATGCCCATCACGCTGAAGCCCTGGGAGGCTGGGGATCCGGCATCGACCGGGCCTTGCAGTTCGTCACGGTAGCTCACCTCGCTGGCCGAGCCGGTCCCATTGCCGTAGTCGACACCCTTGACGGTGACGACCATGCCCTCGCGCAGGGCCGTGTTCGGATCCTTGTCGTTGACCGACTTTCCTTCTTTCTTGATCGTGGCCGACGTGATGTCATAGTGCACGCCGTTGACGATGATGCTTCCGAACCCGGTGATGGTGCCGACGGTGGTGATGCCGGTGCCGCCGATGCCGGCCACCGTACCCCCGCCGCCGCAGGAAGCCAGGCTCGCGGCG
>RFHK01000118.1 GCA_003695825.1 Gammaproteobacteria bacterium | reverse complement strand
TAGACGGCGAGCGAGTTGATGAGCCCGATGTTCGGCCCTTCCGGCGTCTCGATCGGGCAGACCCGGCCGTAATGGGTGGGATGCACGTCGCGCACCTCGAAGCCGGCCCGCTCGCGGGTCAACCCACCCGGACCCAGGGCCGAGACGCGCCGCTTGTGCGTGATCTCCGACAGCGGGTTGTTCTGGTCCATGAACTGCGAGAGCTGGCTGGAGCCGAAGAACTCCTTGATGGCCGCCGCCACCGGCTTGGCGTTGATCAGCTCCTGGGGCATGAGCCCCTCGCTCTCGGCCAGGCTCAGGCGCTCCTTGACGGCGCGCTCCACGCGCACCAGGCCGATGCGGAAGACATTCTCCGCCATCTCGCCCACGCTGCGGATGCGGCGGTTGCCGAGGTGGTCGATGTCGTCGGTGTAACCGTGGCCGTTGCGGATCTCGACCAGGGTGCGCAGCACCTCCACGATGTCCGACATCTCGCCATAGCGCGCGTAGAGCTGCTTCGAGGCCTCGTCGTTGCGGCCACTCATGTACTTGCCGTCGTAGAGCACGCCGGGGCCGGTGACCTCCTCGCGCCCCAACCGCCGGTTGAACTTCATGCGCCCGACGGCGGAGAGGTCGTAGCGGTCGGACGTGAAGAACAGGTTGTGGAAGAGGTTCTGCGCCGCTTCCTTCGTCGGCGGCTCGCCCGGGCGCATCATGCGGTAGATCTCCACCTGCGCCTCGAGCTGGGTGGTGGTGGGGTCGAGCCGGAGGGTCTCGGAGATGTAGGGCCCGCGGTCGAGGTCGTTGGTGAAGATGGTGTCCACCTCCCGGATCCCGGCCGCGACCAGGCGGTCGATCATCTCCTCGGTGATCTCGTCGTTGGCGCGCCCGAGCAATTCGCCGGTCTCGGGATCGACCATGTCGCGGGAGAGGACCTTGCCGACCAGGTAGGCGCGAGGCACCTCGAGCCGGTCGATCCCGGCCTTCTTCAACCGGCGCACGTGGCGGGCGGTGATGCGACGCCCCTCCTCCACGATCAGCTCGTCGCCCACGCGGATGTCGAAGGTGGCCGTCTCGCCCATGAGGCGCTCGGGCACGAGCTCGAGCATGATGCGGTCCCCGTCCAGGTGGAAGCGGTTGTTCTCGAAGAAGAGCGCGAGGATCTCCTCGTTGCTGTAGCCGAGGGCGTGCAGCAAGATGGTCGCCGGCAGCTTGCGGCGCCGGTCGATGCGCACGAAGACGTTGTCCTTGGGATCGAACTCGAAGTCCAGCCAGGAACCGCGGTAGGGGATGACCCGGGCGGAGTAGAGCACCTTGCCGGAAGAATGGGTCTTGCCCTTGTCGGTGTCGAAGAAGACGCCCGGGGAGCGGTGGAGCTGGGAGACGATCACGCGCTCGGTGCCGTTGATGATGAAGGTGCCGTTCTCCGTCATCAGCGGCATCTCGCCGAAGTAGACCTCCTGCTCCTTGATGTCCTTGATGGTCTTCTCGCCGTCGCTGCCTTCCTTGTCGTAGATGACCAGGCGCACGAGCGCACGCAGCGGCGCGGCGTAGGTCAGGCCGCGCATCTGGCATTCCTTGACGTCGAACACCGGCTCGCCCAGCTGATAGCTCACGTACTCCAGCGCGGCGTTGCCGGAATAGCTGGTGATCGGGAAGACGGAGGAGAAGGCCGCGTGCAGGCCCTTGTTCTTGCGTTCCTCGGGGGCGCGGTCCGTCTGCAGGAAATCCCGGTATGACTCGATCTGGGTCGCCAGCAGGTAGGGGACCTCGAGAATACTGGGACGCTTGCCGAAATCCTTGCGGATGCGTTTCTTTTCGGTGAAGCTGTAGCCCATCGTCTTCCTCTCGCTCAATGCCAGGTTGCGCGGGCGCAGGCCAGTGCGCCGCCTCGACCCGTGCCTTGCGGCAAACGGAAACAGGCCGGCAGCGAACCGCTACCAGCCGCGGAATTCGGTATGAAGGGGGGCGTGCGCCCCCCTCGGGTACGGACGTCCAATCGCTTACTTGACCTCGACGGTTGCGCCGGCCTCTTCGAGCTGCTTCTTGATCTCTTCGGCCTCTTCCTTGCTGACGCCTTCCTTGATGGTCGCCGGTGCACCCTCGACCATCTCCTTGGCCTCCTTCAGGCCCAGGCCGGTGATGGCACGCACGGCCTTGATGACGGCCACCTTGTTGGAACCGAAGCTGGTCATGACCACGTCGAACTCGGTCTTCTCCTCGGCGGGGGCGGCCTCGCCACCGGCGGCGCCGGCCATCGGCACGGCCGCCACGGCGGCCGCGGCGGAGACGCCGAACTTCTCTTCCATGGCCTCGATGAGGTCCACGATCTCCATCACGGTCATGTTGGAGATGGCTTCGAGAATCTCTTCTTTGGATACGGACATGTCGCTCTACTCCTGAAAAGTGTTTACCACGGGTTGATGGAACGGGGTTCGGGCTGCCGCGGCGGGCACCGCGCCTCAGGCGGCCTCCTGCTTCTGGTCGCGGATGGCGGCGAGGGTGCGCACCAGCTTGCCCGGCACCTCGTTGAGGGTGCGGACGAGCTTCTCGACCGGCGCCTTCATCACGGACAGGAGCATGGCCAGGGCCTGTTCGCGCGTGGGCAGGCTCGCCAGGCGTTCGATGTCGTTGGCAGGCAGCATCTCGCCGCCGACCGCGACGAACTTCACCTGCAGCAGCTCGTGCTCCTTGGCGAAGTCGCGGACCACGCGTGCCGCCGCCCCCGGGTCCTCCAGGGAGAAGGCAAGCACCAGCGGCCCCACGAGGGCGTCGCGGATGCACTCGAACTCCGTGCCCTCCACGGCGCGTCGTGCCAAAGTGTTCTTCACGACCCGCAGATAGACGCCACCCTCGCGCGCGTTCTTGCGCAGGGCGGTCATCTCCTCCACGGTCAACCCGCGGTATTCCGCGGCCACTGCGGAATAGGCCTTGCGGGCCACCTCCGCCACTTCGGCAACGACAGCCTTCTTCTGTTCCAGGTTCATTGCCATCGTCTACCTCCTTGCGGGATGCGGGCCCATTCCCGCATCCGGTTTGCACCGTCGCGCGGTGCCACGGTGTGGCCACGGACTTGCGTCATGGCTTCACCGTCTGCGCAGGCGGGGAGGGACGGATGCCTCCCCTTTGAGCGGCCGGGCCGCACCTGCGGTCTTTGACAGCTGCCCGCCACGGGCGGGCACGCCACCAATGCCTTCCAGGCAGGCGGTCGTCAGGCGACCGCCGACTGGTCGATCTGCAGCCCCGGTCCCATGGTGGTGGAGACCGTGACCTTCTTCATGTAGGTTCCCTTCGACGAGGCCGGCTTGGCCTTCTGGAGGTCGGCGAGCAGGGCCGCCAGGTTCTCCTTCAGCGCCTGGTTGTCGAAGTCGATCTTGCCGATGGTGGCATGCACGATGCCGGCCTTGTCGGTACGGTACCGGACCTGGCCCGCCTTGGCGTTCTTCACCGCCGTCTCCACGTCGGTGGTCACGGTGCCGACCTTGGGATTGGGCATCAGCCCGCGCGGGCCCAGGATCTGGCCCAGCTGGCCGACCACGCGCATGGCATCCGGCGTGGCGATGACCACGTCGAAGTCCAGGTTGCCCTGCTTGATCTCCTCGGCGAGGTCCTCCATGCCCACGCGGTCCGCGCCGGCGGCCCGGGCCTTCTCGGCGTTCTCGCCCTGGGTGAAGACGGCCACGCGCACCTGCTTGCCGGTGCCGTGCGGGAGCACGGTCGAGCCGCGCACCACCTGGTCCGACTTGCGCGGGTCGACCCCGAGATTGACCGCCACGTCCACGGACTCGCGGAACTTGACCGTGCTGAGCTCCTTGAGCAGGGAGAAGGCCTCGTCGGGATCGTAGACCTTGCCGGGCTCGACCTTCTCGCGGATCCTCTTCTGACGCTTGGAAAGCCTCGCCATCTCACATGCCCTCCACTTCGATGCCCATGCTGCGGGCGGTACCGGCGATGGTGCGCACGGCGGCCTCGAGGTCGGCCGCGGTCAGGTCGGGTTCCTTGGTGCGAGCGATCTCCTCGATCTGGGCCCGCGTGACCCGCCCCACCTTCTGGGTGTTGGGCGTACTGGACCCCTTCTCGATGCCGGCGGCCTTCTTGAGCAGGATGGAGGCCGGCGGCGTCTTGGTCACGAAGGTGAAGCTGCGGTCGTTGTAGACCGTGATCACCACCGGCACGGGCATGCCCTTCTCGAGGTTCTGCGTCTGGGCGTTGAACGCCTTGCAGAACTCCATGATGTTGACGCCGTGCTGGCCCAGGGCCGGGCCGACCGGCGGACTCGGGTTGGCCTCGCCT
>RFHK01000117.1 GCA_003695825.1 Gammaproteobacteria bacterium | reverse complement strand
TCGGGCGCCTCTTCACCACGCCGCAGGCGCGGGCGCGCATCGAGGCGGAACGCTTCCGTCCCGCCGCCGGTGCGCTCCCCACGGACGAGGGAACCGGAAAGACCGCCGGCGGCGGAAAGCCGTGGGTGTTCAACGGCGTGCTCACGCGCCATGCGCGCAAGCGCCGCCTCTGGATCAACGGGCGCCCGTACTGGGGGAACGCCGTGTTGCGCTGGGACGGTGCGCTGGTACTGACCCTGCCGGAGTCGGGAAGGCGGGTGCGCCTGTGGCCCGGGCAGGCCGTGGATCCGGCCACCGGCGAGGTGTTCGAGCCCTGGCAGCGGACGCGCGCGGCCGCCCCGACGGCCCCGGGTGCGCCGGTACCCGGTACCGGCTCGCCGGCCGACGAGCAAGCCCCCAAGCCGGCCGGCGCAGGGAAGGGGACTACGCAATGAACCCGGGTGCGGCACGGCAGCGGGGCGCGGCCCTGCTCCTCGTGATCCTCCTGCTGGTGCTGGGCAGCCTGCACTTCGTGCTGGTCTCTTCTGGGGCGCACGACGTGCACCGCGAGGCCGACCGTGCCGCGGCCTACCTCCGCCGGTTGCGCGAGGCCCTCGTCGGCCACGCCCTCGAGACCGGGTGCCTGCCCTGTCCCAGTCCCGATCCCACCCGCGGCACCGCCCCGGCACGCTGTCCCCGGCCGGGGGACCGGGACGGCTACGTCCCCTGGCAGACCCTGGGGGTCGAGGCCACCGATCCTTGGGGCAGCGTCGTCCGCTACCGGGTGAGCGGTGCCTACGCCGAGGGGGACTGCCGCTTCTCGGCCGGTACGCGGGGCACCCTCGAGGTGGCCACGCGGGAGCCGGACGGCCGGGTCCGGGTCCTCGAGCCGGCGGCCCCCTTCGTGCTCTTCTCGCCGGGACCCAACCGACTCGGGGGGCGCCGCCGCAACGGCCGTGCCGCGCCCCCGCCGCCCCGTACGCACGTCGACGAACGCATCAACCTCTACGATGCACGGCGCTTCCGGACCCGGCCCTGGACCGAGGATCCAGCCGCGGCGGGCGGTCCGTTCGACGACCTCGTCGCCTGGATCTCGCCGGACCGGTTGTGCCGCCTGCTCGCCCACCGCAAGGGATGGAGTTGCCCATGAACGCACTACGCGCGCATCCGCACGCCACGCGGGGATTCACCCTGGTGGAACTCGCCGTGGCCCTGGTGATCCTCGGACTGATCATCGGCGGCCTCATCCGCCCCCTGTCCTCGCAGATGGAACAGGCCCGCCGCACGGACACCCGCCAGGCCCTGGAACGCATCCACGCGGCCCTGCTCGGCTACGCCCTCGCCAGCGGGCGTCTCCCGTGCCCAGACCGGAACGGGGACGGCCGGGCCGATGCCTGTTCGCCCAGTGCCGGCCGGCTCGCGGTCGGCGGTCTGCCCTGGGCCGACCTGGGCATGCCCGACCGCGACGCCTGGGGCCAGCCCTGGACCTATGCCGTCAACGGTGCCTTCACCCGGGCACCGATCGGTTACACCACGGCCGCCACCGGCTCCGGTCGCATCGAGGTGCGGGAGTCCGCCGGTTGCCGGGGCACCCTGCACGTGCGCGGGGCCCCGGCCCTGGTACTCAGCGGGGGCGCCACGCGCCACGCCACGGCCCTGGAGCGGGAGAACCGGGACCGGGACCGCTGCTTCGTCTCCCTGCCATACGTCTCCACCGCCGGGCGCCGGTTCGACGACCTGGTGGACTGGATCGCGCGGCCGGAACTGCTGGCGCGGCTGGCCGAAGGCGGTCGCCTGTGAGCACGCACCCAATGCCACCGAAGTCCAGGATGCAGGCACATTCTAAAGTCCCGCGGTCGCGTGCCGATGAAAATCGAGGGAATGCCCTCGGGAGGAGGCCCGAGGCGGGCATGAAACCAGAGGAGAGGATCATGAACAGGAACCAGCGGGGATTCACCCTCATCGAGATCGCCATCGTGCTGGTGATCATCGGGCTGCTGCTGGGCGGCGTGCTCAAGGGGCAGCAGATGATCGAGAACGCCAAGTACAAGAGCCTGCGCAACGAGATCAATGCGTATGCTGCGGCCTTCTATGCCTTCCAGGACCGCTACCACGCGGTGCCGGGCGACTTCGACGACGCGCGCAGGCAACTGGACCGCCGTGCCCGCAACGGCAACGGCAACGGCTGGATCGACGGCGGCTACTGCGATCGGGCCGCGGACGAGTCCTGCAACCTCTGGAGCCACCTGCGCTATGCCGGGCTGCTGAGCGGCGATCCCCGCCTGCGCGGACGGCGGGCCAATCCCAAGCACGCCTACGGCGGCCAGGTGCTGGGCATCTTCACCTTCACCTGGGGCAACGTGAGCGGCAACTGGATCGGGCTGGGGAACGTGCCCGGCGACGTCGCGCAGCGGCTCGACAACGACCTCGACGACGGCAACCCGAAGACCGGTACCGTCTATTGCCAGAACTGCGGTTCGCGCTACATCGAGAACCGGATCTACAACATGGAAGTCAAGATCTGAGCACCCTCACCTCCAAGCAGGGACACCCGGGAGGCGCTTCGGCGCCTCCCGGCGCTTGGAGGGGGCGGCCCCGTCACAGGGGGAAGAGCAAGGCCACCACCCGGCGGCGGTCCGAGGCCAGGATGTTCCAGGTCCGGCAGGCCGCCGGCGTGTCCATCACCTCGCAGCCGGTCCCGGCGGCCTCCACCCAGGCGATCAGCCGCGGGTCGGGAAAGCGCAACCGGCTGCCCGTTCCCAGCAGCAGGATCTCCGGCCGGTCGGCCAGCCAGGGCCGCAGGCAGGCCTCGTCGAGCGCCTCCAGGGTGGCCGGCAGGCCGGTGGTCTCCAGGCGCTCGGGGGTCAGCAGCAGCGGGCCCGGGTAGAGGGTCTCGTTGACCTCGATCCCCTCCGGCCCGTAGCGGCGGATGGCGAATTCGCCGATGTCGCGGTCCTCGGCAAAGTGCATCCCGGACTCCCCGGTTCCGTGGCGGTGCCCCCGAGTTTGGACCAACGCGAGCAGATTGCAACCACCCCGCGACTGCATCCCCAACTGTCCTTCGGCAACTCAAGGGGTTGCGGAACCTTTCTCGAATCGCCTCTCGCTTGTAACCCCGGCCGGATTTGAGTACATTGCAGCGCTTACGCGGATCCTTCACAGGAGGTGCCGTCCCCTTGTTCGACGACTTTCCACGCATCAAGCGCCTGCCCCCCTATGTCTTCAACATCGTCAATGAGTTGAAGGCCAAGGCCCGGGCCCGGGGCGAGGACATCATCGACTTCGGCATGGGCAATCCGGACCAGCCCCCGCCCCGGCACATCGTGGAGAAACTGGTGGAGGCGGCCCAGCGCAAGGACACGCACCGCTACTCGGTCTCGCGTGGCATCCCCAGGCTGCGCAAGGCCATCTGCGACTGGTACGGTCGCCGCTACGACGTCGACCTGGACCCGGAACGCAATGCCATCGTCACCATCGGCTCCAAGGAGGGCCTGGCCCATCTCGCGCTGGCCACGGTCGGCCCGGGTGACGCCGTGCTGGT
>RFHK01000116.1 GCA_003695825.1 Gammaproteobacteria bacterium | reverse complement strand
AGCACGAGGCCGCCGACGAAAGACAGGGTGCGTGATCTTCTTCCGGTCATGATGCATCTCCCGAGACGAGGTAGAGCAGTCGGACCTGGGCCTTGGCGCGGTCCACGCGCAGGCGCAGGGCCGTGATGCGACTGTCGAGTTCGGTGAGGCGGGCGCGCATGAGCCCGGCGAAATCGGTCACGCCGCTGCGGTAGGCGGCCAGCGAGGCCTCCGCGTTGCGGGTCGTCTCGGGCAGGACTTCCTGGTCGTAATGGCGGATCCGCTCCCCGAGACGACGCAGCCGGGCCAGGTCCGCCTCGAGCGACTGTTCCAGGCGGCGCAGCAGGTCGTCACGCGCCAGGCGTGCGGCCTCGAGCTCGCGCAGCCGGGCACGCAGCCGGCGATCCTGCCGGTCCCGGGGGAACAACGGCAGATCGATCGAGACCAATGGCGGAGAGAAAATCCGCGCGCGGTGAACCGTCGGGATTGCGTCCGACGCGGCTGCCGTGGGTGAGATCCAGCATCAGGCCCGGACGATAGCGGGCGCGCGCCTCGGCGAGCGCTTGCCGTGCCGCCTCGATGCGAGCCACGGCGGCCAGCACCTCCGGATGCCGGGACAACCCGGTGCGCAGCCGACGCACGTCCGGTAGCGGCGGCAGCTTTGGGAAGTCGCGCGGCAGTTCGCGCCCGGCCGCTTCCGCCCCGACCCAGCGCGCGAGTACCGCCCGGGCGGCCTCCTCGCCGGTCCGGAACCGGGTTCGCCGGTCGTCGAGCAGCGAGAGTTCCACCTGTGCACGCAACACGTCCTGCTGGTTCTTGCGCCCGGCCGCGTAATAGTCGCGGGTGACTTCCACCAGCTGCTCGAACAGGGTACGCAGGCTGTCGACGAGCCGCCCGCCTTCGACCTGGTACCAGACCTCCAGCCAGGCCTGGCGCACCTCGCGCAGGACCTTCCGCCGAGCCGCCGCCGCCCGCCAGTGCGCGGCCCGGGCCCGGGCCTGCACGCCGGCACGGCGTGCACGCAGGGTGCCGCGGGGCGGTATGGCCTGACGTACGCCCAGCTGCAGCTGGGTCATGGCCTCCTGGGCACGGCTGAAGCTGTCCGTGGGCAGGTTCATCATCCCCAGCTTGAGCTTCGGGTCCGGCAGCTCGCCCGCGGCCACGGCCTCCTCGGACAAGGCCCGGGCGCGTGCCTCGATGGCCGGTGCCGAGACAGCCCGTGCCAGGGCCGCCTGCTCGGCCTGTGCCAGGCCCAGTGTCTCTGCGGCACGGGCCCCGCCCATGGCCAGCAGCGGCGGGAACGCAAACAGGAGAAGGATTCGGTGTTTCATGGTCGGCTCCTGAGAAGATCCGGGACACCGTCCACGGAGGGACGGCGCACAGCACGGTACGGCGGCCACGCACGAGCGGGCCGATCCGTCATCGGTCAGGGGCCTGGTTCAATCCCGCAGGACGCGGTGGAGGAGATAGCGCGGTGGGGTATACCCGTACGGCCGCGCGTGGCGCGGACCGGCGCGGATGAAAGGCGAATGGGCAAATACCGCAGGCTGGAGCCACAGCGCCACGGGGGCCGAATGCACTTCGTGCGTGCCGGGGAGCTGGAGATCGCCGTCCGGCACCGGGACGGCCTGCAGCCGGTCCCCATGATGGCACGCGTGGTCACCCTTGGAGCAGCAGTCGTGCCCGACGTGCTCGTGGATGCAGTGGGTAACCGCGTCAGGGGCCGTCGTACCGAGCGCCAGGCAATGGCCGCAGAAGAAAGTCAGCCAGGCGGCGGCCAGGGCGACCAGCGAGGCGCCCGTGATTCCCCGGCGATGGCGGCGCAGACGTGTGAACATGTCGGCGAGGCATAGCACAGCCGGCACGCGATTGCGAATCGTTCTCGTTACAAGGGGGCACCGGTCAGCCGCCGCAGGGCCTCGCGGTACTTCTCGGCGGTCTTCTCGATGACCTCGGGGGGCAGGTGCGGCCCGGGGGGGCGCTTGTCCCAGTCCAGGGTCTCGAGGTAGTCGCGCACGTACTGCTTGTCGAAGCTGGGCGGGCTGATACCGGGACGGTACCGGTCGGCGGGCCAGAAGCGCGAGGAGTCCGGTGTGAGCAGCTCGTCGATCAGCACCAGGGAACCGTCGCGGTCGAGGCCGAACTCGAACTTGGTGTCCGCGATGAGGATGCCGCGTGCCCGGGCATGGGCGGTGGCCTCGCGGTAGATGCGCAGGCTCACCTCGCGCACGGCCTCGGCACGCTCCCGGCCCAGCAGTTCGACGGTCTTCTCGAAATCGATGTTCTCGTCGTGCGCGCCCACGGCCGCCTTGGTCGACGGCGTGAAGAGGGGTTCCGGGAGCCGGTCGGCGAGGCGCAACCCGGCGGGCAGTTCGATGCCGCACACGCGCCCGGTACGCTGGTAGTCCTTCCAGCCCGAGCCGATCAGGTAGCCCCGCACGATGGCCTCCACCGGCAGGGGCTGCATGCGCCGCACCACCAGGGCCCGGCCCTCGACCTGGGCGCGTTCGGCCGGGTCGGGCAGCACGGCCTCGAGGGGGAGATCGGCGAGGTGGTTGGGGACGATGTGCGCCATGCGCTCGAACCAGAAACGCGAGATCGCCGTCAGCACCGCCCCCTTGCCGGGGATGGGGTCGGGCAGCACCACGTCGAAGGCGGAGAGCCGGTCGGTGGTGACCATCAGCAGGTGGTCGGCATCGATCTCGTAGAGATCGCGCACCTTGCCCCGGCCGAGCAGCCGCAGGCTGGGGAGATCGGATTCGTAGAGCACGTCGCGCATGGGTGCCCCTCCTTGCCGGGGAGTCGTGCATTCTACCACCGGGACCGCGGCCGGCTTCATCCCGCCGCCGCCGGGCTGGTAGAATCGCCCCTTCCGTGAACCAGGGAGATTCCGCATGAGCACCCCGCCCCGTGTTGGCCTGGTGATGGGCAGCGACAGCGACTGGCCCGTGATGGAAAAGGCCGCGCAGATGCTGGAGCGCTTCGCGGTCCCCTACGAGGCACGGGTCGTCTCGGCCCACCGTACGCCCGATCTGCTCTTCGAGTACGCCGCCACCGCCCGGGACCGCGGGCTGGCCTGCATCATCGCCGGTGCCGGCGGCGCCGCCCACCTGCCCGGCATGCTGGCCGCCAAGACCACGCTCCCGGTGCTCGGCGTGCCCGTGCCCTCCCGCCACCTCAAGGGCATGGATTCCCTGCTCTCCATCGTGCAGATGCCGAAGGGCGTCCCGGTGGCGACCTTCGCCATCGGCGAGGCCGGCGCGGCCAACGCGGCACTCTTCGCCGTGGCCCTGCTGGCTGTGACCGATGAAGAACTCGCCCACCGGCTCGCGGCCTACCGCCGCGAACTGGAAGCGATGGTCCACGAGATGGTCCTGCCGCCGCGATCATGATCCTGCCCGGCGCAACCCTCGGCGTACTCGGCGGCGGCCAGCTCGGCCGCATGTTCACCATGGCCGCCCACACCCTGGGCTACCGGGTGGTGGTGCTCGACCCCGATCCCCACAGCCCGGCCGGCAGCATCGCCGACCAGCACATCGAGGGCGACTGGCACGACCATGCCAGCCTGCAGATGCTGGGCGAGGAATGTGCCGCGGTCACCACCGAGTTCGAGAACGTCCCGGCGGAGAGCCTGGAGTACCTGGCCCGCTTCTGCATCGTGCGGCCCGATGCCCGCGCGGTGGGCATCTCGCAGGATCGCATCCGCGAGAAGACCTTCCTGCAGGAACACGGCATCCCCACCGCCGCCTTCGTCCCGATCCTGGAGCCCGAAGACCTGGATGCCGCCTGGGAGCGCTTGCTGCCGCCCCTGCTGCTCAAGACCGCACGGCTCGGCTACGACGGAAAGGGACAACGCACCGTGCACGCGCTCACGGAGGCACGCGCGGCCTTCGAGGAGTTCGGCAACGTCCCCTGCGTGCTGGAAGAGAAGGTCTCCCTGGCGAAGGAAGTCTCGGTGGTCCTCGCCCGCACGCACGACGGGCAGGTGGCCGTCTACCCGGTAGCCGAGAACCGGCACGTCGCCGGCATCCTGGATACCACCATCGTCCCGGCCCGTATCGAGGAAGACCTGGCGCGCCAGGCGGTGGACGCCGCCACGGCGATCGCCGATGCACTGGGTTACAGCGGGGTGCTGGCAGTGGAATTCTTCGTCACCGAGGCGGGCGAACTGTTGGCCAACGAGCTGGCGCCGCGCCCGCACAACAGCGGCCACTACACGCTCGACGCCTGCATCACCAGCCAGTTCGAACAGCAGGTTCGCACCCTCTGCGGCCTGCCGCCCGGCGACACCCTCCTGCTTGCACCGGCCGTCATGGTCAACCTGCTCGGGGATCTCTGGGTACGGGGCGAGCCCCGCTGGGACCGCTTGCTCGCCGAGCCCGCCGCCCGCCTGCACCTCTACGGCAAGCGGGAGGCACGTCCCGGCCGCAAGATGGGTCACTACACCTGCCTGAGTACCGAGGAAGAAGCAGCCCTCGCCTGCGCCGAACGCATCCGCCGGCGGCTCGTGAACTCAGACGAACGGTGAACTGCCATCACCGAATCGATCCAGGACACAGAGGGCACGGAGGCACGGAGAGCACGGAGAGCACGGAGGGTTTGCAATGCCGTCACGGGCTCTTCTTTTGAAGAAACAAGCATCTCCTAGCACTCTGTGGCTCTGTGCACTCCGTGTCCCGTAACGGGGTTTCCGCTCCGGAGCCACACCCGCGCCAGGGTGAAGGTGTGAAGCTTGCACCTTCCGGCTTCCTCTCACCCCAGGAACAGCCGGTAGGCGGGGTTGTCGGTCTCTTCCACCCAGGTATAGCCGACCTCGTCGAGAAATTCCCGGAACGCCTTACGGTCCTCGGGCGGAACCTGGACGCCGGCGAGCACGCGGCCGTAGGCAGCGCCGTGATTGCGGTAGTGGAACAGGCTGATGTTCCAGCGCTGCCCGATGGCGGTGAGGAAGCGCAGCAGGGCGCCGGGGCGCTCGGGGAACTCGAAGCGGTAGACGACCTCGTGCTCGATGGCGGGCGCATGGCCGCCGACCATGTGGCGCACGTGGAGCTTGGCCATCTCGTTCTCGGTCATGTCCAGCACGGCGTAACCATCGGCTTCCAGCTTCTCGCGCAACCGGTGGCGTTCCTCGTCGCCCTCGTGCAATTCCACGCCTACGAACACCTGGGCCTCCTCGGCATCTGCGTACCGGTAGTTGAACTCGGTGATGGAACGCTTGCCGAGCGCACGGCAGAAGCGCCGGAAGCTGCCGGGCCGCTCCGGGATGGTCACGGCGAACAGGGCCTCGCGCCGCTCACCCAGCTCGGCCCGTTCGGCGACGTAGCCGAGGCGGTCGAAGTTGATGTTGGCACCGCTGTTGATGGCGATCAGGTCGGCACCCGAGAGGCCCTCGCGCTCGACGTATTTCTTCAGCCCGGCCACGCCCAGGGCGCCGGCCGGTTCCACGATGGAGCGGGTGTCGTCGTAGATGTCCTTGATGGCCGCGCAGATCTCGTCGGTGGAGACCAGGAGCACCTCATCGACGTAGCGACGGCACAGGCGAAAGGTCTCCCGGCCGACCAGGCGCACGGCCACGCCATCGGCGAAGATGCCCACCTGCTTGAGGGTGACGCGCCGCCCCCGCTCCAGGGAACGGTAGAGGCTGGGGGCGTCGTCGGGTTCGACGCCGATGACCCGGATCTCCGGGCGCAACAACTTGATGTAGACGGCCATGCCGGCGATCAATCCGCCCCCGCCCACGGGAACGAAGACGGCGTGCGGGTCGCGCTCGACCTGGCGCAGCAGTTCCATGGCCACCGTGCCCTGGCCGGCGATCACGTCCGGGTCGTCGAAGGGATGGACGAGGACCATGCCGTCCTCCTGCGACAACCGTACCGCCTCATCGAAGGCCTCGTCGTAGGAATCCCCGTGCAGGTGGATGCGTGCACCCAGTGCGCGCACGGCCTCGACCTTGATGTGCGGCGTGGTCTTCGGCATCACGATCAGGGCCTTCACACCCCGGCGGCGGGCTGCCAGGGCCACTCCCTGGGCATGGTTGCCGGCCGAGGCGGCGATCACCCCCCTGGCCACCTCGGCCTCGGAGAGCAGCGCGATCTTGTTGCAGGCCCCGCGCAGCTTGAAGGAGAAGACCGGCTGCAGGTCCTCGCGCTTGAGCAGGATCCGGTTGCCGAGCCGCGCGGAGAGCCGGGGCGCCGGGTCGAGCGGCGTCTCGCGGGCGACGTCGTAGACGTGGGCGTTGAGGATGTTCCTGAGGTAGCGTTCCGGCATGATGCGGCAAGATAGCAGGCTGCGCGCCGCTTTGCATCCTGCGGTATCATTTGGCGCACATCGGCATCACGGGAGGCAGTATGAACCAGGACGAGCTCAAGCAACAGGTGGCGAAGGCGGCGCTCGAGTACGTGGTCCCGGGCACCATCATCGGCGTCGGCACGGGATCGACCGCCAACTACTTCATCGACGAGCTGGCCGGTATCAAGGGCCGGATCGAGGGTACGGTGGCCAGTTCCGTGGCCACTGCCGAGCGGTTGCGCGGGCACGGCATCCCCGTCTTCGACCTCAACGAGGTCGACGGCGTATCGGTCTACATCGACGGCGCCGATGAATCCAACCGCCACCTGCAGCTCATCAAGGGCGGCGGCGGGGCGCTCACACGGGAGAAGATCGTCGCGGCCGCTGCCGAGAAGTTCGTCTGCATCGCCGACGAGACCAAGCTGGTCGACGTGCTCGGGAAGTTCCCCCTGCCGATCGAGGTGATCCCCATGGCCCGCAGCCTGGTGGCGCGCGAGCTGGTCAAGCGCGGCGGCCGGCCGGTGCTGCGCGAGGGCTTCACCACCGACAACGGCAACGTGATTCTCGACGTCCACGACCTCCAGATCCTGGAACCCGCCCGCCTGGAAGACGAGCTCAACAACATCCCCGGCGTCGTCACCGTCGGTATCTTCGCACTGCGACCGGCCGACGTGCTCCTGCTGGGTACCCAGGAGGGCGTCAAGACATTGACGGCATGAGTGGTATGAGCAGGTTGCTGGTCACGCTCGGCCTGATCCTGGTCCTGGTGGGCCTGCTCTGGCCCCTGCTGCGCAGGCTGGGGCTGGGGCACCTGCCCGGTGACATCGTCATCGAGCGCGACCACTTCCGGTTCTATTTCCCCATCGCCACCTCGCTGCTGCTCAGCATCGT
>RFHK01000115.1 GCA_003695825.1 Gammaproteobacteria bacterium | reverse complement strand
GTGCGGGGCCTGGAGCGCGTGACCTCGCAGGTCCTGTTGTCCTTCACCGCCTACAACTTGGTGCGCATACGCAACCTGCTGGCGGCGGCGGCGTGAGGATGGTGGGACTGAGCGTGGGCGCCATGGATTATGCCGACGGCCGGTCTGCCGCGATGGCGAGGCCACGCCGGGCGGCATCGGGTAGCGCGCACGACTGCTGCACTTCCCGCTCTCCAGCCCGCCCGGCCGGCCTCGCAGAAAGAGAACGGCGCACATCTCGACGTTTTTCAACGGCCTGCTAGGCGTTCCGCCATGAGATCCGCTATTACGCGAGGCCTTGGCTGGCGCCCCGGGCCGGTCGAACGGGCGGGGGTCGCACCTCGGCCCTACGCGGGCCTCTCGGGGTCGCGGCGGACCCCCTCTCTCTTCAGGGCCAGCCGAGACCGGCGCCCTGAGGGCCCCGGAGGCGGCCTTCCAAGGCCGTCAGCCGGGGACGGGGACGACGCCTCTCCGTGCTTCGGAGGGCCGGCGCCCGGTGAGCCGAGGCCGGCCGAAGATGCCCCTTCTCAGAAACGGGGCATCCTCGGGCATCTTGGGGCGCCTTGGGCCGGAGGGGACCGAGCAACTCCGGCCCACGCTACGGGAGAGGGAGGCAACATCCTGGTGGGCCCTGCGGCCGGCCGACACGGGCCGTTCAAGGCGTGTGACCGCAGCCCGGCAGGGCTGGGAACCGCTCGCCGCGCCTGACACCCTTACTGGCCGCTACACACCGCCCGGAACATCACCATGGCCGACGAAGGTTTCGCTACGCTGGTCCACCCCGTACGGGGCAGCGTGCTGTTTCCTTATCTGGGACAGATCGGGCTGGCCCTCGCCGCCCTCACGATGGTCCCGATGTTGGTCGCCGCGTTGACCGGCAACTTTGCCGCCCTGTGGCACTATCTCGTCGTCATCTTGGGGCTATCGCTGATGACGCTGCCCCTGGCGCGCCGGCCGGCGCCAGCGGACCTGCAGCCCAATGAAGGCCTGGTCATCATCGCCGCCGTTTTCGTCCTGTCTCCTCTCATCATGGCCTTTCCGCTGAGCAGCGCCGGCCTGAGCTACGGTCAGGCATTGTTCGAAGCCGTTTCGGCCGTGACCACCACCGGGCTGAGCACGCTCCCCAGCGTCGAGGACAAGCCGGCCAGCTTTCTCTTCGCCCGGGCCTGGATGCAATGGTATGGCGGTCTGGGCATCGTCGCCTTGCTGCCGTTGTGGCTGGAGCCCAGCCCGGCGGCCCGCCAGTTCGTCGGGCTCGACCAGCCTGAAGGCGGCCATGCCCTGACCTCGGCCCGGTTTCATGCCCGCCGCATCCTGGGCGTGTACCTCGCCATCACCTTGGCGGGCTTCCTGTTGCTGTGGCTGCTGGGCGCGGACCCCTTCGCCGCGCTGCTTTATGCCTTCGCTGCGGTATCGACCGGCGGCTTCGCCCCGGCCGATGCCAGCCTCGCTGCATTGAGCCGGCCCGTCGCCATCGGGGTCAGCTTCGTCTGCCTGCTGGGCGCCTTGCCTTTGGCCGTCTACCTGCAGGCCGGGCAGGGCCGGCTCCGGCGTCTGTGGCATGATGTCCAGGTCCGCAGCCTGCTGGCCCTCGCCCTGCTGGGCACGGCCTGCCTCAGCTGGCTGCTCCAACAGGAAACCCCGCTGGGCTGGACCAATGCCCTGTTCGATGCCGGCCTGCTGGCACTGTCCGCACAGACCACCGCCGGCTTCACACCGGTCGATGTGAGCGCCTTGAGCGACGGAGCCAAAACCGTACTGCTATTCATGATGGCAGTGGGCGGCAGTCTCGGATCCACTGCGGGCGGCATCAAGCTCGTTCGCGTGCTGATCTTCGCCAGGCTGGCCCACCTGCTGGTGCAACGCACGGCCCTGCCACGAGCAGCATGGCTCGCACCGCGGCTGGAGGGCCTGGAGCTGGATGACCAGCTCAGCCTGCGCGCCTTGCTGCTGATCCTGCTGTTCGTCTCCACCATCGCCTTTTCCTGGCTGCCCTTCGTGCTGGCCGGCGTCCCGGCACTGGACGCCCTGTTCGAGGTGACTTCCGCCGTGGGCACGGTCGGCCTGACCGTCGGCGTCACCCGGCCCGACCTCGATACCCTGCTGCAGGGCATACTTTGCGCCGACATGTGGCTCGGCCGGCTGGAAATCCTGGCCCTGCTGGTGCTGTTCAGCCCCTATACCTGGTATCGTCCCAAGGAGCACGTGGCATGAAAATCGTCTTCGTCGGCGCGGGAGCCACGGCCGTCACCACGGCGCAGCTGCTGCTCAAGCACGGGCACGAAGTCGTCATCATCGACCGGGACGAGGAGCGTATCCGCCACGTCAGCAGCCATCTGGATTGTGGATTCCTGCTGGGGGACGGGACCCGGCCGGACATCCTCAAACAGGCCGAACCGGCCAGCACCGATATCCTGCTCTGCCTTACCGACATGGATCAGGAAAACATCCTGGCCAGCCTGGTGGGCCGTGCCCTTCAGATCCCCCGCATCATCACCAAACTGGAGGATCCGGAATTCGAAACCGTCGCCACGGCACTGGGCCTGGAGACGGTGGTGGTGCCGGTTCGCACCGTCGGTCGCCGCCTGGCCGATCTCGTCGAGGGCCGGGATACCCTGGAGCTTTCCGGGCTGATCAAGAACGACGCCCGCCTGTTTTCGGTGCTCGTGCAGCCCGCTCAAGCCGGGCGCATCGAGGATCTGGATTTGCCGGAAACGGCCCGGGTTGTCTGGTTGTATCGCGATGGACGGCTGCTGTTCACGGAGCCCAACCTGAAGCTCGAGCCCGGGGACGAGATCGTCATTCTAGCCCGGCAGGACGTGGCGGACGAAATCCATGCCCGCCTGCTCTCACCAGCCAAGGCGACCTGATCCTATGCCCGATCGACCCCACCAACCCTGGAGCTGGCCGGCATGGACCTGACAGACAGCGTCCTCATGCTCGCTCTGGTTGGCCTCCTGGCGGCCCTGTCGCAGTGGATCTCCTGGCGCTCGAAAATCCCTTCCATCCTCTTCCTGCTGCTCGGCGGCATTGCGGTCGGACCCGGGCTGCGCCTGCTCGCGCCGGACACCTTGCTGGGACCTTTCCTGTTTCCAGCCGTCATTGCGGCGGTCGGCCTGATTCTCTTCGAGGGGAGCCTGACACTGGACCTGCACAAGCTGGCGGAGGCGGCCCCGGTGGTACGGCGTCTGGTCACCATCGGCGTCGTCATCGGCGTGTTCGGCATCACCGCCCTCGCCCACTGGCTGGTCCCGCTCCCCTGGCCGCTGGCTCTGCTGTTCGGGACCCTGATGCTCGTGACGGGCCCCACCGTGATCATACCCATGCTGCGCGCGGTCAATCCGCCGCGCGCCGTAGCCGAAACGCTGAAGTGGGAAGGCATTCTGATCGACCCCCTCGGCGCCCTGCTCGGCGTTCTGGTCTATGAAGGGATCGTCTCGCTGCAACAGGGGGCCAGGCTGCCCTGGTCCTTCGCCCTGCTGTTCGGTGAAATCCTCGTCACCGGGTTCGTCACCGGGATGCTGGGCGCCGAAATCCTCGGCCGCCTCCTGCGCAGTCACCGCCTGCCGGACTACCTCTGGAATCTGACCACCGTCGCCACGGTCGTCACCGTGCTGGCGGCGGCCAATTCCCTAACCAAGGAAGCCGGCCTGCTGGCCGTGACGGTCATGGGTATCCGCATGGCCAACATGCGGGAGCTGGATGTCCGTGCCATCCTCAACTTCAAGGAGGAGCTCAGCCTGCTGCTGGTGTCGGGCCTGTTCATCCTGCTCGCGGCGCGTCTCGATCCCGCCGCGCTCACGGCCCTGGGCATGAGCGCCGTCCTGCTCTTGCTGGGAGTTCAGCTGCTGGTGCGCCCGCTGCAGGCGCTGGTGGCGAGCCTTGGGACCCAGCTGAGCCTCCGGGAGCGCATCCTCCTGGCCTGGATCGCGCCCCGGGGGATCGTGGCGGCGGCGACGGCCGCGGGGTTCGCCGAGCGGCTCGTGGCCCGCGGCTATACCGGTGCTGAGCTGCTGATTCCGCTCAGCTTCTCCCTCATCATCGGCACCGTGCTGTTGCAGGGGATCACCGCGCGGCCGCTGGCGAAAGCGCTGGGACTGGCCCAAGCCGCCCGCGGCGTACTGATCATCGGCGCCAACCGCCTGGCCCGTGAGCTCGCTCTGGTCCTCAAGCAGGAAGGTTTCGAACCGCTGCTGCTGGATTCCTACTGGCGCAACATCCGGGCAGCTCGCCTGGCCGGTCTCGCCACCTTTTACGGTCATCCGGTATCCCGCAAGGCGGAGCTGGAGCTGGACCTGGTCGGTTTCCGCTGGATGCTCGGCCTGTCCGGGGACCCGAACCTCAATGCCGCCGCCGCCCAGCGCTTCAGCGAGGAATTCGGCCGGAACCATGTCTTCCTGCTGCCGGTGGTCGAGGAATCGGAGAATCCTGAACGCCACGCCCCCAGCGCCGTCGCTCCCCTGCTCTGCAGCCGCGACCTGAGCTACGCCCGCCTGGCGGAGCTGCTCAGCCGCGGTTGGCGCCTCCGCGCCACGCGCCTGAGTCCCGAATTCGATCTGCAGAGCTTTCGGGACCGGATGGGCGACAAGGCCCGTGCCCTGATGCTGCTGACCGAGGACGGCGAGATCCAGCCCATCCTGCCCCTGCTGGAGCAGGACAGGGCAGTCGACATGGGCGTGCTGATCAACATCGCCGCCCCGACTACCGAACCGGAAGCAACCATCGAACAGGGCGATGACGGGGACGAGGCCAAGGCCTCAGCCATCTCCCGACCGGCATCCGATTCCGCGCGCACGGCATCCCGTGCTCGCCGTGGAGAGTGAAGCGAAGGCGAGTAGCGTCAAGGCCTTCCTGTTCTTGGCGCCACCGACGCTGGCTAAGGATATCACCCGCCGAGCGGAGAAGGCCCTTCTGTCTCTGCGCAACTGCGCTGTCAAGGCCAAAATGAATTGCGGCCCGAAGGCCGCGGTAAACCCTTCGGGCGAGACGGCCACTCCTGGCGGGAGGCTTACCGTTGCGGGCTACCAGTGCAGCCGGCAGCAGCTCGAGAAAAAAGTGACCAAGGTCGGTGAAGTCCGCCCCCATTCCCCCAGCGTCTGGGATCGCTACGTGGTCGACACGGAGGCCTGCCTGGCGGGAAAGCGCACGACGGTCGAGTTGGCTCTCATCAGCCGTGAAGCCTTCCACGAACTAGCAGGCTGTTGAAAAAACCCTTGGAAGCGGCAGGTGGACCGGTAAAATGCCGGGGACGAGGCATCCGACGTAGGGAGGTGCTCATGCGCGGCGCGGATTGGCAGCAGGAGGGGCTGTTCAGCTACGTCTCGCTCGAGGGCCGGATCCCCAAGAGCCATCCCTTGCGCCCGATCCGCAGGATCGTGGATCGG
>RFHK01000114.1 GCA_003695825.1 Gammaproteobacteria bacterium | reverse complement strand
CTTCTCCGCAGGCATCTTGACCAGGCGCACGCGGTCCTCGCGTCGTACCCGTACCTGCCAGGCGGGATCCACGTAGCGCACCCCGGCCCGGCGGCGCAGGGTGAGCGCGATGGCGGCGACGATGGCCACCAGCAGGATGACCGCGGCGATCTCGAAGGGGTAGACATAGTCGGTATAGAGCACGCTGCCCAGCGCACGCGTGTTGCTGTAGCCGGCCGGGTGCGGGGCGGGCGGGGGCATGGCGTCGGTCCCGAACAGGGGCAGCCCGGCCACCAGCACCAGCTCGATCAGCATGAGCACCGCCACCGGCAACGCCACCGGCAGGTAGCGGGCGAAGCCCTCGCGCAGGGCGGCGATGTCGACGTCGAGCATCATGACCACGAACAGGAACAGCACCATCACCGCGCCCACGTAGACGAGCACCAGGGCGAGTGCCAGGAACTCGGCCTCCAGCAGCAACCACAAGCAGGCGCTGGAGACGAAAGCCAGCACCAGGTGCAACACGGCATGCACGGGGTGGCGGGCGGTGATGACGCGCAGCGCCGCGTAGACCGTGATCGCGGAGAAGATCCAGAACAACAGTTTCTCGAAGGTCATCCGTCTCCCGTCTTGCTACCGTTTCCATCGTTTCCGCCGCGCAGGGCGGACCCCGTCCGCCCGGTGCAGCCACCGTCGTGCCTCCTGCTCACCGATACGGCGCGTCGGCGGCACGGTCGGCCGCGATCTGCGCCTCGTACTTGTCCCCGATGGCGAGCAGCTTCTCCTTGGTCATGATCTGCTCACCGCGGTTCTCGAAATGGTATTCGAAGATGCGTGTCTCGACGATGGAGTCGACCGGGCAGGACTCCTCGCAGAACCCGCAGAAGATGCACTTGAAGAGGTCGATCTCGTAGCGCGTGGTGCGGCGCGTGCCGTCGCTCTGCCGGGGGCCGGCCTCGATGGTGATGGCGAGCGCCGGGCAGACCGCCTCGCACAGCTTGCAGGCGATGCAGCGTTCCTCCCCGTTCGGGTAGCGGCGCAGGGCGTGCAGCCCGCGGAAGCGGGGTGACTGGGGCGTCTTCTCGTCCGGGTACTGGACCGTGATCTTGGGCGCGAACAGGTAGCGTCCCGTCAGGCGCAACCCCTTGAGCAGTTCCAGGAGGAGGAACGTCTTGAAGTACCTTTGGATCCATCGCATGGCGCCGTCCTCCGTCAGGTCCCGAACCAGGGCGGCAGCCCGGCCACGACGGCCACGCCCTCCAACACCAGCCAGACGATCGTCACCGGGATGAACACCTTCCAGCCCAGGCGCATGATCTGGTCGTAGCGGTAGCGCGGGAAGGTGGCCCGGAACCACAGGTAGCAGAAGAGGAAGAAGGAGGTCTTGACCAGCAGCCAGTGCAGGCCGTCCGCACCCAGTACCGGCCAGCCATCCGGGAAGGGGGACTGCCAGCCGCCGAGGAACAGGATCGAGGTCAGTGCCGAGATCAGGATCATGTTGGCGTACTCGGCCAGGAAGAAGACGGCGAACGCCATGCCCGAGTACTCGACGTGGAAGCCGGCGACGATCTCGGACTCGCCCTCGGCCACGTCGAAGGGCGCCCGGTTGGTCTCCGCCACCCCGGAGATGAAGTAGACCAGGAACAGGGGGAAGAGCGGCAGGAAGAACCAGTGCAGCAGGCCGCCCTCCTGTGCCTGGACGATGGCGTTGAGGTTGAGGCTGCCGCCCGCCATGAGCACCCCGACCAGGGCGAAGCCCATGGCGATCTCGTAGGCGACGATCTGGGCCGCGGAACGCATGGCGCCGAGGAAGGCGTACTTCGAGTTGGAGGACCACCCGGCGAGGATGACCCCGTAGACGCCGAGCGAGGTGAGTGCCAGCACGTAGAGCAGGCCGGCGTCGATGTCGGCGAGGATCATGCCCTTCGAGAAGGGCACCACGGCCCAGGCCGCGAGCGCCGGGCCGATCGCCAGGATGGGCGCGACGACGAACAGGTAGCGATTGGCCTGCGTCGGCAGCACGATCTCCTTGAACATCAGCTTCACCGCGTCGGCGATGGGCTGCAGCCAGCCGCGCGGGCCGACGCGGTTGGGGCCGATGCGCACCTGCATGTAGCCGATCACCTTGCGCTCGGCATAGGTGAGATAGGCCACGCCGAGCATGAGCGGCGCCACGATCAGGACGATCTTGACCAGGATCCAGACAAGGGCCGTCAGTGTATCCATGGGCTAGTCCACCCGCTCGAGCGTGACCACATCCCAGCACAATCCCAGCGCCCGGGTGTTGGGCGCCGCCCCCGGGATCCAGGCGACGCCCTCGGGCACCGCCGCATCGGGCGTCAGCGGCAGCACCGCCTCGGCCGTCCCCTGGCGGACACGCACCCGCGCGGCACCCGCCAGTCCCAGGCGCTCGATCTCGTCCGGGTGGAGGCGCGCGCAGACCTCGCCGCCGTCCGGCGTGGCCTGCAGGGACGGGGCACGGCGTACCAGGGCATCGACCGCGTAGGCCGGGACGTCGGCGCAACGCTCCAGCCCGTCGAGCGGCCGCGGCAGGGCCCCGAGGTGGGCGATGCCGCACACCTCGATCTTCGCCTCGCCCACCCGGGCACGCAACTCGTCGCGCACCTCCTCGGAGGACATCCAGGTGAAGCCGGGCAACGCCAGCAGGCTGCCGAGCGCGCGCAGCACCTTCCACCCCGGCCGGGCCGCGCCCGGCGGCGGCACGGCCCCGGGAAAGCTCTGCCAGCGCCCCTCGGCATTGACGAAGGTGCCCGAGGTCTCGCCGAAGGAGGCGATCGGCAGCAGGAAATCGGCCCGCTCGCGCAGTCGCGGATGGTCGAAGGCGGTGAAGGCCACGACCAGCTCGGCATCGCCCAGCGCGCGGTCCAGGGCGGCCGGGTCCGCGACGTCGGCGTCGGGATCCATGCCGAAGAGGAAATAGGCCCGGCGCGGCGCCTCGAGCATGGCCGCCGCGTGGTGGCCAGCCGGTTCGCGCAGCGCGCCGGCCGCCGAACGGTGCGGCAGGCAGCCGGCCAGCCAGGCCCCGGCGGCATTGGCCCCGTCGGTGACCAGGGCGAGGATGCTGTCGGTCTGCTCGGCCAACCAGGCCGCCTGGGACCGGAGCATCGCCGCCTGGGGATGATGCATGGCCGTGGTGCCGATCACGACCGTCGCCGCCCGGGCCTCGAGCAGCAACTCGGCCGTCTCGCGCTGGTGCGCGTCGACCTCCACGTCGGCCGCGAAGTCCGGCACCGCGATGCCCTTGTGCTCGGCGAGGGCGCGCACGATCCCGGCCAGCCGGCGGGGCATGGCCGAGGGGCGCACGATGTGCCGCTGGGCGATCGGGAACAGGAATTCGTAGTCGATCGGGTTGAGTACGGCCACCCGTGCGCCGGCGAGTGCCGCCATGCGCAGGCGGTGGCCCAGGATGGGCTGTTCCTTGCGCAGCCAGCTCCCGATCAGGAAGAAGGCGTCGGAGCGGCCGAAGTCCTCGATGGTTTGCCCGAGGGTGGGAAAGCTGGGCAGGGTGTCCTGGTCGGAGAAGTCCAGGGTCCGCAGCCGGTGGTCGATGTGTCGGCACCCGAGGCCCTCGGCGAGGCGGTTGAGCAGGTACATCTCCTCCAGGGTCGCCGAGGGCGAGACGAGCACTCCCAGAGCGTCACCGTCGTCGCCGACGACCGCCTTCAGGCGCGGCACCAGGGTATCCAGCAACACTTCCCAGCTGACCTCGCGCCATGCGCCGTCCTGCTTCACCTGGGGCGTGCAGAGGCGGTCGGCGGCGTGCAGGCCCTCGTAGCTGAAGCGGTCGCGGTCGGAGAGCCAGACCTCGTTGATGGCCTCGTTCTCGCGGGGCACCACGCGCAATACCTCGTCACGGCGCTGGTGGATCTCGAGGTTGGAACCCACGCAATCGTGCGGCGCGATCGCCTCCGAGGCACGCAGCTCCCAGGCCCGTGCCTGGAAGCGGAAGGGCTTGGAGGTGAGCGCGCCCACCGGGCAGACGTCGATGATGTTGCCGGAGAGCTCGGAGGTCAGCGCGCGCTCCACATAAGTACTGATCTCGGTGTGTTCGCCACGCCCGATGCCGCCCAGTTCCTTGATCCCCGCGATGTGCTCGAGAAAGCGCACGCAGCGGGTACACAGGATGCAACGCGTCATCTCGGTGGCCACCAGCGGACCGATGTCCTTGTCGGCGACACTGCGCTTGCCCTCGAGGTAACGCGAACGGTCGCCGCCGTACTCGAGCGCAAGGTCCTGCAGCTCGCACTCGCCGCCCTGGTCGCAGATGGGGCAATCGAGTGGGTGGTTGATGAGCAGGAACTCCATCACCGAGCGCTGGGCCTCGCGCGCATACGGCGAGTCGGTGCGCACCACCATGCCGTCCATGACCGGCGTGGCGCAGGCCGGCAGCGGCTTGGGCGCCTTCTCCACCTCGACCAGGCACATGCGGCAGTTGGCGGCCACGGGCAGCTTGCGGTGGTAGCAGAAACGCGGCACCGGGATGCCATGGGCATCCGCGACCTCGATGAGCATCTGTCCCTTGCGGGCCGGGTATTTCCGCCCGTTGATCTCGATCTCGATGGTGTCGGGCGTCTCGGGCCGTGCGTTCATGCCGCCGCTCCCATCTTCTCCTCGACCAGGGACCGCTTGTGCTCGATCATGTACTCGAACTCCTCGCGGAAGTGCCGCAGGAAGCTTTGCACCGGCCAGGCGGCGGCATCGCCGAAGGCGCAGATGGTGTGGCCCTCGATGTGCCCGGCGGCCGACTCCAGCAGCTCCAGGTCCTCGGGCCGGCCCCGGCCCTCATGGATGCGCCGGATCACGCGGTACATCCAGCCGCAGCCCTCCCGGCAGGGCGTGCACTGCCCGCAGGACTCGGCATAGTAGAAACGCGCGATGCGCAGCAGCGCCTTCACCATGCACGTGGAGTCGTCCATCACGATCATGCCGCCGGAACCCAGGCCCGACCCGGCCTGGGCCAGGGAATCGTAGTCGAGGGTACAGTTCATGATCACCTCCGCCGGCAGCACGGGCATCGAGGAGCCGCCGGGGATCACGGCCTTGAGCCGCCGGCCTTCGCGCACCCCGCCGGCCATCTCCAGCAGTTCCGGAAAGGGGGTGCCGAGCGGGATCTCGTAGTTGCCGGGCCGCTGCACGTGGCCCGAGACCGAGAAGATCTTCTCCCCGCCGTTGTTGGGCTTGCCGAGCCCGAGAAACCAGTCGGCCCCGTTGCGCAGGATGGCCGGCACCGAGGCCAGGGTCTCGGTATTGTTGATCGTGGTCGGCCGCCCGTAGAGACCGTAGTTGGCGGGGAAAGGCGGCTTGAAGCGCGGCTGGCCCTTCTTGCCTTCCAGGGAATTGAGCAGCGCGGTCTCCTCGCCGCAGATGTAGGCGCCGGCGCCCAGGTGCGCATGCAGATCGAAATCGACGCCCGAGCCCAGGATGTCCTTGCCGAGATAACCGGCCTCGTAGGCCTCGTCGAGCGCCGCCGAGAAGCGCTCGAAGGGCTCGTGGTGGAACTCGCCGCGCATGTAGTTGTAGCCGACGGTGGCGCCGATGGCGTAGCCGGCGATGGCCATGCCTTCGATCACGGCATGGGGATTGAAACGCAGGATGTCGCGGTCCTTGCAGGTGCCGGGCTCGGACTCGTCCGAGTTGCACACGATGTACTTCTGCCCCGGCGCGTTGCGCGGCATGAAGCTCCACTTGAGCCCGGTGGGGAAGCCGGCACCGCCGCGCCCGCGCAGGGCGGACTTCTTCACCTCCTCGATGATGTCCTCGGGCGGGATCCGTTCGCGCAGGATGCGTTCCCAGGCCTGGTAGCCGCCGACCTTGCGGTAGCTCTCCAGCGTCCAGGGGGTTTCGAACTGCAACGTGGTGAAACAGACCTGATTGACCATGGTCACTCCAGCGCGTCGAGGATCTCGTCCACCTTCTCGGGGGTGAGACGCTCGTAGTAGTGGCCGTCGACCGCCATCATGGGCGCCCCGGCGCAGGCCGCCAGGCATTCTTCCTCCTTCTTGAGGTAGATACGCCCGTCGGGCGTGGACTCGCCCAGACGGATGCCCAGCTTCTTCTCCACGTGTGCGACGAGCTGCTCCGCCCCGCACAGCATGCAGGAGATGTTGGTGCAGATGGCGACCGTGTGGCGGCCCACCGGCTTCGTCTCGATCATGGAATAGAAGCTCGCCACCTCGTAGACGGATGCGGGCGGCATGTCGAGGTAGCGTGCCACCGCGTTCATGTGCTGCACCTCCACCCAGCCGTGATGGCGTTGCACGGCATGCAGGGCGGCGAGCACGGCCGACGCCTTTCGGTCCGGCGGATACTTGGCCAGCCAGCGGTCGATCTCTTCCCGCACCTCGGCGGGCAGTTCGTATTCCGGCTTGCCTTGGGTGCACTGCATGGGTGGAATCCTCTAGCGGTCGATCTCGCCGAACACGATGTCCTGGGTGCCAATCACGGCCACCACGTCGGCCAGCATGTGGCCGCGCACCATCTCGTCGAGCCCGGCCAGGTGGGCGAACCCCGGGGCGCGGATCTTGACCCGGAAGGGCTTGTTGGCGCCGTCGGAGACGATGTAGACACCGAACTCGCCCTTGGGATGCTCGACGGCGGCATAGGCCTCCCCTTCCGGCACGCAATAGCCCTCGGAGAAGAGCTTGAAGTGGTGGATGAGCGCTTCCATGTCGCGCTTCATCTCCTCGCGGCGGGGCGGCGCGATCTTGTGGTCGTCGATCATCACCGGGCCGGGATGCTTGCGCAGCCAGTCGATGCACTGGCGGATGATGCGGTTGGACTGCCGCATCTCCTCGATGCGCACCAGGTAGCGGTCGTAGCAATCGCCGTTCTTGCCGACCGGGATGTCGAAGTCGAGCCGGTCGTAGACCTCGTAGGGCTGCTTCTTGCGCAGGTCCCAGGCCACCCCCGAACCCCGCAGCATGGGCCCGGTGAAGCCGAGCTGCAGGGCGCGCTCCGGCGAGACCACGCCGATGCCCACGGTACGCTGCTTCCAGATGCGGTTGTCGGTGAGCAGGGTCTCGTACTCGTCGACGCGGGCCGGGAAGCGCTCGGTGAAGTCCTCGAGAAAGTCGAGCAGCGAACCCTGGCGGTTGCGGTTGAGACGCTCGACGTCCTTCGCGTCGTGCCACTTGGAGGGTTCGTACTTCGGCATGGAGTCGGGCAGGTCGCGGTAGACACCGCCCACCCGGTAGTAGGTGGCGTGCAGGCGCGCGCCGGAGACGGCCTCGTAGGCGTCGATGAGGTCCTCGCGCTCGCGGAAGGCATAGAGGAACATGGTCATGGCGCCGATGTCGAGCGCGTGCGCCCCGATCCACAGCAGGTGATTGAGGATGCGGGTGATCTCGTCGAACATCACCCGGATGTACTGGGCGCGGATCGGCGGCTCGATGCCGAGCAGCTTCTCGATGGCCAGCACATAGCCGTGCTCATTGCACATCATGGAGACGTAGTCGAGCCGGTCCATGTAGCCGATCGACTGGTTGTAGGGCTTGCTCTCGGCCAGCTTCTCGGTGGCCCGGTGCAGCAGGCCGATGTGGGGGTCGGCCCGCACGATGACCTCGCCGTCCATCTCCAGGATCAGGCGCAACACCCCGTGCGCGGCCGGGTGCTGGGGGCCGAAGTTGAGCGTGAAGCTGCGGATGTCCGGCATGGGCTCAGCCCTCCTTCCCTTCCCCGGGCGCCTGCACGCGCCCGTCCGAATCGCCGTGGCGATGCGGCGCCTCGCGGATCACGCGGGGGACCAGCACCCGCGGTTCGATCTGCACGGGTTCGTAGACGACGCGGCCGAGCTCGGGGTCGTAACGCACCTCGACGTTGCCCGACAGGGGGAAATCCTTGCGGAAGGGATGGCCGATGAACCCGTAATCGGTGAGGATGCGGCGCAGGTCCGGGTGCCCCTCGAAGACGATGCCGAACAGGTCGAAGGCCTCGCGCTCGTACCAGTTCGCCGAGTTCCAGATGTCGACCACCGAAGGCACCACCGGCAACTCGTCGTTCTCAGCGAAGCAGCGCAGGCGGATGCGTTGGTTGTTGCGGAGCGAGAGCAGGTGATAGACCACGGCGAAGCGGCGCTCCTCGGGGGCGCCGGCCGCAGCGGGCAGCTCCAGCCGCTCCTGGCGGCGGCGCCAGGCCGCGGTCAACGGGTGCACGGCACGCGAGAACCCGGTACCCGTGGCCCGGCGCGTGTCCCACTCGGCCTCGCCGTAGCCCAGGTAATCGACACCGCACAGGTCCACGAGCATTTCGAAGTGGCAGGCGGGATGGCGCTTGAGATCCTGGCACAGCGCGCGCAGCCGGTCCGGCGCCACCTCGAGGGTCAGCTCGCCGAGGTGCACCCGGGCGTCGATCACCCGGTCGGCGAACGCTTCTTCGATCACGGCATGCAACTCGTCGATGCGGCTCATGCTCAGGCAGCCCCGTCAGCGCGCGATAGTGTGGGTGCGGCGGATCTTCTGCTGCAGCTGGATGATCCCGTAGAGCAGCGCCTCGGCCGTGGGCGGGCAGCCCGGCACGTAGATGTCCACGGGCACGATGCGGTCGCAGCCGCGTACCACGGAGTAGGAATAGTGGTAATAGCCGCCGCCGTTGGCGCAGGACCCCATGGAAATCACCCAGCGCGGCTCGGCCATCTGGTCGTAGACCTTGCGCAGGGCCGGCGCCATCTTGTTGCACAGGGTCCCGGCCACGATCATGACGTCCGACTGGCGCGGGCTGGGGCGGAACACCACCCCGAAGCGGTCCAAGTCGTAGCGCGATGCCCCCGCCTGCATCATCTCCACCGCACAGCAGGCCAGGCCGAAGGTCATGGGCCACAGGGAGCCGGTGCGTGCCCAGTTGATGAGCCGGTCGGCCGTGGTAGTGATGTAGCCTTCGCTCAGCAGGCCTTCGATACCCATCTCAGACCTCCTCCAGGAGCGAGGAAGAACCGGGACCTTTCATTCCCACTCCAGCGCCCCCTTCTTCCACTCGTAGGCGAAACCGACGACCAGGATCCCCAGGAAAACCAGCATGGCGTAGAACCCGAACGGCCCGATCTGGCGCAGCACCACGCCCCAGGGGAAGAGAAAGGCGATCTCGAGATCGAAGAGGATGAAGAGGATGGCCACGAGGTAGTAGCGCACGTCGAACTTCATGCGCGCGTCCTCGAAGGCCTCGAAGCCGCACTCGTAGGGCGAGAGCTTTTCCTGATCGGGACGGTGCGGCCCCATCACGAAGCCCACGGCCACCGCGCCGACACCGACGAACAGACCGATGGCGAGAAAGACCAGGATGGGCAGATACTGTTGCAGCATGCGTCGGCGCCTCGTCGCGGACCCTGGACCCTGCCGGCGGGCCGGCCCCGGCAGTCTAGGGCAGCCCCTGCGGCGAGTCAAGTGCCAGACAAAAAATGATTTCCTTTACTATCAAACAGTTACAACAACACAGTTTTCCGATCCACGGCCGGTATGCTTATGAGAAAGGCCCTGCACCGGCAGGGCCTTTCCCATCGTGTTGGTGCCGAAGGCCGGACTCGAACCGGCACGGCTTTCGCCACTACCCCCTCAAGATAGCGTGTCTACCAATTCCACCACTTCGGCATGGATACGAATTCAGTGCGCGTCCTCCTTGGACGCCCCTGGCGCCGGGGCCTTGCCCGACGCACCGTCGCCCTGGGCCGTTTCACCCGCCGGGGCAGTCTGGCCCGAACCGCCGGTCGGCGACGCTGCAGCCTGCGGCTTGCCGACCGGGGGCAGGTCCGAAGGCGCCTTCCCCGACTCGCCGGGGGCCGCTTTACCGGCCGCCTGGTCGCCGGCGGGTGCCTGCGCAGGCGAGGTCTTCGGTTCGGGTGCCCCCTGCCCCGTCGCCGGGGCCTCGAGCGGCTTGACCTTCTCGGCGACACTGGGGGTGGCCTGGGGCGTCCCGATCACGTGGCGGTTCGACAGGGCGATGCTGTTGATGAAGAAGAGCGTGGCCAGCACCGCCGTCGTCCGGCTGAGAAAGTTGGCCGAACCGCGCGCACCGAAGACCGTCGCCGAGGCACCGCTGCCGAAGGCCGCCCCGGCGTCCGCGCCCTTTCCGTGCTGCAGCAGCACCAGCGTCACGATCGCGATGCCGAGCAGCACCTGGAAGATCAGCAATACAGTATACATTCAAACTCCCGTCAGGAAGCCCCTGGGGCGCGGCAGATGGCAAGGAATTCCTCGGCATCGAGGGAGGCGCCCCCGATCAACCCGCCGTCGATGTCGGGCTGCCCGAACAGGTCGGCGGCGTTGGCGGCCTTGACGCTGCCCCCGTAGAGGATGCGCAACCCGTCCGCGATCCCCGCGTCCCGGCTCCGTACCCGGTCGCGGATGAAGGCGTGGACTTCCTGGGCCTGCTCCGGGGTGGCCGTCTTGCCGGTACCGATGGCCCATACGGGTTCGTAGGCGATCACGGCACGCGCGAGCGCCTCGACGCCGCAGAGCTCGAGCACGGCGTCGAGCTGCCGGGCGACCACCTGCTGCGTGATCCCCTGTTCCCGCTCCTCGAGCAACTCGCCCACGCACAGGATGGGCACCAGGCCGTGCCGCTGGGCGGCGGCGAACTTGCGCGCGGTGAAGGCGTCGTCCTCGCCGTAGAGGTTGCGGCGCTCGGAGTGGCCCACGATCACGTAGGTGCAGCCCACCTCCTTGAGCATGGCCCCGGAGACCTCGCCGGTGTAGGCCCCCTGGTCCTGGTCGCTGACATCCTGGGCCCCCACGGCGACGGGCGTGCCGGCGAGCCGCTCGGCCACTTCCGGAACGTAGACGTAGGGCGGACACACGGCCACCTCGGCATGCTTCACGTCGCCGATGCCGGCGAGCACCCCGTCGAGCAGCGCGCGGATCGACGCACGCGTACCGTTCATCTTCCAGTTGCCCGCCACCAGTGACTGCCGCATGCCTGTCCTCCACGTGCCATGAATTCCGTGCCGCGGGCGCCCGCACATGCATGGCGGTGCGGCGCACGGTCGCACCCGCCCCCGGCGCAAGCGTGCGGGCTAGATTAGCGATGGGCCGGTGAAAAATCAATCGCGCCCGGGCACATTTGCCTGAGGCCTCGCGATGGTCTACCGTGAGGCCGATTCCGGATCAGGAGGAGTACGACATGCCCGAGACCAAGATCCTGCTCGACGAGTCCGAGATCCCCACCGCCTGGTACAACGTCGTCGCCGACATGCCCCATCCCCCCGCCCCACCGCTGGGACCGGATGGCAAGCCCGTCGGCCCCGAGGCGCTCGCCGCCATCTTCCCGATGGCCCTCATCGAGCAGGAGGTCTCGACCGAGCGCTGGATCCCGATCCCGGAGCCGGTGCGCGAGATCTACCGGCTCTGGCGGCCCACGCCCCTGTTCCGGGCCCGCCGCCTGGAGGCCGCGCTGGAGACCCCGGCGAAGATCTACTACAAGTACGAAGGGGCCAGTCCGGCCGGCTCGCACAAGCCCAACACGGCCGTGGCCCAGGCCTATTACAACCGCGAGGCCGGCATCCGCCGCCTGACCACCGAGACCGGGGCCGGCCAGTGGGGTTCTTCCCTTGCGCTCGCCGGCCGGATGTTCGGTATCGACGTGCGCGTCTACATGGTGAAGGTCAGCTACGAGCAGAAGCCCTTCCGGCGCTCCATGATGCAGACCTGGGGGGCGGAGGTGCTGGCCAGCCCCACCGACCAGACCGAGTCCGGGCGCAAGATCCTCGCGGAGGACCCGGATTCCCCCGGCTCGCTGGGCATCGCCATCTCCGAGGCCGTCGAAGAGGCGGCCTCGCGCGAGGACACCAACTACTCGCTGGGTTCGGTACTCAACCACGTCCTGCTGCACCAGACCGTCATCGGACAGGAGGCGAAGAAACAGCTCGAGAAGGTGGGCGCGTACCCGGACGTGGTCTTCGCACCCTGTGGCGGCGGATCCAACTTCGGCGGTATCGCCTTCCCCTTCTTCGCCGACAAGGCTGCCGGCCGTGAGGTGCGCCTGGTGGCCGTGGAGCCCGCCTCCTGCCCCACCCTGACCAAGGGACACTACGCCTACGACTTCGGCGACACCGTGGGGCTGACCCCCCTGATCAAGATGTACACCCTGGGCCACGATTTCGTCCCGCCCGGCATCCATGCCGGCGGCCTGCGCTACCACGGCGATTCCGCGCTCGTCTCCCAGCTCTACCACGAAGGGCTGATCGAGGCGGTGGCCGTGCCCCAGGTGCCGACCTTCGAGGCCGGCGTGCTCTTCGCCCGCACCGAGGGCATCATCCCGGCGCCGGAATCCAACCACGCCATCCGGGCCTGCATCGACGAGGCACTGCGCTGCCGGGAGACGGGCGAGCCCAAGACCCTGCTGTTCAACCTCTCCGGACACGGCCACTTCGACATGGCCGCCTACGACAAGTATTTCGCCGGCGAGCTGGAAGACTACGAATACCCCGAAGAGGCCATCGAGGCGGCCCTTGCGCGCCTGCCGCGGGTGGCCGAGGGCGCCTGATTGATGCAGGAGGCTAACCCGCCAGGGCCGCTGCGACCTCGTCGGCCAGGCGCTGCACCAGGTGCGCCACGCGGGACTCGTCCCGCCCCTCGACCATCACGCGGATGACGGGCTCGGTACCCGAGGCACGCAGCAGCACCCGGCCCTGGCCGTCCAGCTCCCGTTCCGCGGCGGCCACGGCCTCGGCGATGCGTGGGTGCTGCATGGGATCGGTACGCTCGGCCACGCGCACGTTGATCATCTGCTGTGGGTAGGGCTCGAGGTCGCGCACGAGCTCGGAGAGGGGCACCTCGCGGCGCACGAGCTCGAAGAGGACCTGCAGGGCGGCCACGATGCCGTCGCCGGTGGTGGTACGGTCCAGGCAGATGATGTGCCCCGAGGACTCGCCGCCCAGCAGGCACCCTTCCCGCTCCATGGTCTCGAGGACGTAACGGTCCCCGACCCGGGCACGGTGCAGGCGGATGTCCTGGCGCGCCAGGGCGTGTTCCAGGCCGAGGTTGGTCATGAGGGTCCCCACCACCGCCCGTACCGCGTGTCCCGACTGGCGCCGTGACAGGGCGATGACGTAGAGGATGGCGTCGCCGTCCACCACCTCCCCTCGCTCGTCGACCATGATCACCCGGTCGCCGTCCCCGTCGAAGGCGATGCCGAGGTCCGCTCCCTGTTCCACCACGGCCCGCTGCAGGGCCGCCGGCACCGTGGCCCCGACCCCGTCGTTGATGTTGAACCCGTCCGGGTCGACGCCGATGGCCGTCACCTCGGCGCCGAGCTCGTCGAACACGGCCGGGGCGATGTGGTAGGTGGCCCCGTGCGCACAGTCGACGACGATACGCAGCCCCTTGAGGCTGAAGGTCGAGGGCACGGTGGCCTTGCAGAACTCGATGTAGCGCCCCGCGGCGTCCTGCACCCGGCTGGCCTTGCCCAGGCGGTCCGAGCGTTCGGTGGTCATGGGGCGCTCGAGCCAGGCCTCGATCTCTTCCTCCACGGCGTCCGGGAGCTTGGTACCGCGCGCGGAGAAGAACTTGATGCCGTTGTCGTCGAAGGGGTTGTGCGAGGCCGAGATGACGATCCCGGCGCTGCAGTGCAGGGTGCGGGTGAGATAGGCGATCGCCGGCGTCGGCATGGGGCCGGTGAGCAGCACGTCCACGCCGGCCGCCGAGAGCCCGGCCTCGAGCGCGGACTCGAACATGTAGCCCGAGACCCGCGTATCCTTGCCGATCAATACCCGCTCGCGGCCGTTCTGCCGCAAGGCCTGGCCCGCGGCCCAGCCCAGCTTGAGCACGAAATCGGCGGTGATCGGGGGCTCCCCCACCCGGCCCCGTACGCCGTCGGTGCCGAAATAGCGTCTGCTCATGCAGCACCCTCCCTGTCGTTTCACACCCTGGTCGGAAAGCGTCGCAACCCTGGCACGGG
>RFHK01000113.1 GCA_003695825.1 Gammaproteobacteria bacterium | reverse complement strand
GGGACCGGGCCCCACGGCCCCGCTCGCGTGCGCGGCCTGGGAGGTGATCGCCACCACCAGCAGGATCAGCAACCAGGCGGTGAGCCCGGCGGCCAGGTGACTCATGCGTTCCAGGGGGCGGTGCAGCAGGCACAGCAGCCCGGCGCAGGCCAGTGCGTTCCACTGGCAGAAGAGCGAGGCCCGGCCCAGGGATTCCCAGAAGCGGTCGAGGGTATCGGGGCGGGCCAGCACCAGGATCAGGGCCGCGACCTCCGTCACCGTCACCACGGCCAGCATGCGTCGTGGTGCACAGAAATCGGGCAGGAAGGAGTGGGTCGTGTGCCGCCGATTCATGCCGGGGGATGCTCGATCACTCAACCGGTTGAAATGATTAGTTAATATTTCTTCGCAGCCAGCAGGGCCCGGGACGATTGCTCCTCGCCCCTCACGCCTTGCCCCGCACTCCCTATATACTTCGGCCGTTTTCCGCCGACTTGGAGCCGGGCACCATGACCAGAGAGGACGACGGCCCCCAGAAACCCTGGGGCGGCCGTTTCCAGGAACCCACGGACGCCTTCGTCGAGGCCTTCACCGCCTCGGTGCCGTTCGACCGCCGACTCTATGCCCAGGACATCGCGGGCAGCATCGCGCACGCGCGCATGCTGGCGAGGGTGGGGGTCCTCTCCCGGGACGAGATGGAACGCATCGTGGCGGGCCTGGAGGCCATCCGGAGGGAGATCGAGGCCGGCGAGTTCCCCTGGTCGGTGGCGCTGGAGGACGTGCACATGAACATCGAGGCGCGCCTGGTCGAGCGGATCGGGGACGTCGGCAAGAAGTTGCACACCGGCCGCTCGCGCAACGACCAGGTGGCCACCGACCTGCGCCTGTGGCTGCGCGAGGAGATCGACGGCCTGCAAGGCGAACTGCGGCGCCTGCTGGAAGGTTTGCTCGACCTGGCCGAGCGCGAGGCCGAGACCATCATGCCCGGGTTCACCCACCTGCAGGTCGCCCAGCCCGTCACCTTCGGGCACCACCTGCTGGCCTGGTTCGAGATGCTCGACCGCGACCGCCGGCGCCTGCAGGAGGTACGCCGGCGCGTCAACGTGCTGCCGCTGGGTGCGGCGGCGCTGGCCGGCACTTCCTATCCCATCGACCGCGAATTCGTCGCCGCCCAGCTCGGTTTCGAGGCGGTGGCGGAGAATTCCCTGGACGCGGTGAGCGACCGCGACTTCGCGATCGAGTTCCTCTCCGCCGCCTCCCTGCTGATGATGCACCTCTCGCGCATCGCCGAGGAACTCGTCCTGTGGACCTCGGCCCAGTTCGACTTCGTGCGCCTGCCGGACCGCTTCTGTACCGGGTCGTCCATCATGCCGCAGAAGAAGAACCCGGACGTGCCGGAGCTGGTGCGCGGCAAGAGCGGCCGGGTGTTCGGGCACCTCCTGGGCCTGTTGACCCTGATGAAATCCCAGCCGCTGGCCTACAACAAGGACAACCAGGAGGACAAGGAACCGCTGTTCGACACGGTCGATACCCTGCAGGGCAGCCTGCGCGCCTTCGCCGACATGCTCCCGGCGCTCGAGCCCAACCGGGAACGCATGCGCGCGGCGGCCCGCAGCGGCTATTCCACGGCCACCGACCTCGCCGACTACCTGGTGCGCAAGGGCGTGCCCTTCCGCGACGCGCACGAGATCGTCGGCCGGGCCGTGCGCCTGGGCATCGAGACCGGGCGGGAGCTGGCCGAGATCCCGCTCGACGAACTGCAGGCCCTCTCGGAACACATCGGCGAGGACGTCTACGCCGTCCTCACCCTGGAGGGCTCGGTGTCCGCGCGCGACCACCGCGGCGGTACCGCACCGCGCCAGGTACGCGCCGCCGTGGCCCGGGCCCGCCGCCGCCTGGCGGAGGCCGCGGAGGCGTCGCGGTGAGCGATTCGCTGGAAGGGCTGCGTCGGCGGCTCGCCGAGTTCGCGCGCGAGCGCGACTGGGAGCAGTTCCACTCCCCGAAGAATCTCGCCATGGCGCTCATCGCCGAGGCCGCCGAGCTGGTCGAACACTTCCAGTGGCTGACCGAGGCGCAGAGCGAGCGGTTGCCGGAGGCCAAGCGGGAGGCGGTGCGCCTGGAGATCGCCGATGTCCTCATCTACCTGGTGCGCATCGCGGACCGCCTGGGCATCGACCCGATCGCCGCGGCCCGCGACAAGATCGCCCTCAACGAGCGGCGCTATCCCGCGGACCGCGTGCGCGGCGACGCGCGCCGCGCCGCGGAGTACGAGGACGACGCCTGAGCCGGTTCAAGCTTTCGCACCGCCGGCCGATATCCGCGGATGCAGGAAGCAGGCATTCCCCACCCTCGCGCGAACCACAGGGAGACCCACATGCAGCCACTGGATGCCACCCAGATCAAGGAACTGATCGCCGGCCTGGACGAGGGCGTCGCCCTGCTCGACGCGGAGCGCCGCGTCCTCGAGGCCAACCCCGCCTTCCGGGAGCTGACGGGCCTGGCGCCCGGCGACCGGCTCGATGCGCCTCCGTTCACCGACCTCCCGGAGAGTGGCGAACGACGGGAGCTCGCCTGGATGGTGGCCGGCCGCAAGCGGCACTGCGAGGTACACGTGCACGCGCTCGGCGGGGACCTGCACGCCCTCGTGTGCCGGGACGTCTCGGCCCTGCGCGCGCTCGAGTCGGAGTGCAAGCGGTTGGCGGCCGAGCTCTCCGACCAGAGTCTCAAGGATGCAGAGACCGGGGTGCTCACCGAGCGGGGGCTCACCCTGGTGCTCGAATCGCAGGTGTCACGGTCGCGCCGGTACGGCAACCCCCTCACCCTCGTCGTACTGGGACTCTACGGCCGGGACCTCACCCCGCAGACCTACCCGGCCGTGGCCCGCATCCTGCGTGACCAGCTGCGTTGGGCGGACGTCGTGGCGCGCGGGGAGGCGGGCGAATTCTTTCTCCTGCTCCCGGAGACCGGCGGAGAAGACGCCGCCCGGTTGGTGGAAAAGCTCCAGGCGCGCCTGGCCGCGGAATTCTGCGACCGGGACGTCTGGACCCTGTTCGGGCTTGCGGAATGGACGCGGGTGGACGACGAGCGGCGGCTGATCCGGCGCGCCCGTCAGCACCTGCAGCAGGCGCATGCCCGCCTGTCGGCCTGAGTCGGTGCCATGGAGGCGCGCCCGCAAGCCTCCGGCGACGAATTCGACATCGACGGTGTCCGCCTGCGCGAGATCGTCCGTCGCTATCACCTGATCAACCGCGATCGCCTGCAGCGTGTCTTCCTGGGCATCCGCGACCGGCAGCGCATCTTCCTCGACGTGCTGCCGCTGCTCTTCCACATCAACCACCCCTTGCTGCCGGGGTACTATTCCAGCAAGGTCCCCTACGGCATCTCCGGCTACCGTCCCGACGACCGGGCGGTGAAGGCCGCCCGCCGCCTCTCGCGCAGTTTCCGCCTCGCCCGGCCCCTCGTGCAGCGGGAAGACATCACCGCCCTCTACCTGATGGGATCGAGCGGTACCATCGCCTACTCCAGCCACAGCGACTTCGACATCTGGGTGTGCGTCCGTTCCGGGTTGAGCCCCCACGAGCGCGAGCTGCTGGCGCGCAAGACCGCGGGGATCGAGAGCTGGGCCGCCGGTTTCGGCCTCGAGGTGCACTTCTTCCTCATGAACGACGAGGCCTTCCGGCGCGGCGAGCTGCCCCGGTTGTCCGAGGAGAGCAGCGGTTCCTCCCAGTACCACTTGCTGCTTGACGAGTTCTACCGCACTTCGCTGCTCCTCGCCGGGCGCATGCCCATCTGGTGGCTGGTACCGGCCGAGCACGAGAAACGGCACGACGAGTACGTCACCCGGCTCGTCTCGCGGCGGTTCGTCAAGCCGGAGGAATTCGTGGATTTCGGCGGCCTGGGCCGGATGTCGCCCGGCGAGTTCTTCGGTGCCGCCGTCTGGCAGCTCTACAAGGCGGTCTCCTCGCCCTACAAGGCGGTGCTCAAGATCCTGCTCATGGAATCCTACGCGGCCGAGTATCCCGAGCTGCGCATGTTGAGCGTACGCATGAAGGAGGCCGTGCAGCGGCGCGAGATCGACCTCGACCAGATGGACCCCTACATCCAGATGTTCCGCCGCGTGGAGGAATACCTGCTCACCAACGGGGAACTCGAGCGCCTCGAGCTCGCGCGGCGCTGTTTCTACTTCAAGGTCAACGAGCGCCTGAGCGTGACCGGTGGTCACCGGACGCTGAGCTGGCGCCGCGAGCTGATGCGCGAGCTGGTCGAGTCCTGGGGCTGGACCCCGGGACACCTCCGCATGCTCGACGAGCGCCCCCACTGGAAGGTGCAGCGGGTGCTGGAGGAACGCCATGCCCTGGTGGAGGCCCTGCGGCAGAGCTACGAGGTGCTCTCGGACTTCGCGCGCCTGCATGAGGGGGCGCCGGCCATCGACCCGGAGGAGCTCAACCTCCTCGGCCGGCGGCTGTATACGGCCTTCGAGCGCAAGGCGGGCAAGGTGGACTTGGTCAATCCGGGCATCTCCAACGACCTGGGCGAGGAACGGGTCTCCTTGCACCAGGTGACGACCGGCGCCCATGGGGGCTGGGTGCTCTACCGTGGCCACGTGCGGCCCGGCGAGACCGCCGGCGAGCGTCCGCTCAAACGCACGCACGGGCTGGTGGAGATGCTGGCCTGGTGCCATTTCAACCGCATCGTCCACCCTTCCTGGACGATGGTGCACCTCTATCCCGAGGATTGCACGGTGAGCAACTGGGAGATGCGCTCCGTGATCGACGTGCTGCAGGACGTCTTCCCCGACGGTCGGCTGGACGAGCCGCACCTGGAGGCGCTCGCCCGGCCGGCCCACGTCGAGCGCAACGCCCTGTTCGTCAACCTCGGCGTGGACCCGATGGCGAAGCTCACCCGGGAAGGCAAGCAGCTGGTGAGCAGCCGGACCGACGCCCTCAGTTACGGCGGGCGCTGGGAGAACCTCGCGCTCACCTTCGAGGCATTGTTGCAGACGAGCTGGAAAGAGGTGCTCACCTACCGTTACAGCGGACCGGCGGCCCTGCTCGATTGCCTGTGCGACTACCTGGCCTGGACCCCCATCGGCGCGGAGGCGAGGCCGCGCCCCATGCTGGCGTTCAGTTTCTCTTCCACGCGGGGCGCGACCATCGCGCGGCGGGTGGAAGAGGTCTTCGACCAGGTCATCGAATGGTTCTACGGCGGCGGGGCCTCGGCCCCCGAGCATGCCCGCTTCGTCCTGCAGGTGGCGCACGACTACTACGTGCTCCAGCCCGAGAACGGCGTGCCTCGTCACCGCCGCTGTGCCGGCCTGGCGGCCCTCCTCGAGGACCTGGCACAGCCCCAACCGGTCTTCAGCCCGCTGCGCGTGGACCGGCGCTCCCTCGCCGACACCCCCTTGCCGGTGCTGTTCGAGGCCAACCGCGAGAACGTGCTCCAGCTCTTCTACCGCGTGCGCGGGGACCAGGCCGAGATCCACGTGCTGGACGAGAAGGGTTCCCTGTTCACGCAGACGGTGGCCTACCGGGACGCCCTCACGCTCCTCACCCAGTACGGGCGTTTCCTGGAGAAGGTGCAGTACCGAATCAACCACTACCACGAGTGCCGCCCGACCTGCATGATCCGGGAGCTGGAGTACTACCGCATCCGGTCCCGCCAGGAAGGCCGATTCGAGCTGGAGCGGCAGCGGGTACACCCCTTCGGGCAGCGGCGGGACGGCTTCGGCGTCCAGGTCATCGGCGAGGTGCTCGACGCGCGCCACCCGGTCTTCACCCTCTACTGCGACGACCAGGAGTTCACGACCGTGGAATACGGCGAGGGCCTCTACGAGGCCGTCGCCCGGCACGTGATCTCCCGGCGCGAGGGCAAGCAGACCTATCCCATCTACATCACCGACATCGACCTCTCGCGCAGTCTCATCACCCACGAAGGGATTACGGAACTGCAGTCGATCCACTTCCTGGAATACAAGAAGCGCATCGAGGAACGGCTCAACGCGGCCCTGGAACACCTCAAGGGCGCCACGTGAGGCGCCCTGCGCCGGGGGTCATTCTGCGGTGCGCACGTCGTCGAGGATCGTCTGGACGTCCCGCGCCCAGCGGTCGAAGACGGGCGCGAGCTTCGGGTGGTGGTAGAAGCGTTTCAACAGGGCGGGATTGGCCGCCACCAGCAACGTCTGGTCGCCTTCGGCGAAGATGGCGATCTTCAGCGGCAGGTAGGGGACGAGGTCGGGATAGGCATGGCCGAGCCTGTGGATCTCGTCGGGGCGGCCGAAGAACACCACGCGGTACTTGTCGGTCTTGAAGCCGGAAGTGGTCAGGCCCACGTCCACGCGCTGCACGCGCGAGAGGTGGTAGCCGTGCTTGCGAATGCTCTCCTGCAGCGCCAGCATGGCCTCGGCGAAGGCGGCCGGGGAGCGGGCGATCAGCAGCTCGCGGGCGGTGCTCGGGGCGCTTGCGACGAGCAGCAGCAGGATCACCAGCCAGGTGCGCACCCGCAGGTTCACAGGGTGGCCTCCTCGAGGATGTCTTCGTAGGTCTGGCGCATGCGCTCACAGGCCTCGTCGAGGCGTTCGTTGTTGAACACCGCACTCAACCGCCTGGGATTGATGCTCATGACCTCCACCGAGCCGTCGGCATGCTCGACCACCGTCACCCTGCAGGGGAGGAAGAGTCCCACGCGCGGATCGATGGCCAGGGCGTCGTAGAGAAACTTGAAGTTGCAGAAGTAGACGATCACCTGTCGCCGGTCGACCCGCCCCGGGGGAAGGAAACCGTCCTCCAGGTGCTGGATGCGGATGAGCCGGAAGTTCTTTCCCACCACCGCCTGCTTGACGTTCTCGACGGTCTCTTCCAGCCCGTAGGGAGACCGGCGCACCAGGATGGCGGGGGCATTCGGCTGCGCGCGGGCCGCCGCCTGCCGCCGGGCCTCGCGCTCGAAGCTGCGTACGTAGGCCACGATGTCGTCGATGTCCTGCTCGCTGAGCCCCTGGCGCAGGAAGGAGACCATGGGGGTACCGGAGCGGCCGCGCCGCAAGGTCTCGCGGATCATGGCGTCGGGTGCGGCAGTGAGAAAGCCGATGTTGTTGAGTGCCGGGGCGATGATGGGCAGCTCGCGCGGGCGGGAGAAGGTCACCCCCGTGCCATGGCCGCCTTCCCCGTGCCGGCCGTGGCAGCGCGCGCAGTGCTGCAGGAAGAGCCGGTGCCCGTGACGGGCGTCGCCGCGCACCGGGTGCCGGTCGTACCGGGGCGGGCGGATGTCCGGGTTCCAGCTGCGGATGTGGCGCACGATGGCGTCGATCTCGGCATCGCTGAGCTGGGTGAAGGCAGGCATCACCCGGCCCGGACGCCCCATCCGGATGGTGGTGCGGAAGTAGTCGTCGCTGGCGACGGCCTGGAAGTCGGGCAGGGCCAGCGGGACGCCGACGCCACCCCGACCATTCGTGCCATGACAGGCCGAACAGTGCTGGGCGTAGAGCCGCGCCCCGTCCGGCGCCTGCCCGGCCGCGACCGCCGGGCCCCCCGGCAGACACAGCAGGAGGAGGAACAGCAGGCGGAACGAAAGACGATGCATGTTCCAACTATAGGGGCTCGATGGGAAAACGGAATTGACGCGTGTCAATCTTTCGACTCCCGCTCCAGGCGTGGAAGGATGCGCCGGGCGATCCAGGCCCGCAACGCGGCGAGCTCGTCGGGTACGACGCCGTGCCCCATGGGATAGTGGTACCAGTCGACCTCGATGCCCTGCCCGCGGAGCCAGGCGGCCGCGCTCTCCCCGGCGGCGTAGGGGACGATCGGGTCCTCCAGTCCGTGTGCGAGGAAGACCGGGGGACAGTGCGGGTGGCAACGGGGAAGGCCGTCCCGGCAGGGCAGGTAGCATGAAAGCGCGAGGATGCCGGCGAGAGAAGGACAGCGCAGCCCCGTGTGCAGGGCGATCACGCCTCCCTGGGAGAAACCGCCGACCACGAGGTTCCGGGCAGGGAGGCCGTCGGCCTCCTGTGTCGCGAGCAGTCGCCGCACATAGTCCACGCTCGCCTCGATTCCGGCACAGTCCACGGCACGCTCGAGGTCCGGCAGGCGGATGTCGTACCAGGCCCGCATGGGCAGCCCCCCGTTGAGGGTCACCGGCTGCACCGGGGCGTGGGGCAGCAGCACGCGCAGGCCGGCCTCGAGCAGGCCCAGCTCCGGCATCACGGGTGCGAAATCCCGTCCGTCCGCGCCCAGCCCGTGGAGCCAGATCACGGCGCCGCGCACGGGCCCGTCGGGTTCCAGGACGAGCGGTGGCGGTTTGTCCCAGTCCATGGTTTCGGGTAAGGTCCCTGCCGGTCGGAACCAGGGAAGACTATACCGCAGATGAGACGCTCGGCAGCCTTGCTCGCCTTCCTGCTCTGCCTTCTGGCCGCGGCCGTGACGGCCTGCGGCCAGAAGGGGCCGCTCTACCTGCCCGATGAGCCTCCCGCCGGTGACCGCCAGGGGACCGCGGGCTGATGGACCACTTCCAGTACCGCCGGGGCCGGCTGCACGCCGAGGACGTGCCCATCGAGGCGATCGTGGCCGAGGTGGGGACCCCTTGCTACGTGTACTCGCGGGCCACGCTGGAGCGCCACTGGCGGGCCTTCGACCGGGCCCTGGCGGGGATCCCGCACCGGGTCTGCTATGCCGTCAAGGCCAATTCCAACCTCGCCGTCCTGGACGTGCTGGCGCGCCTCGGTTCCGGGTTCGACATCGTCTCGGTGGGGGAACTGGAACGGGTACTCGCCGCCGGCGGTGACCCGGCAGGGGTGGTCTTCTCGGGCGTGGGCAAGCGTGCCGAGGAGATGGCCCGCGCCCTCGAGGTGGGTATCGGCTGCTTCAACGTGGAATCCCTGCCGGAGCTGGCGCGGCTGGGCGAGGTCGCGGCGCAGTGCGGGCGACGCGCCCCCGTGGCCTTGCGCGTCAATCCCGATGTGGACGCCCGTACCCATCCCTACATCGCCACCGGCCTGAAGGAGAACAAGTTCGGCCTCCCGGTCGAACAGGCGCTGGCCGCCTATCGGGAGGCGGCCGCCCATCCTTGGCTGGAGGTGGTGGGCATCGATTGTCACATCGGTTCCCAGCTGACCGAGGTGCAGCCGTTCGTCGACGCCCTGGACCGGGTGCTGGCGCTGGTCGACCGGCTGGCCGCGGCGGGCATCCGGTTGCGCCACCTCGACCTGGGTGGGGGGCTCGGCATCCGCTATGCGGAGGAACGCCCTCCGGAACCGGCGGAGTACGCCCGGGCCCTGCGGGCACGGCTCGGCGATCGGCCGCTGGAATTGCTGATCGAACCGGGCCGGGCCATCGCCGGCAATGCCGGCATCCTGGTCACCCGGGTCGAATACCTCAAGCCCACGCCGGTGCGCCGCTTCGCGATCGTCGACGCCGGCATGAACGACCTGCTGCGACCGGCGCTCTACCAGGCCTGGCAGGAGATCGTGCCGGTCGTGCCGCGGGAGGGAGTACCCGAGCGCTGGGATATCGTGGGGCCGGTCTGCGAGACCGGGGACTTCCTCGGCAAGGACCGCGCGCTGGTACTGGCGCCGGGCGACCTGCTCGCCGTGCGCTCGGCCGGCGCCTACGGCTTCACCATGGCCTCCAACTACAACTCGCGCCCCCGCCCGCCGGAAGTGATGGTCGACGGCGATCGCTTCCACGTCGTGCGCCCGCGCGAATCCGTGAAAAGCCTGTTCGCGGGCGAGACCCGGCTTCCGGGATAAGCTTCCCACCGCTCGCGCCCGCCTTCCCGCTCCCAGCTCCCAGCTCCCAGCTCCTGGCTTCCCGTCCCCGACTTCCGTATGCTTGCCGGAAGTTCGAGTCACCGCCTCTCGTCACTTCCCGTGCCCATCCGGTTCACCAAGATGCACGGCCTCGGCAACGACTTCATGGTCGTCGATGCCGTGCGCCAGCAGGTCCGCTTCACGCCCGAGCAGGTGCGGCGCCTGGCCGATCGCCACTTCGGTGTGGGCTTCGACCAGCTCCTGCTGGTGGAGCCGCCCACGAGCGAACGTGCCCTGTTCCGTTACCGCATCTTCAACGCCGACGGCTCGGAGGTGGAACAATGTGGCAACGGGGCACGCTGCTTCGCCCGCTTCGTGCACGAGCAGGGCCTCACGGACGCGACCCGGATCCCGGTGGAGACGGCCGCCGGCTTGATCCGGCTGGAATTGCGCGAGGACGGCCGCGTTTCCGTGGACATGGGCGTGCCGGAACTGGAACCGGCGCGCATCCCCTTCCAGGCCCGGCAGCGTGCCGCCGCCTACCGGATCGAGGTGGCAGGCGAACGCCTCGAGATCGGGGCCGTCTCCATGGGCAATCCGCATGCCGTGCTGCGGGTCCCGGACGTGGCGGTCGCACCCGTCGCGACCCTGGGACCACGCCTGGAACACCACCCCCGCTTTCCGCGTCGCACCAACGTGGGTTTCATGGAGGTGGTCGATCGTACGCACATCCGCCTGCGCGTCTGGGAGCGGGGGGCCGGTGAGACCCTGGCCTGTGGCAGCGGGGCCTGTGCCGCCGTGGTTGTCGGTCGGGTCCAGGGTTTGCTAGATTCCGAGGTCGTCGTGTACTTGCCCGGCGGCGCGCTGGAGGTCGCCTGGCCGGGTGAGGGGATGCCGGTCACCCTGACCGGGCCGGCAGAAACCGTCTACGAGGGGGTCTTGCCTGCATGAATCACACCGCCGAGGAAGCCTTGCAGGACGTCGCGCGGGAGCGCCTGCCCGAGGCCGACGAGGTGGCCGCCTACCTGCGCGCCCGTCCCGACTTCTTCGAACAGTACCCGGAACTGCTCGATACGCTGCGCCTGCCGCACGTGCACCGGGGCACCGTCTCCCTGGTGGAACGGCAACTGGAACGGCTGCGTGAGCGCCTGGCCCGCGAGCAGCGGCGGCTGCGGGAACTGATCGAGAACGGGCGCCAGAACGACCACACCCAGGCACGGCTCCATCGCCTGACCCTGGACCTGATGCGGGCGCAACGCCCGGCCGAGGCGATCGAGGCGTTGCACCGCAGCCTCACCGAGGACTTCCGGGTCGCGGCCGTGGCCCTGCGCCTGCGCCACGCCGCCCCGGCGGACCTGCCCGGCTGGGTGGGGTCCCTGGACGCCCAGGGTAGCCGCCTGGCCGAGGTGGAGCGGGTGCTCGACCGGCACCGGGCCTGGTGCGGCGAGGTCGGTGGAGCCGTGCGGGACTGGCTCTTCGGCACCGGTTCCGGGGTCCGCTCCGCGGCCCTGCTGCCCGTGGGTGCCGCGGCGGAATACGGCCTGCTGGCGATCGGCAGCACCGATCCCCTGGCCTACAACAAGGCCATGAACACCCATTACCTCGACCGCCTCGCGTCCCTGCTGGGGGCCTGCCTCTCCCGCTGGCTGGTGCAGGCAGAGGTTTCGCGGGCATGAAGGCCGCGGTCGATCGCTGGATCGACCGCCTGCGCGCCCGTAATCGTTCCCCCCATACCCGCGCTGCCTACCGGCGGGATCTCAACGCCTTCCTGGCCTGGTGTCGCAAGCAGGGGCTCGAACGCTGGGAGTCCGTGGATTCCGGTCATGTGCGGCAATTCGCCGCGGCCTGCCACCGCAGCGGCCTGCATCCGCGTACCATCCAGCGGCGCCTCTCCTCCCTGCGGGGGTTCCTGGACCACCTCGTCGAGGAAGGCGTACTGCGCGCCAACCCGGCCCGGGGCGTTCGGGCGCCCCGCAGCCGCCGTGCCTTGCCCCGCGCACTCGACGTCGACGAGGTCGCCCGGTTGCTCACACCGCCGGCGGACCAGGAGCCCTTGCGGGTGCGCGACCACGCCCTGTTCGAGCTCTGCTATTCCTCGGGGTTGCGGCTCTCCGAGCTGGCGGAACTGAACGTCGCCGACCTGGACCTGGAACAGGGCCTGGTCGAGGTCATGGGCAAGGGCCGCAAGCGGCGCCGGGTGCCGGTGGGGCGCATGGCCCGTGCCGCGCTGCGGGCCTGGCTGCCCCTGCGCGACGCCCTGGTGCGGGATCCCGGTGAGCCGGCCTTGTTCGTGGGGCGGCACGGGCGGCGCCTGGGGCGGCGCAGCATCGAGAAGCGCCTGGAGGTGCTGGCACGTCGCCAAGGACTCGCGGAACGCCTCCATCCCCACCGACTGCGCCATGCCTTCGCCACCCACCTGCTCGAGTCGAGCGGGGACCTGCGTGCCGTGCAGGAATTGCTCGGGCACGCCGACATCCGCACCACCCAGGTCTACACCCGGCTCGACTTCCAGCACCTCGCCCAGGTCTACGACCGGGCCCATCCGCGGGCGAGGAGGGGGAGGGGGAGGGGAAGCTAGGAGCAAGAAGCGAGAAGC
>RFHK01000112.1 GCA_003695825.1 Gammaproteobacteria bacterium | reverse complement strand
TCCCGCGCCCCGGCCCGAGGAGAGCGAGATGACGCGACCCCAGATCGAGATCCTGCCCAGCCGGGCGGACTTCACCCTGCAGGCCGTGCGGCACTGGCTCGCCGCCTGCCGGCAGGCGGTTGCCGAGCGCGGCGCCTTCCATTGCGCCCTGGCCGGCGGCGGCACCCCGCGGGCGCTCTATCACTGCCTGGCCACGCCCTACGCGGCCGACCGCGTGCCCTGGGAGCGGGTCTGGCTGTGGCAGAGCGACGAGCGGGGGGTGCCTCCCGGGGATCCGGCCAGCAACTGGACGATGATCCGGCGGACGCTGGTCGAGCGGGTGCCGGTGCCCGCGTCCCAGTGCCGGCCGATGGTGCCGGACGCGGCCGCCGCCGCGGCGCTCGATGCGGCGGCCCGCCGCTACGAGGCGCAGCTGCGCGCCACCCTCCCGGCGGACCCGGCGGGCCGCCCGGTGTTCGACCTGGTGCTGCTCGGCGTGGGCACGGACGGGCACACCGCCTCGCTCTTCCCGGGCACGCCGGCGCTGGAGACGCGCACGCGCCTGGTCGTGCCGGTCGAGGCCCGGGTAGAGCCCCCGCGCCGGATCAGCTTCACGCCGCCGCTCATCGAGGCGGCCCGGGAGGTGGTCTTCCTGGTGGCGGGCCGGGACAAGGCCGCGGTGGTGGCGCGCCTGCTGGGGGACCGGGACAGCGAGCTGCCCGCCGCGCGCCTGCGGCCGTCCGGCCGGGTGCGCTGGCTGCTCGACGCCGAGGCCGCGCGCGCTTTGCCGGGGGCGGCATGACGGACTGGCTGCTGGCGGCCGACATCGGCGGCACCCACACGTGGCTGGCGCTGGCGCCGGCCGCGACCCCGGACCGGCCCGCGCACCGCGCCCGTTTCGACAACGCCGCCTGGCCGGACTTCGAGGCCCTGCTGGCGGTCTTCCTGGACGAGGCGGGCGCGCGCCCGGCCTGCGCCTGCCTGGCGGTCGCCGCCCCGGTGGCCCCGGGCCAGCGGGTGGCCGTGCTCACCAACCGCGCCTGGCGGATCGACACGGACCGGCTCTCGGCCCGCCTCGGCGGGGTGCCGGTGTGCCTGGTCAACGACTTCGCCGCGGTGGCGCACGCGGTGCCGCACCTCGACCCGGAGCACCTGGTGCCCGTCCAACCCGGCACGGCGGACCCCGAGGCCCCCGCCGCGCTCATGGGTGCCGGGACCGGGCTGGGCCAGGCACTGCTGCTCGAATGCCGGGAGACCGGCCGCTTCCACGTCCTGCCGACCGAGGGCGGCCACAGCGACTTCGCGCCCCAGTGCGAGGAAGACTGGTCCCTGCTGCGGCACCTGCAGCGCCTCTACGGCACCCACGTCTCCTGGGAGCGTGTGCTCTCCGGGCGCGGTCTGGTGGAACTCTACCGCTTCCACTGCGGCCCGGCGCCCCACCCGGATTTCGCGGCCGCCGAGGCCGCCGGGGCGGATCCGGCCCCGGTGGTGACGCGCCTGGGCCTGCACGGAGGCGATCCCGCGGCCGAGCAGGCCCTGCGCCATTTCACCCGTCTCTACGGCGCCCAGGCCGGCAACCTCGCCTTGCAGTCCCTGTGCCGGCGGGGGCTGTTCATCGGCGGGGGGATCGCCCGCCACCTGCTGCCCTACCTGGCCTCGGCGACCTTCCTGGAGGCCTTCCTGGCCAAGGGGCGCTTCCGCGCCCTGCTCGACACCCTGCCGGTGCACGTGATCGTCCACCCCTGGCCCGGCCTGCTCGGCGCGCTCGTGCTCGCCGGGCGGAGCGGCACGCCCGGGCGTGGATCCTGACGTGCGGCAGGGGAACTTTCGGCCCGTGCCGCGAATCCGTATCCTTGCAGGTCCCTGTTCGAACGCCGGGAAACCGAGACCCGTGGAGACCATGAGCCGCTACCGGATCGACGTCGACGTGGAGACCGACTACCTCGAGGAGCAGTCCAACCCCGAGCTGAACCGGTACGTCTTCGCCTACACCATCACCATCACCAACCGGGGCGAGGTGCCGGCGAAGCTGATCTCGCGCCACTGGATCATCACCGACAGCAACGGCAAGGTGGAAGAAGTGCGCGGCATGGGCGTGGTCGGCGAGCAACCCCATCTCGAGCCGGGCGAGGCCTTCCGCTACACCAGCGGCGCCATTCTCGAGACCGCCGTGGGCAGCATGCGCGGTACCTACCAGATGATCGCCGACGACGGCGTGGAATTCGACGCCGAGATCCCGCCCTTCACGCTCTCCATCCCCCGGGTGCTGCACTGAGACCGATGGCCGTCTACGCCATCGGCGACGTGCAGGGCTGCTACGACGACCTCCAGCGCCTGCTCGAGCGCCTGCGCTTCGACCCGGCGCAGGACCGGCTCTGGTTCACGGGGGACCTGGTCAACCGCGGCCCCCACTCGCTCGAGGTGCTGCGCTTCGTGCGTGCGCTCGGCGACCGCGCCGTGACGGTGCTCGGCAACCACGACCTTCACCTGCTCGCCGTGGCGCACGACCCGTCCCGCGCCCATCCCCGCGACACCCTCCATGCCGTCCTGGACGCGCCGGACGGCGCCGAGCTGATCGACTGGCTGCGCACGCGGCCCTTCCTGCACGAGGACCCGGACCTGGGCCTGGCCCTCCTCCACGCCGGGCTGCCGCCCCAGTGGGACGCCGAGACGGCCCGGGCCTGCGCCCGCGAGGTCGAGCGCGTCTTCTCAGGCCCGGACTGGGGTGCCTTCACCGAGGCGATGTACGGCAACGAACCCGACCGCTGGGACCCGTCGCTCACCGGCACGGACCGCCTGCGCTTCATCACCAACTGCTTCACCCGCCTGCGCTACTGCACCGCGGACGGCCGCCTGGGGCTGGAG
>RFHK01000111.1 GCA_003695825.1 Gammaproteobacteria bacterium | reverse complement strand
GGCCGGGGGCGTGGGCGGTGCAGGTGGCGGGGCGGGCAGGGCGGTGGCGGGCGTCACCGGGTGGTAGACGTTGTGCGGGACGATGCGGACCTCGCGCGCGCCCGCGACCGGGGTGTCGGCGTAGTGCCGCACGCCGTCCTCGTCCGTCCAGGTATAGACGGCGGGCCAGGCCCCCTCGAGGCCCAGGGCGAGGGCGCACCCCAGCAACGCGGCCGTGCACCGTGCCGGACGCCCGCGCCGCGGCGGTGAACCGGGCCCGCCCGCACCCTGCAGTACGTCCCCCTCGGGGAAGCTTCGGGGATTGCGACCCGCCAGGCAGAGGACTCGTTTCATGTCCCCACCTTACTGCCGGGTCGCCGGGGCCGCAAGGGGCGCCCGTCCCGGCGCGCGGCATTATCCCGCGGCACGAAAGACGGACCCCCTGCGGGGCAGGGGGTCCTGGAGTGCCGGGTACGGCCGGTGCTCAGAGGGAGTAGTACATGTCGAACTCGACCGGGTGCGTGGTCATGTTCAGCCGCTGGACTTCCTCCATCTTGAGCTCGAGGTAGCCGTCGATCATGTCGTCGGTGAAGACGCCGCCGGCGGTGAGGAACTTGCGGTCGGCGTCCAGTGCCATGAGTGCCTCCTCGAAGGAGCGGGCCACCTTCGGGATCTCGGCCTCTTCCTCGGGCGGCAGGTCGTAGAGGTCCTTGTCCATGGCATCGCCCGGGTGGATCTTGTTCTGGATACCGTCGAGTCCGGCCATCATCATGGCCGAGAAGGCGAGGTAAGGGTTGGCCGTGGAATCGGGGAACCGGACCTCGATGCGGCGGGCCTTGGGGTTGGCCACGAACGGGATGCGGATCGAGGCCGAACGGTTGCGCGCGGAATAGGCCAGCATGACCGGGGCCTCGAAGCCGGGCACCAGGCGCTTGTAGGAGTTGGTGGAGGCGTTGGTGAAGGCGTTGAGCGCCCGGGCGTGCTTGATGATACCGCCGATGTAGTAGAGGGCGAGCTCGGAGAGGCCGCCGTACTTGTTGCCGGCAAACAGGTTCTTGCCGTTCTTGGCCAGGGACTGGTGCACGTGCATGCCGTTGCCGTTGTCACCCACCAGCGGCTTGGGCATGAAGGTGGCGGTCTTGCCGTAGGCGGCGGCCACGTTCATCACCACGTACTTGAGGATCTGCACCTCGTCGGCCTTCCTCACCAGGGTATTGGCCGCCACGCCGATCTCGCACTGGCCGCCGGTGGCCACCTCGTGGTGGTGCACCTCGGTCTTGAGGCCCATCTCCTCGAGTGCCAGGCACATGGCGCCGCGGATGTCGTGCAGGGAGTCGACCGGGGGTACCGGGAAGTAACCGCCCTTGATGCCGGGACGGTGGCCCAGGTTGCCGTCCTCGTAGACGCGCTCGGTGTTCCAGTGCGCCTCGTCGGAATCCACCTTGTAGAAGGCGCCGGACATGGAGGCGCCCCAGCGCACGTCGTCGAGGATGAAGAACTCGTTCTCGGGTCCGAAGAGCACGGTATCGGCGATACCGGTGGACTTGAGGTACTCCTCGGCACGCTTGGCCAGCGACCGAGGATCGCGCTCGTAGCCCTTCATGGTGGCCGGCTCGAGGATGTCGCAGCGGATGTTCACCTGCGGCTCGTCGCTGAAGGGATCGAGCACGGCGGTGGAGGTGTCGGGCATGAGGATCATGTCGGACTCGTTGATGCCCTTCCAGCCGGCGATGGAGGAACCGTCGAACATCTTGCCGTCCTTGAAGAAGGCGGCGTTGACCTCGTGCGCGGGCACGGTGACGTGCTGTTCCTTGCCGCGCGTGTCGGTGAACCGCAGATCGACGAACTTGACGTCGTTGTCCTTGATCAGCTTCTGTACCTTCGATGCACTCATCTCTCAACTCCTGCTGTGGTTGGCTTGCTCCCGGTTTTCCATGCCGCTGGCGTCCGGCCGTATCAGCCGATGCCCTCGGTGCCTGGGCGTGCCCGCCGGAGGCAGTTTCCGTGCCACCCGGGGTACACGCGTGAAATCAAGATCTTGCCTACGCCCCGCGCCAACTTCTCTGCCCGGCTGCACCAGGAGGGTGCAGGCTTGCACGCATCTCGTGCATCAGGCCTCGATCAGCACCCGGATGCGCCCGATGTCCGGCAGGGCGCCGATGGCCTCCCGCAGACGCTTGCCCAGGGTTTCCACGTCCGGGTCCCCGCAGTGGATGGCCCGGGGGTCGAGGATCAGGTCCACGTGGATGCGGCCGTCGAGGTAGTGGAGGACCACGTCGCGTACCAGGTCCGGGCGCCCGGTCACCTGCGTCCAGGCCTGGCGCAGCCGGGCCATGAGCGCACTGCGCAGCGGCAGGCCGTCGTTGGGCGAGGCGGTCTCGTCGTTCTCGGGGTCGATGTGCACGGTGACATCGGTGACGAAATCCAGGTCTTCGAGCAGCTTGCGGCGCACGGCCTCGCCGATCTGGTGCCCCTCGGAGACGCTGATGCGGGGGTCGACCTGGATGTGGACGTCGACCAGGGCGTCCCCGCCGCTGCGCCGCGTACGCAACATGTGCAGCGATTCCACCCCTTCGACTTCGCGGATCGTGTGCCGGATGCGCTCCACCTCTTCCTTCTCGAGCGCGGTGTCGATCAGCTCGCGCACGCTCTGGTGGATCAGGTCCCATGCGATGCGCGCGATCAGCACGGCCACGGCCACGGCGGCCACCGCGTCCAGCCAGGGGTAACCGGCCAGGGCCCCGCCCACGCCCACGATCACGATCAGGGAAGAGACGGCGTCGGAGCGGTGGTGCCAGGCGTTGGCCTCGAGCATGGGAGACCGGTGGCGGCGGGCATGGGCACGTGTGTAGCGGAACAGGGCCTCCTTGGCCACCACCGAGAAGGCCGCGGCGAGCAGGGCGGCGGCCCCGGGGCGTACCAGGCTGCCGGTGAAGAAGAGTCGGTCGAGGGCGTCGTAGGCGATGCCGCCGGCGACCAGGAAGAGGGCACTGCCCAGGGCCACGGTCATGGCCGTCTCGATCCGCCCGTGGCCGTAGGGATGCTCCTCGTCGGCGGCCCGGTGCGAGTGGCGGGCGGCGTAGAGCACCATGAAGTCCGTGAGCAGGTCGGAGAGCGAGTGGAGGCCGTCGGCCACCAGGGCCTCGGAGCGGGCCACCAGCCCCACGGCGATCTTGACGGCGGCCAGCACCAGGTCGACGAAGGCACCGACCCAGGTGACGAAGCGCGTGTCCCGGTACCGCTCGCTGCCGTGCTGTCGCTGCTCGATGACCTGTGGCATGTCCGCGTACGCCCCACGCGGACCGGCCCGGGCGCTCAATCGCTGCCGACCCGCAGGGTGATCCTGATGTCCCGGCCTTCCTGCTGGATGTCGAGCACCTCGTGGCCATGGATGCGGCACCAGGCAGGAATGTCGTGGATCGCGCCGGGATCCGTGCAATGGACGCGGAGAATAGCACCGGGCGCGAGATTTTTCACGGCATCCTGGGTCCGGATGACAGGCAGGGGGCAGAGCAGATGGCGGGCGTCGAGATCGTGCGCGTTCATATCACCCAGGATTCCGGCAGCTCGTGCGGGGGCAGGGGGGGGACGCGCAGGCGGCGGGGTTCCCCCTCCCGGGGGACGACCTCCACTTCCACCTCCGGTGCCGTGCGTCCTTGGCTGTAGCGGGCCGCGATCCGGGCGGCGAGCTCGATGTCGGCCTCGCCCGGCGTCCCGTCGACCAGCACCAGCGGGCCCGGGTGGCTGCGGGTGCGCAGGTGCAGGAAGCGCTTGCGGTAGCCTTCGAGAAAGTTGTTCTCGCCTTCCTCGCGGCCCACGATCAGCTTGAAGTGCGGGGCCGGGCGGATGTGCCGGCCGACCTTGAGCAGCAGGATGTCGTCGAGTTCGTAGGCACGCGTACCGCGGGCCTGCCAGAGGTCCGCCAGCTTGCGGGAATACTGCGGGTCGGTCAGGAAGCAGCAGCCCCCGGCGGGCTGGGCGTAGTCGCGGATGCCGAACCGCGCCGCCAGGGCCATCTGCGGCTTGCGCGTGCGGCCGCTGAAGTCGTAGAGCTTCTCGCGGTCCACCCAGCCTTCGCGTTCGGGCCGGGTCGGTGGCAGGTTCTTGGCGCACAGCGGCCTGAGCAGCAGGTCCCCGGCACCGGACTCCTTCGCCACCACGGGCAAGGTGTCGGCGCGCTGCGACTTGGGGCGCTGGCCGATCACCTCCCCGGTGATGATGAAGTCGAAGCCGTGTTCCCGGATCCACTCGTAGGCCTTGCGGACCATGAAGATCTTGCAGTCCAGGCAGGGGTTGAGGTTGGCCCCGTAGCCGTGTTTCGGATCGGTGAGGACCTGCTTGTACTCCTCGATGACGTCCACGATGTGGAGCCGGATACCGAGCTGTTCGGCCACCCAGAGGGCATTGTTGCGCTTGGGACGTGCCCGGTCCTTGCGGCGGATGGCATGGGTGTGCCCCTCCACGCAGAACCCGGTGTAGAAGTTGATGCCCTCGACGTGGATGCCCTGTTCCTGGATGACCTTCGCGGCCAGCATGGAATCCAGGCCCCCCGAGATGAGAGCGAGTGCCTTGCGTTGCGTACTCATGCGACCATTGTAGCCCGGAGGCGCCTGCAGGGCAGCCGGGGCGGGGCGAGAACGCCGGGTTGGCGCGGGGTTATTGGCGGCGGCGACTGCCGAGCGGGAGGGGGGTCGCGCCGGGCCCGAGCTGCCGGCGCAGCTCGCGCAGGGCGCGTCGGCTGCCGGTGTCCGACCACAGCTCCTGGTTGTGCAGGGGGTCGAGCACCTCACCGCCGGCCAGCCCCCGGATCTGCTGCAGGATGTCCATGAGCGTCACGAAGCCCTCGGAGAGGGAGCGGTAGACCTGGGCGGCGGCATGGCTGAAGCGGTCGGCGAGCACACCGTAGCTGCTGCGCCCGAGGTCGACGAAGTAGCTGATGCGTACCAGCCGTCGGGCCGCCTGCTCGGGAAAGAATCCCGACAGCAGCAGGCACAGGTCTCCCACCTCGCGCAGCCGGTCGATCTGGGCGCGGCCGGCGCTGTTGAGCCCCTCGAGGTATTCCATCGCCATCACGCGGCCGGCCAGCTCCGGCTGGCGCAGGAAGCGCATGAGCAGGAACACGAGGTAGCTCTCCAGTTCTTCGTCCAGGCGGCATGCGCAGGCCTGCTCGGCCTCCGTGACGAGCGCGTGCCACTGGGCCACCGAGGTGGGTTCGAGGATCAGTTCCTTCATGGACACCTCCTGCCTTCCCCTGCCGCTTGGACGCCCCGGGGACGGGCGGTGTTCCCCTACCCCAGGATATCGGCGCGATCGCCCCGGGGCTTGACACGGCCTGCCGGCGCGGCATGCAGGATCCGGGCCGGCATCCCGCCCATGGCATTGAATTACACCAGCCCCCGGGCACGGGCAACCTCCCGGGCCGGGAGGGCCATCGCCAACCCGACGGCGAACCGGTATACTCGCGCCGGTTCGCAAGCCACGGGAATGCGCGATGTCCAAGGCCGCCCCGGTCCGGGTCGACAGCTTCCAGGCGCTCGTCTTCGCCCTGCAACGCTACTGGGCCGAGCAGGGGTGCGTGATCAGCCAGCCCTACGATATGGAGATGGGGGCCGGGACCTTCCATCCCGCCACCTTCCTGCGCGCCATCGGCCCGGAACCCTGGCGAACGGCCTATGTGCAACCCTGCCGGCGCCCCACCGACGGCCGCTACGGCGAGAACCCCAACCGTCTGCAGCACTACTACCAGTTCCAGGTCATCCTCAAGCCCTCGCCCGAGGACATCCAGGAAATCTACCTCGGATCGCTCGCGGCCCTGGGCATCGACCCGCTCGTGCATGACATCCGCTTTGTCGAGGACAACTGGGAATCCCCCACGCTCGGGGCCTGGGGGTTGGGCTGGGAGGTCTGGCTCAACGGCATGGAGGTGACCCAGTTCACCTATTTCCAGCAGGTGGGCGGCCTCGATTGCCGTCCCGTGACCGGCGAGATCACCTACGGCCTGGAACGCATCGCCATGTACCTGCAGGGCGTGGAGAGCGTCTTCGACCTCGTCTGGACCGATGGCCCCCAGGGCCGGGTGACCTACGGGGACATCTTCCACCAGAACGAGGTCGAGCAGTCGCGGTACAACTTCGAGCTGGCCGACACCGACTGGCTGTTCCAGGTGTTCGATGCCTGTGAACGCGAACACGGCCGCCTGATCGAGGCCGGCGTTCCCCTGCCGGCCTACGAACAAGTGCTGCGCGCCTCGCACGTGTTCAACCTGCTGGATGCGCGCAGTGCCCTCTCCGTCACCGAGCGCCAGCGCTATATCCTGCGCGTGCGGGCCATGGCCCGGGCCGTGGCCGAGGCCTACTACGCCGCCCGCGAGCGGCTCGGTTTCCCGCTCTGCGGGACCCCGCCCGCCACGGAGGCCGCCGGATGAACGCGGCCGACCTCCTGCTCGAGATCGGCACCGAGGAATTGCCGCCGGGGGCCTTGCGCCGGCTTAGCGAGGCGCTCGCCGAGGCGCTCGCCGCGGGCCTGGCTCGTGCACACCTGGAGCATGCGGGGGCGGCACCCTATGCCTCGCCCCGGCGCCTGGCCGTGCTCGTCCGGGGAGTCGCCCGCGCCCAGCCCGACCGCGAGGAACTGCGCCGCGGGCCGGCCCTGGCGGTTGCCTTCGACGACGAGGGGTGCCCCACTCGGGCCGCCGAGGGGTTCGCCCGCTCCTGCGGGGTCGCGGTTGAGGATCTCGAGCGCCTGGAGACCGAGAAGGGTGCTTGGCTGGCCTACCGGCGCCTCGTGCCCGGCCGGCCGGCGGCCGAGGTGGTGCCTGAGGTAGTGCGCGAAGCCCTCGACCGCCTGCCCGTGCCCAGGCGCATGCGCTGGGGAGACCGGGACGTCGAATTCGTACGCCCCGTGCACTGGGTGGTGCTCCTGCACGGCGAGGACGTGATCGAATGCGAGATCCTGGGGTGCCGGACCGGTCGCGAGACCCGCGGCCACCGTTTCCATCACCCCGACCCCATCCTGCTCGCCGAACCCGCGGTCTACCTCCCCGTGCTGGAGACCGAGGGCCGGGTGCTGGCCGATCTGGACGCCCGCCGCGAGGCGATCCGCGGCCAGGTACTCGAGGCCGCCCGCCAGGTGGGGGGCGAGGCGCGCATCGACGCGGCGCTGCTCGAGGAGGTGACCGCCTTGGTGGAGTGGCCGGTGGCGATCGCCGGCGACTTCGAACCCCGCTTCCTGGAGGTGCCGCCCGAGGTGCTGATCTCCACCATGCAGGACCACCAGCGCTATTTCCCGGTGGTGGACGCGGCGGGGCACCTGCTCCCGCACTTCGTCACCGTCGCCAACATCGAGAGCCGGGATCCGGCACAGGTCAAGGCCGGCAACGAACGGGTGATCCGTCCCCGCTTCGAGGACGCCGCCTTCTTCTGGGAACAGGACCGCAGCCGGCCGCTCGCAGACCGCATGGAGGGCCTGGCCCGGATGGTCTTCCAGGACCGGCTCGGTACCCTGCTCGACAAGGCACGCCGCCTCGGGGTCCTCGCCGCCCGTATCGGCGAGGCACTCGGCGGGGAACCCGCCTGGGCGGAACGCGCCGCCCTGCTCTGCAAGTGCGACCTGCTGACACAGATGGTCTACGAGTTCCCGGAACTGCAGGGCGTCATGGGCCGGTACTACGCACTGCACGACGGGGAACCCGAGGAGGTGGCCTGGGCGATCGAGGAGCACTACCTGCCGCGCCATGCCGGCGACCGGCTCCCCGAGACCCCGACCGGCCAGGCCCTGGCGCTCGCCGACCGGCTCGACACCCTGGTCGGGATCTTCGCCATCGGGCAGCCGCCGACGGGAGAGAAGGACCCCTTCGCCCTGCGCCGGGCCGCACTGGGCCTTCTGCGCATCCTCGTCGAGCGCGAGCGGGATCTCGACCTGGAGGTGTGGCTGAATGCGGCCGCGCAGCAGTTCCCGGAGTCCCTGGGTGCGCCCCGGGTGGTGGGAGCGGTGTTCGACTTCGTGCTCGAGCGCCTGCGCGGCTATTGCCAGGAGCAGGGCTTCCGTACCGAGGTCTTCGAGGCCGTGCGCGCCGTCCGGCCCACGCGCCCGCTCGATTTCATGCGCCGCGTCCGTGCCGTGACCGCCTTCGAGCAGTTGCCCGAAGCCGAGGCCCTGGCCGCCGCGAACAAGCGGATCGGCAACCTGCTGCGCAAGGCGCGCGAGGGCGGCGAATCGGTACCAGAAGAAGTGGATCCGTCACGACTCGCAGAGCCGGCCGAACAGGCGCTGGCCGCCGCGATCGCCGAAGCGGAGTCGGCTGTCGATCCGCTCTTCGAGGCCGGCGCCTATGAATCCGCACTGCGGCGGCTGGCCGCCCTGCGCGAACCCGTCGACCGCTTCTTCGACGCAGTCATGGTCCTGGCCGAGGAGCCGGGACTGCGCCGCAACCGACTGGCCCTGCTCGCGAAGCTCCAGCAGCTCTTCCTGGGGGTTGCAGACCTGGGCAAGCTCCAGGGATGAAGCATCATGGGAATTTGTAGAAAACCTTATTTTCATCCATATCCTACTGTTTTTACATGGATGCGATGGATGGATCGGGAGGGCGGTACGCGCCTGCGGTGACCGCGAGATCAAGCAGAGTGGTAATTTGGTGATGACTCCAAATCTGGATATTGGTTGAAAAAATGACTCGGGCGATCGATCGGGATTCCTACCAGGCCATGCTGGACGCCGTGCAGGCCTTCCACGACAAGCACGACTTCAAGCACACCGGGGGCGAGGAGTTGACCTACCGCGTGGCCCTGATGGCCGAGGAGCTGGGCGAGATCTCGGCCTGCGTGACCAAGGGCAAGTCGAAGGCCGCCCTGGCCGAAGAGGTGGCCGACCTCTTCATCCTCCTCCTCGGGACGGCGATTGCAGCGGACTTCGACCTGAGGGCCGCCTTCTGGGAGAAGATGGAGCGGCTCATGCAGCGCGAGGCGCGCATGGTGGACGGCCGCATCCGGGTCTCCGAGTTCCGCGACGTGGATTGAGCACGATGCGCCTGATCCTCCTGGACCGGGACGGAGTGATCAACGAGGACTCCGACGACTACATCAAGTCGCCCGAGGAATGGGTCCCCATTCCCGGCAGCCTCGAGGCCATCGCCCAGCTCAACCATGCCGGCTACCGGGTGGTGGTGCTGACCAACCAGTCGGGGCTCTCCCGCGGCCTGTTCGACGCCGATACCCTGGCCCGGATCCACCAGAAGATGCACCAGGCGCTGGCGGCGGTCGGTGGCGTCGTCTCGGGCATCTTCTTCTGCCCCCACGGCCCGGAAGACGGCTGCGGCTGCCGCAAGCCCGCGCCCGGCCTCTTCCAGGAAGTGGCGGAGCGCTTCCAGGCCACGCTGGCCGGTGTGCCTGCCGTGGGCGACTCCCTGCGCGACCTGCAGGCGGCCGAGGCCGTGGGGGCGCGCCCCATCCTGGTGCGCACGGGCAAGGGACGGCGGACCGAGGCCGCCCTCCCGCCGGGGCACGGCTACCCGGTCTACGACGACCTGGCCGCGGCGGTCCAGGCCCTGCTGGCGGAGTGCGCATGAGACGGCCCGCCGGCCCCGGTGTGTGGCTGCGTTCCCTGCTGTTCTGGCTCCTGTTCGTCGGGGCCCTGGTGATCATCGCGCCGGTCGTGCTGCTGAGCTTCCCCTTCCCCTATCCCGTGCGCTATCGCCTCGCCACCCGCTGGGGACGCTTCGCGATCTGGGCCCTGCGGCGGGTCTGCCGCCTCGACTACCGTGTCACGGGCCGGGAACACCTGCCGGACGAACCCGCGATCGTGTTCGCCAAGCACCAGTCGGCCTGGGAGACCCTGGCCCTGCAGGAGATCTTCCCGCCCCAGGTCTGGGTCCTGAAGCGCGAGCTCATGTGGATCCCTCTGTTCGGCTGGGGCATGGCCCTGCTCGAACCCATCCCGCTCGACCGCCGGGCAGGGCGCCGGGCCGTCCTCAAGCTGGTCCGCGAAGGCATCGACCGGCTGCGCAAGGGGCGCTGGGTGGTCGTCTTCCCGGAAGGCACGCGCGTGCCGCCCTGCACGCGGGGACGCTATCACATCGGCGGCGCCGTGCTCGCCGAGAAGAGCGGGGCGCCGGTGGTGCCCGTGGCCCACAACGCCGGCGAGTTCTGGCCCAAGCACAGCCTGCTCAAGTATCCCGGGACCATCGACGTCGTCATCGGCCCGCCCATCGCCACCCGGGGCAAGCGCGCCGCGCAGATCCTCGCCGAGGCCGAGGCGTGGATCGAGGCCACCATGGAACGGATCAGCCACTGCCCCCGCTGAGCACGCCACCCTCGCCGTGCGTTCGGTGGCTTGCGTGGCTATCATTGCCCGGTCCGAGCCACGAGCGGAGCCATGCATTACCGCGATCTCCGGGAGTTCCTCGCGCACCTCGAGCGCATGGGCGAGCTGAAACGGGTTTCCGTGGCCGTCGATCCCCGCCTCGAGGTCACGGAAATCTGCGACCGGGTCCTGCGTGCCGGTGGCCCGGCGCTGCTGTTCGAGCGGCCGAAGGGCTCGGACATCCCGCTGCTCGGCAACCTCTTCGGCACGCCGCGACGGGTGGCGCTGGGCATGGGGGCCGAGGAGGTCTCGGCGCTGCGCGACGTCGGGTGCCTGCTGGCGCGGCTCAAGGAACCCGAGCCGCCGCGCGGCATGAAGGATGCACTCTCCAAGATCCCGGAATACCGCAAGGTGCTGGACATGGCACCGAAGCGGGTCCGGCAGGCCCCTTGCCAGGAAGCGGAGTTCGTCGGCCCGGAGGTGGACCTGGCCCGCTATCCCATCCAGACCTGCTGGCCGGAGGATGCCGGGCCGCTCATCACCTGGGCGCTGGTGGTGACGAAAGGGCCGAACAAGCCACGTACCAACCTGGGCATCTACCGCCAGCAGGTGATCGATCGCAACCGGGTCATCATGCGCTGGCTGGCGCACCGCGGCGGGGCGCTGGACTTCCGCGACTGGCAGCAGGCCCATCCGGGCGAACCCTTCCCGGTGGCCGTGGCCCTGGG
>RFHK01000110.1 GCA_003695825.1 Gammaproteobacteria bacterium | reverse complement strand
TCCGTGGCGATTCGTGTCTCGGTGCTCTGCTAAAATAGCGATTTCGTCGCCAACCCGGGCCGTGCCATGCCGTCGCGCATCCGCGAGATCCCCTACAACTACACGTCTTTCTCCGACCGCGAGATCGTGCTGCGCTATCTCGGCGAGGAGATGTGGAACACCCTCGAGCAACTGCGCTCGGAGCGGGTGACGGGGCGCTCGGCGCGCATGCTCTTCGAGGTGCTCGGCGACATGTGGGTGGTCGAGCGCAACCCCTACATCCAGGACGACCTGCTCGAGAACCCCAAGCGCTGGGATTCACTCGCCCACGCGTTGCAGCACCGGCTGGACCAGATCGAGGCACGCGCCGGCGGCAACGAGAAGGCGCTGGCGTTGGTCGCCCGCGCCCGGGAGGCGGTGGAACGCTTCGCGGCCTGGTTCCCGCGTGCCCGCAGCCTGCGCCGGCGCATCCGCGAGCGCCTGGCGCGCATCACCCGCCCGGACAACATCGACTTCAGCGGCCTGGCCCGCGTCTCCCACGCCACGGACGCCACCGACTGGCGCGTGGAGATGCCCTTCGTGGTGGTCACCCCGGACACCGAGGAGGAGGTGCGCGACCTGGTCGAGGCCCTGACCGAACTCGGGCTCACCCTCATCCCGCGCGGCGGGGGTACCGGCTACACCGGCAGTGCCGTCCCGCTCTACTGCGACACCGCGGTGATCAACACCGAAAAGCTCGAGCGCCTCTCCGCGGTGCGCCTCGAGAAGATCGAGGGCGTGGAGGAACCCGTGCCCATCATCGAGTGCGGGGCCGGCGTGGTGACGCGCCGGGTGGCCGAGGCCGCCGAGGCCGCCGGCTACGTGTTCGCGGTGGACCCCACCTCGCAGGACGCTTCCACCATCGGCGGCAACATCGCCATGAACGCCGGCGGCAAGAAGGCCGTCATGTGGGGCACCACGCTCGACAACCTGGTCTCCTGGCGCATGGTCACCCCCGACGCCCACTGGCTCGAGGTCGAGCGCCTCGACCACAACCGCGGCCGCATCCACCTGCAACCGCGGGTGCGCTTTCGCATCACCCGCTATGCCCCCGACGGCAAGACCCCCCTGGGCGCGCCCGAGATCCTGGAGATCCCCGGGCGCCTGCTGCGCCGGGACGGGCTGGGCAAGGACGTCACGGACAAGTACCTCCACGGCATCCCCGGCGTGCAGAAGGAGGGCTGCGACGGGCTGATCACCTCGGCGCGCTTCCTGCTCCATCGCATGCCGCGGTACACGCGCACCGTCTGCCTGGAGTTCTACGGCCACGACCTGCGCCGTTCCGTGCCCGCCATCGTGGAGATCCGGGGCTACCTCGACGCCCACCCGAGCGTGCACTGCACCGGGCTGGAACACCTCGATGCCCGCTACCTGAAGGCCGTGGACTACAGTCCCAAGGCCGAGCGGGGCGGGCTGCCGTCCATGCTGCTGCTGGTCGACGTCTCCGGCGACGACGAGGACGCCGTGGCCGAGGCCGCCTCCATGCTGGTACGCCTGGGCAACGCCCGGGATGCCGAGGGGTTCGTCGCCGTCAGCGAGGAGGCGCGCCGCCGCTTCTGGGCCGATCGCGCCCGTACCGCCGCCATCGCCCGGCACACCAACGCCTTCAAGATCAACGAGGACGTGGTTATTCCCCTCGAGCGCCTGGCCGACTACGAGGAGGGCATCGAGCGCATCAACATCGAGTACGCGCTGCGCAACAAGCTCGAGATCCTCGATGCCGTCGAGGACTACCTGGCCGGGGACCTGCTCCCGGCGCTGCGCGGGCAGCCGGACTGGGAGGACAGCGAGGAGAACCGGGCCCTGGTCCACGCCAAGCAGCAGGCCGCGCTCCACCACCTGGGACAGGTCCGCGCCCGCTGGCAGGCGGTGCTCTCCCACCTCGACGATCCCGCGCTCGAGCACGCCGGGCTGCTGGACGAGCGTGCCCGCGCCGCCGCCACGCCGGAGGACAGCCTCGTCTCCCTGCTGCTGCGCCGGGAGATGCGCATCAGTTACCGCCGCGAGGTGGAGCGCCCCCTCAAACAGATCTTTTCCGGCCGGGCCTACGACCCGGTCGCCCGCCGCCTCGACGCCCTTCACGCCGAGCACCGCAACCGGCGCCTGTTCGTGGCCACCCACATGCACGCCGGCGACGGCAACGTGCACACCAACATCCCGGTGCACTCCAACGACTACGCCATGCTGCATGAGGCCGAACGCATCGTCGACCGCGTGATGGACCTGGCGCGTTCCCTGGGCGGCGTCATCTCCGGCGAGCACGGCATCGGCCTGACCAAGATTCGCTACCTCGAGCCCGAGGTCATCGAGGCCTTCGAGCGCTACAAGCGGAAGGTGGACCCGGAAGGTCGCTTCAACCGCGGCAAGCTGATGCGCGACTCCGGGCTGGAACGCGCCTACACACCTTCCCTGCGCCTGGTGCAGCAGGAGGCGCTCATCCTCGAGGAGAGCGAACTCGGCCGCCTCAACGACGCCATCCGCAACTGCCTGCGCTGCGGCAAGTGCAAGCCGCTGTGCACCACCCACGTGCCGCGTGCCAACCTGCTCTACTCGCCGCGCAACAAGATCCTCGCCACCGGCCTGATGATCGAGGCCTTCCTCTACGAGGAGCAGACGCGGCGCGGTGTCTCCCGGCGCCACTTCGAGGAGATGAACGACATCGCGGATCACTGCACCGTCTGCCACAAGTGCCTGCCGCCCTGCCCCGTGGACATCGACTTCGGCGACGTCACCGTGCACATGCGCACCCTGCTGCGCGCGCGCGGCCAGCGCCGTTCCAGCCCGGCGGCGCGGCTCGCCATGGCCTTTCTCAACGCGCGGGACCGCCGCGCCATCGAGACCCTGCGCACCGGCATGATCCGCGTCGGCTATGCCGGCCAGCGCCTCGCCGCCGGCATCGCCCGCCACCTGCCCTCGACCCGGCAACCGCCCGGCGCCACCACCGGCCGCCCCAGGGTCACCGAGCAGGTGGTGCAGTTCGTGAAGCGCCCGCTGCCCGCGGACGTACCCGCCAAGCCCCTGCGCGCCCTCTTGGGGCTGGAAGAGGAGACGCTGGTGCCCATCCTGCGCGACCCGCAGGGCGCGCACCTCGACGAGGCCGTGTTCTACTTTCCCGGCTGCGGCTCCGAGCGCCTGTTCTCCCAGGTCGGGCTCGCCACGCTCGCCATGCTCTACGCGCAGGGGGTGCAGACCGTGCTGCCGCCCGGCTACCTCTGCTGCGGCTATCCGCAGGAAGCCGACGGCCAGGCACGGCGCGCGCGCCAGATCAGCATGGAGAACCGCGTGCTCTTCCACCGCGTCGCCAACACCCTCAATTACCTCGACATCCGCACCGTGCTCGTCTCCTGCGGCACCTGCATGGACCAGCTCCTCACCTACGAGTTCGAACGCATCTTCCCCGGCTGCCGCCTGCTCGACATTCACGAATACCTGCTGGAGAAGGGGGTGCGCATGGAAGGGGTCGAAGGCGTGCACTATCTCTACCACGACCCCTGCCATACGCCCATGAAGACCCACGATCCCCTGGAGGTGGCGCGCGGGCTCACCGGGCGCCCGGTCGCGCTCTCCGACCGCTGCTGCGGCGAGGCCGGTACTTTTGCCGTCAGCCGCCCCGACATCGCCGAGCAGGTCCGCTTTCGCAAGCAGGAAGAACTGCTGCGCGGCCGCGATACCCTGAAGCAGGAAGGCGCCCAGGCCATCCGGGTGCTCACCTCCTGCCCCGCCTGCCTGCAGGGGCTGGCGCGCTACCGCCCCGACACCGGGCTCGAGGCCGACTATCTCGTCGTCGAGCTCGCCCGCCACCGGCTCGGCGCACGCTGGTTGCAGGACTTCCTCGAGCGCGTGCGTCACGGCGGCATCGAGAAGGTGCTCTTGTGATGCGGGTTAAATGAAGTGCCGCAGGGGGTCGACGAACAGCCGTTCCGCCGGCAGGCCATGCCCCTGGAGCAGGGTGCGCGCCTGGCACATGACCCCGGGCGGGCCGTTGGCGTAGACGTCGACCCCGGAGAGGTCCGGCTGCTCGGCCACTGCGCGCGCCGCGGCGAACAGCAGCCCCTGCTCCTGGGGACGCAGGGGCTCGGGCGGCGGGGGACAGCCGGCCGTCTCCGCCACCGGGGGCACGGGGACCCCGGCCCCGCCCACCAGCGGCACGTAACGGAAGTTGTCCAGCGCGTCCTCCCAGGCCCGGCACTGGTTGTCCAGGTAGTGCCCGCCTGCCTCGCCCACCACCCAGTAGAGGGTCATGGGCTGGGCGAGCTCGAGCGAGATGGCGTGCTCGATGAGGCTCTTGATGGGTGCAAACCCCGTCTCGTAGGCCAGGAATACCAGGGGGCGGTGTGCCGCCTCGTCGAGCACGAAGTTCCCGTGCGGGCCCTCGAGCGCCACGGGGTCGTGGGGGCGCATCCGCTCGAAGACATGCTCGGAGAAGGGATCGCCGGCCACCCGGTGCACGTGGAACTGCAGGATCATGCCGTTGCAGGGGCAGCTGGCCACGGACTTGTTGCGAGGCTGCAGGCCCGGGATGCGCAGCGTGACGTACTGCCCGGCGAGGAACTGGAGCGTGCGGGAACGGGGCGTGCGCAGCTGCACCTCCATCACGTCCTCGCGCAGCCGGTGCAGGCGGGAGACGCGCGTCTCGATGCGCTGCACCGGGATGTCCTCCACGCCGCGGATCTCCACCACCTCCAGTTCGAGATCGGAGTCCGCGGTGTTCCGGCACAGCAGGAACTCGCCGGCGGCCTTCTCGCGCGCCGTGAAGCGATACTCGTGCGGGGCGAGGCGCCGCAGGCGGCCGCTGCGCAGGCGGGCGCGACAGACACCGCAGGTGCCGTTGGTGCAGCGGTAGGGGAGGTTGAAGCCGGCGCGCAGCCCGGCCTCCAGGAGGCTCTCCCCGGCCTGGACCGGGAAACAGCGGCCGGAGGGGGCGAGGCAGGCGCGGTAGGTCTGTCCGTTCACAGCAGACGCCAGGCTTCCTGGTCGCCGAGTTCGAGCAGCGACCGGACGATGCGGAGGCCTTCCTCGGTGAAGGTGTCGAGGTCGCCCCAGGCATCGTCCACGCCGATGATCTCGGCCCCGTCGGGGAGGATCAGGCGCAAGGCCCAGCGGCCCTGGTCGCGCAGGGAGCGGGGCGCGGCCTCGCAGGTCAGGTACATGCCCGGCTCGGATTCGCCTTCCCGCACCACGCCCAGGATCCAGCGGTAGTCGACGGCGTCCGTGCTCTCGATCTCGCCGAGCACCACCAGGAGGAATTCCCCCAGGCTGTAGCGCCGCTTGGGCAGGGCACGCTGGATGTGGGGGCGGTTCTGCATCTGCTCCTCCCGCAACCGCGACCATTCTGCCACAGCCGGCACCGCCTGTCCCGGGTGCTCTCCGCGGCCCGGACCCGGGTGGGTCAGGCCCCTCCCGGTCCCGGCGCGTGCTGCAGCGCGTCCCGCACGGCCGCCTCGAGCTCGGCCTCGTCGATGGGGAAGGCCAGGGCGCGGAAGGGCTCGAACCGACGGCGCAGGCGGGCGAACTGCGCGGCCTGTGCCGGTTCGTAGAACACGATCACCCGTGTCTCCGGCAGCCGCTGGACCACGGCCTGGAGGGATTCGAGGGAGCTGGTGCGGTCGCGGAAATCCGACTGGTAGTTGAACTCCGCCACCACCACCTTCGGGCGCAGGCGCCGGACCGTGGCCAGCGCCTTGCGCAGCCGGCGTTCGACGACCACCTCGCAGCCCAGCCGCCGGTAGAGGGGCGTGAAATCCGGGTAGCCGCCCAGTTCGACCAGTGCGAGCAGGATCGGCCGCGTCATGGTTCGTGCCTCAGTCCCGCGGGCGGCGCGCCCGCGGGCGGAAGGCGGCGATACCGGGCATGAGCGCGCTGTAGGGGAAGGCCGCGCTGTCGCCGTAGCGGCCGGTGGCCTCCTCGAGCAGGCCGTGGATGTCTTCTGCCACCTCGGCATCCCGGGCCTCGGGATGCAGCAGGGCCTGCAAGGCCAGCAGGCCGCCGGCCTGGACCCGGATCTCCCGGTTGTGCGGCAAGGGGCCGCCCACGTGGGCCAGGCCCAGCGCGAAGCGGGCGTTGGTGCGCAGGTGCTCGAGAAAGTCCGTGCAGCGCGCCAGCGCCGCGGCGGAGCGGCAACGCACGCCCTCTCGGTCCGCGAGATGGAACCGGTGCATGCGGCTGCAGGTGGCCCGGCGCGCGTTGAGCACCTTCTCGAACACGCAGCGCTGGGTGTTGAGGCTGCGGTAGGTGGCGCGGAACTCGTCCTCTTCCACCATGCGTGGCTACTTCTCCCACTCCATCACGATCGGCTTCTCGCGCTTCTCGCGCAGGAGGCCCTCGGCCTCGATGCGGTTGGCGGCGAAGATCACCTTGACCGTGATGTCGGTGTCCGGGCCCAGCTCGGCGCGGCGGGCCCGCGCGAACTGCTTGGCCTCCCGGAAATTGTCGAACTCGGTCTGGTATTCCAGTTGCTTGTCGTCGGTCCCCGGGGGGACGGTGATGTGGTAGATGTAGTAGGGCATGGCACCTCCCGGATGCGCTTGCTGACGGGCCTACCAGTGTACCCGCCGTCCTCGACGTCGGCATCAGGCCCTGCAAAGGGTCGGGTTTTCGCGCGCCGGGTCAGAGCCCCACGCTCACCGGCCGGTGACCGGCGAGGATCACGAAGCCACTGCGGCGGTCGCCCCCGTGCACGCTGTATTCGAACACGTAGGTGCGGCGCAACGCGCAGCACCCTGCCCCCGGCGCGCGGGTGATCCCCACGCGGCGCAGGGCCACGGTGGCGTCGAGCAGCTGGAAGCCGGCGCGGTCGCAGGTCTGCCGTGCGATCGCCAGTGCGGTCTCCCGCGCGCGCAGGGCATCCTGCCAGAGCAGGACGAGTGCGACGAGCACGGCCAGGGCAAGCAGCACGCTCATGCGGCGGCGGGCAGCGTCCTCCCGCGCGGTGCAGGGAGCCGGTCGGCGTCCGGCGCGTTCGGCCTACTGGGGCGCCCCCTCGGCCAGTTCGGCCAGGCGGCGGTCGATCTCGCGTTCTGCGATCAGCCAGTCCTCGACCGGATCACCGCCCTGGAATCCGCGGGCCTCGGCACGCAGGTAGGCGGCCTCGGCGATCATGGCGCGGCGCTCGTCGGGGGTGATGCGCGGCGCGGCGGCCTGGCTGGCGGCGGTGGCACGCTTGCGGGGCTTGCGGGTGGTGCGCGGCTTGCGTGAGGTGCGGGTGGTGGTCCTTTGGGTGGCCATCGCGGGGTTCCCTCCATGTGTGGGCTGCAGGCTTCCGGGCAGGGATCGCCGGTCTCCGCTCCGCCGGGGGCCGGGATCCTGCCCCCACCCTAGAGGATGGGGCCGGATTGTCAAGCGGTCGGGCTGCTAGTAGAGCCGGGGCTGGGCCACGAGCAGGGCCTCGGGCACCTGGGCGTTGATGGCCATGGGCAGGTCGAGGCAGGCCCCGGGCACCGGGCGCACCACCACCCAGAGCACGTTGATCTTGAGGTTGAGGTCGGCGAAGACCACGATGTCGGCATACTGGTGCAACACCCGTTCGATGCGCCGGATCACCTCCTGCACGAGGCGGGGCGGCTTCCGGCCCAGTTGCGGGATGAACATCATGAAATCGCTGAGCGGCTTGCCACTCTCGGCATCGGTGCGGGGGGCGCGTCGGTAGAGGGGTTCGGCGGCATCCAGCGGCAGTCCCTGGACGAGGGTTCGATGGCAGTCGGCAGCGGGGCGTCTGGGCATGGAAGTTCTCCGCGCGTGCCGGTCGGCACGTTACTGTCCACTCTAGCGCCAAATCCCGGGCGGGGGAAGCCGGGCGGGCGGCATGGTACACTTCGCGCATGCAAGCGCCGCTGGACCTGCTCGCGCTCCTGGGCGACGGTGCCTTCCACTCCGGCGAGGCGCTGGGGCGGCGGCTCGGGATCAGCCGCGCCGGGGTCTGGAAGCGGGTCCGGGCCCTGCGCGCGGCCGGCCTCGTGGTCCACGCGGTGCGCGGGCGGGGCTACCGGCTGGATGCCCCGGTCGAGTGGTTGGACGCCGAGGCCATCGAGGCCGCCGTCCCGGCGGCGGCCCGCCGCTGGCTGGGCGGGCTCGAGATCCACCCGGTACTCGACTCGACCAATGCCCACCTGCTCGAGCGCTGCGGGCAGGGCGCGGCCAATGGCACCGTGTGCCTGGCCGAGATGCAGCGCGCCGGGCGCGGACGGCGCGGCCGGCGCTGGATGTCGCCGCCGGCCCGGAACCTGTATCTTTCGGTGCTGTGGCGGTTCGAGACGGGGCTGGCGGCGCTCGCCACGCTGAGCGTGCGCCTGGGCCTGGCACTGGCCGCCTGCCTGGAGTCGCAGGGCGTGCCCGGCGTCCGGGTGAAGTGGCCGAACGATCTCGTCCTCGGCCAGCGCAAGGCCGGCGGCATCCTCGTGGAGCTGCGCGGCGAACCCTGCGGGCCGAACTGCGTGGTGGCCGGCGTGGGACTGAACCTGGGCATGCCCGCGGGGGTGGACATCGACCAGCCCTGGACCGACCTGGCCCGGGCGGCGGTGCGCCCCCTCTCGCGCAACCGGCTCGCCGGGCGCGTGATCGGGACCCTGCTTGCGTGCTTCGCCGCCCTGCAGGAGGACGACGCGCACCCCTGGTACCGGGACTGGCCGCGCTACGACGCCCTCGCCGGGCGACGGGTGCGCGTCCACTGGCCGGGCCGCAGCCTGGAAGGCACGGCCCTGGGAATCGATCCCACCGGCGCGTTGCGCCTCCGCCTGGTGGACGGGAGGGTGCGGCGCATCGCGTCGGGGGAAGTCAGCATACGGACAACGGCATGATTCTATTGCTCGATGCCGGCAACTCGCGCCTGAAGTGGGCGCGGGTGGTCGAAGGGGGGTTCTGCTTCGGCGGGGCCATCGAACGGGAGGACCGGCCGCCACGCGTGCTGTTCCGCGCCCTCTGGTCGGACCTGGAACCGGCACCGGCGCGCATGGTGGTAGCCAACGTGGCCGGGGATTCCTTCCGCCGCTCGCTCACCGCCTGGGTGCGCCGGCGCTGGGGCATCACGCCCGAGTACCCGCGGCCCCAGGCCCAGGGGTTCGGGATCGTCAACGGGTACCGCGATCCCGAACGGCTGGGGGTGGACCGCTGGTTCGCGCTCGTCGCCGCGGCGCGCAAGGTCAAGAAGGGCGCCGTGTGCGTCATCGACTGCGGCACCGCCATGACCATCGACGCCATGGACAGCCGCCATCGACACCTGGGCGGGCTGATCCTGCCCGGCCTGCGCCTGATGCGCGAGACCCTGGTGCGCCACACCGAGGGGATCGCGCTCCAGGAGGCGCCGGCCCTCGACGAGGCGGCGGTCGCCCCCCTGGGGCGGGATACGGCCAGCGGGGTCCTGGGCGGTACGCTCTACGCCGGCGTGGCCATGATCGAGCGCCTGCTCGAGGAGCTGGCCGCCGAGCTCGGTGAACGGGTGCAGGCGATCCTCACCGGGGGCGAGGCGGAGGCCTACCTGCCCCTGCTGCGGGACCGGCCCCAGCATGCGCCCTATCTGGTGCTCGAGGGGCTGGCCTGGTACGCGCGGCGCACCGCCCAGGCGCAACCGGCACGCCCGCGCCGCGGGGACGGGCAGGAAGCGGCGCCGGCCGCCCCCGGGGCCGACGAGACGGCCACGCCGGCACCGGTCGCGGCCGAGCCGGTGGCGGAACAGGGAGAGGCCCCCGCCGGGATCGAGGCATGATGCGACGGCTGGCCCTGGTGCTGGCATCGGCGAACCTGGCCTCTTTCCTGTGGTGGCGGCACGCACCGCCACGCCGCGAGCCGCGCCCCGCGCCCCCCGCGC
>RFHK01000109.1 GCA_003695825.1 Gammaproteobacteria bacterium | reverse complement strand
TTCCGACATGGCATTTTTGCCAAACCGTTAGCATTCTTTGCCCCATCTCTCGGTTTTACTGGTGTGCATGTGATCGCGTGCTGGCAATTCCTGACATATTTGGGATTTTTGTCTCAGATATGTTAGGAAATTACCCAGCAAATGCGAGAATGACAGCCGAGGCGATACCCTGCCGGGATTGACAGGGCTTCTGTCATCGGTGTCAGAGGAGGAGGAGTCGGCCATGGCGCTCAAGACGCATCCCCGGTCCCGGGCGGTCGCTCCCGCGGTGGAGCTCCAATCGCTCGTGGATTCGCACGAGCGGCCGTTCGTGGTGATCGACGAACACTATCGGGTACTGGCCCTGAACAAGGCCTACGAACGGGCCTATGGCATCCCGGCGGAGAAGGCCCGTACCGGCTGCTGCTACGAGGTCAGTCACGGCCGCAGCCGCCCCTGCCACGAGGCCGGGGAGGATTGCCCGCACCTGCGCGTCTTCCGCCGCAGGACGCGCTACACCTGCCTGCACGTGCACTACGACGAACAGGGCCGGCCGCACCGGGTGCGCATCACGGCCATGCCCCTCGTCACCGCCGACGGGCGACTCCTGATGGGCGAGACGATCGAGGACCTGGATCCGCATCAGGCCGACTGCGGCCCCGGGCAGGCCGCCATGGCCGGCAAGAGCCCGGCCTTCCTGCGTTGCATGGACGAGCTGCTCACCGCGGCCCGTACCGAGGCACCGGTCCTGTTGCAGGGCGAGACCGGCACCGGCAAGGAGATGGCCGCCGCCTTCCTCCACCGCATGTCCGGCCGCGCCGCCCACCCCTTCCTGATCCTCGACTGCACGGTCCTGACCGAATCCCTCTTCGAGGCGGAGGTGTTCGGGCACACGCGCGACGCCTTCACCGGCAGCACCACCGACAAGCCCGGGCTCGTCGAGCAGGCCGACGGGGGCACGCTCTTCCTGGACGAGATCGGCGAGATGCCGCTCGGCCTGCAGGCCAAGCTGCTGCGTTTCCTGGAGACGGGAGAGTACCGCCGCGTGGGCGACCGGCGCCTGCGTCGGGCAGACGTGCGCATCGTGTGCGCGACCAACCGCGACCTGCAGCAGGCCGTGCGCGCGGGCCGTTTCCGGGAGGACCTCTATTACCGCATCGCCTGCCTCACCATCCACCTCCCCCCGCTGCGGGATCGCAAGGAAGACATTCCCCTGCTCGCCGAGGCCCTGCTCGCCCGCATGAAACACGTCTCCGGCGAAACCTACCGCATCGATCCCCAGGCCCAACGGTTGCTCGCACGCCACGACTACCCGGGCAACATCCGCGAGCTGCGCAACCTGTTGTTCGTCGCCGCCTCGCTGGCCCGGGACGGCGTGATCGACGCCGAGATCCTGGAGCGGGCATTGGAGCGGACCCGGCACCCCTCCGCCCGCCAACCGGGGCAGCCCGATGCACGGCCGCAGGAGGAACGGGCTGCGACCGAGGCGCCTTCGCCCGAGCCCGGTCCGCCCACCGGGGCCGGGGAACTGCCCCCGCTGGAAGCCATGGAGGCCCGCTACCTGCAGGCCCTGCTGGAGAAGCACGGGGGCAACCGGCGCAAGGTGGCCGCCGAGATGGGAATCAGCGAACGCACGCTCTACCGCAAGCTGAAGAAATACGGGTTGCGGGACTGACCGGGGATGCGCACCCCGCGCATGCCGCACCGCGACCGCCTCAGCCCCCGGCAAGGAAGGCCTCGATCCGGCGCACCCCCTCGGCGAGCCGCTCGATGGCCGTGGTATAGGCGAAGCGCACGTGGCGGTCCGCCTGGTGGCGGCCGAAATCGGCGCCGGGCGTGATGGCGACGCCGGCCTCCTCCAGCAGGCGCTCGCAGAAGGCCATGCTGTCTCCCCAGTCCGCGGGCAGGCGGGCATAGAGGTAGAAGGCCCCTTCCGGGACCACGGGGATCTCGAAGCCGAGCCCGCGCAGGGCGGGCAGCAGGAAATCGCGCCGCGTGCGGAACACCCGGCGCCTGCGCTCCAGCTCCTCGGCCACGACCTCGTCCTCGAGCGCGGTGAGTGCCGCCCACTGCGCCACGGTGGGCGCGGCCAGGAACAGGTTCTGGGCGATGCGATCGGCGGCCTCCACCACGGCCGGGGGCGCCACCAGCCAGCCCAGGCGCCACCCCGTCATGCCGTGATACTTGGAAAAGCTGTTCAGGACGACGACGTCCTCGCCCAGCGCGAGCGCCGTCCCCGGGGCCCGGTCGTAGACCAGGCGCTGGTAGATCTCGTCGACCACCAGCCAGGCGCCGCGCGCACGGCACAGCGCGTGCAGGGCCGCCATTTCTTCCGCCGGCAGGCAGGTCCCGGACGGATTGGCCGGCGAGGCCACCAGCACCATCCGGGTCGCGTCCGTCCAATGGGCCTCGGCCAGCGCGCGGGTGAGCTGGTAACCGCTCTCGGCCCCCACCGGCACGGGGACCACCGCGCCTTCGACCATGCGCGCGAAATGACGGTTGCAGGGATAGCCGGGGTCGGTGAGCATCACGGCGCTGCCGGGGTCGAGCAGCGCGGTCACGACCAGTTGCAGCGCCCCGGAGGCCCCCGGCGTGACCAGGATGCGTTCCGGAGCCACCGCGACCCCGAAGCGTTTCCGGTACTCGTCGGCCAAGGCCGCCCGCAGCCGTGCCAGGCCGGCCGCCGGGGTGTAGTGGGTCCGACCGGCGAGCAGGGCCTCGCACCCGGCACGGCGCACCGCCTCCGGGGTCTCGAAGTCGGGCTCACCCACCTCCATGTGCACGATGTCGCGCCCGGCCGCCTCCAGTTCCCTGGCTCGGGCCAGCAGGCGCATGACGTGAAAGGGCGCGATGTCCCGGGTCCGTCCCGCGAGCGGCGGCAGGGTCATCGCCGAGCCTCCGGGGGCAGGCGGGAGAACCATTCCCGCAGGAACGGCAGGTCGATGCGCTCCGTGGGCGGTGCCTGGCCGGACAGGATGCGGACGGGCCGGCCCGGGGCGCCGAGGGAGTCGACCACCAGGTCGGCGCCGGAGAAATCCTGCCCGCGCGTGTAGTCGCTCACCGTCACCAGCACGGGCAGGCCGGCCCCCCGTGCAGCGCGCACCCCGTTGTCCGAGTCCTCGAAGGCCAGCGCCGCCTGCGAAGACAGGCCCAGGGCCTCGAGCGCCCGCAGGTAGACGTCGGGGGCCGGCTTCTTGCGCGGCACGCTGTCACCGGCGACGATGGCCGTGAACCAGCCCAGGGCGTCGGCGCCGAGGTTGGCGCGCAGCAGGGCCTCGACGTTCTCCGGCGAAGAGGTGGTGGCGATCCCCAGGCGCAGGCCCGCGGCGCGTGCCTCCTCCAGCAGCCGGGCCACACCGGGGCGCAGGGGCAGGTCGCCGCGCGCCACGCGCTCGGTATAGATCGCGGTCTTGCGTGCATGCAGCTCCCGGATCAACCGGTCGATGTCCGGATCGGCGAGGGCTTCGGGATGGAAGCGTTGCAGGTAGTGGCGGATGCGTTCCCGTCCGCCGGCCACGCGCAGCAGGTCCCGGTACAGGTCCCGCTCCCAGTGCCAGTCCAGCCCCCGCTCGGAAAAGGCCTGGTTGAAGGCCTGGCGGTGCAGTTCCTCGGTCTCGGCCAGGGTGCCGTCGACGTCGAACAACAGGCCGTCGAGTGGACGCATGGGCTTCTCCTGCGGGTTCCGGCCGCACAGCTTACCCGATTTTTCCCGGCCGGTACGGCTCTTTGCCCGATCTCCCCGATCTATGGGACAATGCCGCGATTCCCATGAACACGCTTCCCGAACCCGACATCCGGCGCGAACGGGCTGCCGACGCACCCGGCCCGGCGCTCCCGGTGCGCCCCGGTGAACGCCGGCGCTGGGGGTGTCTGCCCGGCGATGCGCTCGCCCTGGCCCTGGCCGAGGCCCTGCACCCCGACCGCCTGCTGCTCGTGGTCGCACCGGACATGCCGAGCGTGGAGCGGCTGGGCGAACAGGTCCCCTTCTTCGCCGGGGAACGGTTGCCGGTGCTGCGCTTCCCGGACTGGGAGACCCTGCCCTACGACCGTTTCTCCCCGCATCAGGACATCGTCTCCGACCGCCTCGAGACCCTCGCCCGCCTGCCCGGTCTCCGGGGGGGGATCCTGCTGCTGCCGGTCGCCACCCTCATGCAGCGCCTCAGCCCCCCGGAATTCCTCCAGGCCCACACCCTGGTGCTGGAGGTCGGCGAACGGATCGACGTGGAGGCCTTCCGCGCGCGGCTGGACCAGGCCGGCTACCGCGCCGTGCACCAGGTGATGGAACACGGGGAGTACGCCGTGCGCGGCGCCCTGATCGATCTCTATCCCGCCGGGGCCGCACGGCCCTACCGCCTCGACCTCTTCGACGACGAGATCGAGTCCATCCGCCGGTTCGACCCCGAGACCCAGCGTTCCATCGACCGCGTGGAGGCCGTGCGCCTGCTGCCGGCGCGCGAATTCCCGGTCGACGCGGCCGGGATCCGGCAGTTCCGCCGGGCCTGGCGGGCCGCCTTCGAAGGCGACCCCAGCCGCAGCCCGCTCTACGAAGACGTCAGCCGGGGCCTGCTCCCGGGCGGAATCGAATACTACCTCCCCCTGTTCTTCGAGCGCACGGTCACCCTCTTCGATTACCTCCCGGGACACACCACCGCCCTGCTGCTCCCTGGCTGGGAGGCCGCCGCAGCCGACTTCACCGCCTCCGTGCAGGAACGCTTCGAGCAGCTGCGGCACGACCGGGAACGCCCGCTGCTGCCGCCGGAGCGCCTGTTCCTGGACGACGCGGCCCTGCGCACACGCCTGGAGGCACTGCCACAGGTGGAGATCCGGCGTCACGAACTGCCCGGCTGCACCCCGCCGGCGTGCGTCAACCTGCCCTACGCCGCCCTGCCCGACCTGACGCTCAAGCCCCGCCAGGAGGAACCGGCGGCGCAATTGAAGGCATTCCTGCAGGCGTTCCCGGGACCCGTGCTGTTCACGGCCGAATCCGCCGGCCGCAGGGAAGCCCTGCACGACATGCTGCACGACCTGGGCATCGCTCCCGAACGCGTCGATGGCTGGCACGCGTTCGTCTCCGGCATGCCCCGTGCGGTCATGACCGCCCTGGCCGTGGCCCCGCTGGAACAGGGTTTCCAGGAGCGCGGCGGGCGCTTCGCGCTGATCACGGAACAACAGCTGCTCGGCCGGCGCGCGCGCCAGGCGCGGCGCCGTCGCTCGAGTCGCGACCCCGAGGCCCTGATCCGGGACCTCACCGACCTGCAGCCGGGGGCCCCCGTGGTGCACGAGGAGCACGGGGTGGGCCGCTTCCTCGGCCTGCAACGGCTGCAGGTGGGCGGCCAGGAAGGCGAATTCCTCACCCTCGAGTACGCCGGTGGGGATCGGCTCTACGTGCCGGTCGCCTCGCTGCACCTGATCAGCCGATACACGGGCGCGGCGCCCGAGAACGCCCCCCTGCACCGGCTGGGTACCGACCAATGGGAAAAGGCCCGGCGCCGGGCGGCGAAGAAGGCCCGCGACGTGGCCGCGGAGCTGCTCGACATCCATGCCCGCCGCGCCGCGCGGCGCGGGCACCGCTTCCAGGTCCATTACGAGGAATACCGCCAGTTCGCCGCCAGCTTTCCGTTCGAGGAGACCCCCGACCAGCAGAAGGCCATCGAGGAGGTGCTGGCCGACATGGCCTCCCCGCGCCCCATGGACCGACTGGTGTGCGGGGACGTCGGCTTCGGCAAGACCGAGGTCGCCCTGCGCGCGGCCTTCGTGGCCGCCGCCGACGGTCGCCAGGTCGCGGTGCTGGTACCCACCACGCTGCTCGCCCAGCAGCACTACCAGAATTTCCGCGACCGCCTGGCCGATTGGCCCTTCCGCGTCGAGATGCTCTCGCGCTTCCGCAGCCCCAAGCAGCAGAAGGCCGTGCTGGCCGATCTGGCCGCCGGGCGCGTGGATATCGTGATCGGCACCCACAAGCTGCTGCAACCGGACGTGCGCTTCAAGCAGCTGGGGCTGGTGATCATCGACGAGGAGCAGCGCTTCGGCGTGCGCCACAAGGAGAAGCTCAAGGCGTTGCGTGCCGAGGTCGACGTGCTGACGCTCACCGCCACGCCCATTCCGCGTACGCTCAACATGGCGCTTTCCGGGCTGCGTGACCTGTCGATCATCGCCACCCCCCCGGAACACCGCCTGGCGGTGAAGACCTTCCTGATCGAATGGAACGACCAGATCATCCGCGAGGCCTGCCTGCGCGAGATCAAGCGCGGCGGCCAGATCTACTTCGTGCACAACGAAGTCGAGACCATCGAGAAGGTCGCGCGCACGCTCGCCGCGTTGGTGCCGGAGGCACGTATCGGCATCGGCCACGGCCGGATGCGCGAGCGTGACCTCGAGCAGGTGATGCTCGATTTCTATCACCGCCGCTTCAACATCCTGGTGTGCACCACCATCATCGAGAGCGGTATCGACATCCCGACCGCCAACACCATGCTCATCCACCGCGCCGACCGCTTCGGCCTGGCCCAGCTGCACCAACTGCGCGGACGCGTCGGCCGTTCCCATCACCGGGCCTACTGCTACCTGATCACCCCCCCGCCGCGGGCGATGACGCCGGAGGCGGTCAAGCGCCTGGAGGCCATCGAGTCGCTAGAGGAACTGGGCGCCGGCTTCTCGCTGGCGACCCACGACCTGGAGATCCGCGGTGCCGGCGAGCTGCTCGGCGAGGAACAGAGCGGCCAGATCGGCGAGGTCGGCTTCGCCCTCTACACGGAGCTGCTCGAACGCGCGGTGCAGGCGCTGCGCGCGGGCAGGGAGCCGGTGCTCGACCAGCCCCTGCACCACGGCACCGAGGTCGACCTGCACGAGACCGTGCTCATCCCCGACGACTACCTGCCCGACGTCCATGCCCGGCTGGTGCTCTACAAGCGCATCGCCAGCGCGCCCGACGCCGAGGCGCTGCGCGAGCTGCAAGTAGAGATGATCGACCGCTTCGGGCTCTTGCCCGAGCCGGTCAAGCGCCTCTTCGCCGTCACCGAGCTCAAGCTCCTCGCCGAACGGCTGGGCATCCGGCGCATCGACGCCGGCGAGCGCTCCGGCCGCCTGGTCTTCGATGCCCAGCCGAACATCGACGCCGCCGCCCTGGTGGCCCTGCTGCAGGAAGCGCCCGAGACCTACCGGTTCGACGGGCGCGAGAAGTTGCGCTTCGAGGCCGACATGGCGACCTTCGAGGCGCGCCTGGCCCAGGTACGCACGCTGCTGGAACGGATCGCGCCGAGATGACGAGCCGGCTCTTCGTGTGGTTGTGCCTCGCCGCCCTGGCCATCCCCCCCGGCCTGGCGGCGGAGGTCTACGACATCGAGCTCCTGGTCTTCGCACGCACCACGCCCGACGACGGGGAGGAATACTGGCCCGACGACCCCGGCCGCCCCGCCGCCCTGGCACAGGCCCTGGACCCCGCCGTTGCCCCGGGGGTGGAGCCCCTGCCCGCCTCGGCCTGGCGCCTGCAGGCGCTCGCTGCGGCCCTCGATCGGGCACCGGGCTACCGGGTCCTGCTGCACCGGGCCTGGCGCGAATCCCTGCCCCCCGGGATGCAGGGGCCCTGGCTGCGCCTGCGCATTCCCGCCGATGCCTCCCTGCCCGTGACCGCGCCGCCGCCGGAATCCCCCACCGAGGGCGATGCCTGGACGGCGGTGACCGGGAACGGCCGGGCCACCCCACGGCTCGACGGCGTGGTGCGCCTCTCGCGTGCCCGTTACCTCCACCTCGACGCCGATCTCCTCTACACCGAGGCGGTGCCCTTCACCGCCCCCGAGACCGAGGAGGTCCCCCGCCTGCCCTCGCAGGTCGGCCCGGCCGCGGCCGAGGCGCCCGCAGGCGCAGCGGTGCTGCCTGCACCGGGGAACGCGGAGAGGACCGTGCGCCTGCACCAGCACCGGCGCATGCGCAGCGGCGAGATCCATTACCTGGACCACCCGCGCCTGGGGCTCCTGGTGCTCGCCACCCCCTACGAACCGCCCGCCGAGGCGCCGGCCTCGGAAGAGGCAAACACGCCGGGGAAGGCCGCTTCTCCCGAAAACACCGGCACGACCGCCCCCATCCCGCGATCGGAATGACCCCCGTGTGCTTCGTGCCCCTGCGCGCGCTGTGTCGCCGATCGGACCGGCCCTTCAGAGCGCCGGAATGACGGCCTCGAGCAGGGCGCGCACCTTCTCCATGCCCCGCTCGAGGTGCTGCTCGATTTCCTCCATGCGGATCTCGCCGCTGCCCTCTCCCCGGCCGGCGGCCCAGTTGGCCACCACGTTGATGGCGGCGTAACAGAGTTCCGCCTCCCGGGCCAGCGCCGCCTCCGGCATGCCGGTCATGCCCACGACGTCGCAGCCGTCGCGCTCCATGCGGTCGATCTCGGCTCGGGTCTCCAGGCGCGGTCCCTGGGTGGCGCCGTAGGTCCCGCACTCGACGAGCGGAATCCCGTTCTCGCGCGCGGCGTGCAGGATGCGGTCCCGCAGGCGGGCGCAGTACGGGTAGGTGAAGTCGATGTGCGTCACCCCCTTTTCGCGGTCGCCATCGAAGAAGGTGTTCTCCCGCCCCCAGGTATAGTCGATGATCTGGTCGGGCAGCAGGAGCGTGGCCGGGCCGAGGCCCTTGCGAATCCCGCCCACCGCGGCCACGGCGATCACGTACTCGATGCCGATGTGCTGCAGGGCCCAGATGTTCGCCCGGTAGTTGACCTGGTGCGGCGGGATGGTGTGTCCCGTCCCGTGCCGGGGCAGGAAGACCACCTCGTTGCCGGCCAGGCGACCGAAGGTCAGCGGACCCGAGGGCTCGCCGTAGGGAGTATGCATCACCTCCCGGTGATCGATCTCCAGGTCCCGGAGCCGGTTGAGCCCGGTGCCGCCGATGATGGCCACGCGTGCCATGTCGTCCCTCCGTCAGCGCTCCCGCACGGCATAGATGGCGGGCAGGTTGCGATGGTAGTCGTGGTAATCCATGCCGAAGCCGAACACGTAGCGGTCCTCCACCTCGAGCCCGACGTAGTCGGCCTCCACGCCGGGCGGGCGCCGGTCGTGGCGCTTGCGCACCAGCACCGCCGTGGCCACGCTGGCCGCGCCCGACGCCCGGCAATGCGCGACCACCGCCTGCAGGGTGAGGCCCTCGTCGAGGATGTCGTCCACGATGAGCAGGTGGCGTCCGGCCAGCGGAAAGCGCGGGTGTGCGATCCAGGCGAGCTCCCCCCCGTGCGTGTCACCCTGGTAACGGGTGGCATGCAGGTAGTCGAGCTGAAGGGGGAAGTCCAGGCGCGTGAGCAGGTGACCGGTGACCACGATCCCGCCGGTGAGCACCGTCAACACCAGGGGATTGCGGTCCCGGAAATCCCGCGTGATCGCGGCCGCCATGCGGTCCAGGGCCGCCTCGACCGCGGCCGCCGAATGCAGGCACTCGGCCTCGCGCAACACGCGCTGCGCCGCTTCGACCGTCACCCTGCTCATGTCCCCCGCACTCCCGTCATGCCCTTTCCTCCTTCAGGACGACCAACTCGCTCGCCGCGGCCTCGGCCGCACGATAGCCCTCGTCGATGGCCTCGCGCGCCCGGTGAAATTCCAGCAGGCGGATCCCGGAGAGCCGCGGCTGCAGGAGCACGTCCGGGGGATCGCCCGCCATGCGCGCCCGGGTGATGCGCACCTGCATGATGTTGATGCTCTGTCCCAGGATGTCGATCACCGAGGGAGGCGCCTGCGTATCGCGCTGGAAATAGTCTCTCAGGCTCGGCAGGTCCAGGCCGAGCGCGGCATTCAAGGCACCCTGCCAGTCCTTGCGGCGCAGCCGTTCCAACCAGTGGTCGTCCTCCGCCTCGGCTTCGGGCGCCGCCGCCTCCTCGCGCTCCGGGGACGTCGGCCTGGCACGGAACACCGGGGAACGCCTGCCGAGCAGGTCGGCGTTGAGGTCCACGGCGATGATGCGGTCGGCCCCGAGGGCCCGGCAGAGGCTCACGGGCACCGGGTTCACCAGCCCCCCGTCCACCAGCCAGCGCCCGTCCCGGGCCACGGGCGTGAACAGGCCCGGAAGGGCGATCGAGGCACGCACCGCCTCCAGCACGGGCCCCGACTGCAGCCAGACCTCCTGGCCGCTGGCCAGGTCCGTGGCCACGGCCCCGAAGGGCCGCTCGAGGGTCTCGATGGCGAATCCCGGGTCGATCATTCGCTCGCGGAAGAAATTCATCAGGCGGGCGCCCTGGATCAGGCCGCCGGAGAAGGTGACGTCCAGGTAGGCGAGCACGTCCTGCCATTCGAGGCCCAGCACCCACTGGCGGAACTCCGGCAGGCGCCCGGTGACTTCCATGGCCCCCACCACGGCCCCGACCGAGGTGCCGCAGACGACGTCCGGCACGAGATCGATGGCGCGCAGGAAGTCGAGCACCCCGATGTGGGCCCAGCCGCGTGCCGCCCCACCGCCCAGTGCCAGCCCGATGCGTGGACGCCCGCCCGGGTGCCGGGTCATGGGCCGCTCCCGGACGGCGGCCCCGCGGGCACGGCGACGCCACCGCTGGATCCCCTCACGGGACCGGGTCGCCGTCTCTGCCTCGCGCGGCACGGAGGCCGCCGGTATTGCAAGGTGCGCATCACTTCTTCCCGGGTCAGAGATCCAAGTCGAGCCAGGGCGCCTCGTCGAGCCGGGCGATGCGCTCGCGTACCGCCCGCCAGCGCGGCGAGGCCTGCAGTGCCTCGAGGCCGAGGCCGGGGCGCGGTGCATGGAAACGCGCCAACCGCAGGGCCGAGGCGGGATCGACCCAGTCCAGGAGCCCCTCCGCCACCCGGCGCGCGTCCTCCGGGGCGTTGCAGAGAAGCACCATGTCCGCACCGGCCTCCAGGCTCCGTCGGGCGCGGTCCACCGGGTCCTCGATCGTGCGGGCTGCGGCCATGCTCAAGTCGTCGCTGAAGACGGCCCCCTCGAAGCCCAACCGCCCGCGCAGGACCTCGCGCAGCCAGCGGCGGGAGAAGCCGGCCGGGGCGGGGTCCACCCGTGGAAACACCACGTGCGCGGCCATGATACCGGCCAGCCCCTGGTGAATCATCCTTTCGAAGGGCACCAGGTCGCTGAACTGGATGTCGACGAACGCCCGTGGATCGCGTGGCAGTACGGCGTGCGAATCCTCGGTCACGCCGCCATGGCCGGGAAAGTGCTTGCCCACTGCCGGGAGCCCGGCTTCCCGGGCCCCCGCGGCCCAGGCGGCGGCGAGGTCGGCGACCACCTCGGGGTCGCCGTGAAAGGCACGGTCACCGAGGACGGGATTGTGGCCACGATCGAGATCGAGGACAGGGGCGAAGTCGATGTCCACGCCCACGGCCCGCAGCTCCGCCGCGGTGAGCCAGCCCAGCTCGCGCGCGGCGGCCCGGGCGGCCGCGGGATCCCGTGCATGGAGGTCCCCCAGCCGTCCCATGGGCGGCAGGCGCGTGAACCCGTCCCGCAGGCGCTGGACCCGGCCGCCCTCCTGGTCCACGGCCACCAGCAGCGGCGGGGTGCGGAGGCGGTGGATCGCCTCGACGAGGGCGCGCACCTGCCCGGGGGATTCGCAGTTGCGCCCGAACAGGATCACCCCGCCCACCGAAGGCAGGCGCAGCAGCTCGCGCTCCTCCGCGGTCAGCGCGGGTCCGGCGAGGTCCACCATCAGGGGGCCAAGGGTCATGGGCGCGGCTCCCGCAGGCGCACGTCGAGCCGGTCCCGCAGCCAGTCCCCGGCGAGGTTGACCGCGAGCACCACCAGGAACAGGGCCAGGCCCGGCACCAGGACCAGGTGCGGTGCCACCAGCAGGTAGCGTGTCCCCTCGCGGATCATGCTGCCCCAGGAGGCCGCGGGCGGCTGTACGCCCAGCCCCAGGAAGGACAGTCCCGCCTCGGCGATGATCACCGAGGCGACCCCGAAGGTGGCCTCCACGAGGACCGGCGTGAGGACCAGCGGGATCACGTGGCGGAACAGGAGCCAGGGTCCGTGGGTGCCCAGGGCCCGGGCGGCGAGCACGTGCTCGCGTTCGCGCACCGAGAGCGCCTGGGCCCGGGCCAGGCGCGCGAAACCCACCCAGCCCACCACGCTGAGCGCGAGCACCACGTTGTCGATTCCCGGTCCCAGGGTGGCGGCGAGCGCGATCGCCAGCAGGATGCCCGGGAAGGCGAGAAAGACATCGATCAGGCGCACCAGCACGGCATCGAAGCGGCCGCCCAGGTAGCCGCCCAGGCTGCCGAGCAAGAGGCCAGTGGCGGCCGAGATCGAGACGGTCAGCGCGGCCACGTGGAAGGACGTCGCCGTGCCCATCAGCAGGCGGTCGAGCAGCGGGCGTCCCAGGTCGTCGTATCCCAGTCCTCCCGCCACCCAGGGCGGGGCCAGGATGCGATCGAGGTGGATGGCCTCCGGGTGCAGGGGCAGCAGCGGCGCCAGGAGCCCCGCCAGCATCCACAGCACCACGATGAACACGGAGAGGGGCATCAGCGGTCCGTCCCGGTACGGATGCGGGGATCGATGCGCCGGTAGAGCAGGTCGGTCAGCAGGTTCACGCCCACGTACGCGAGGCTGATGAACAGGATGCAGCCTTGCACGACGGGGTAGTCCCGGCGCTGGATGGCCTCGATGGTCAGCAGCCCGATGCCCGGCCAGGAGAAGATGGTCTCGGTGATCACCGCGCCGGCGAGCAGGGAACCGAGCTGGAGCCCGATCACGGTGACCACCGGCAGCAAGGCATTGGGCAGCGCGTGGCGCCAGAGCACCCGCCGATCGTCCAGCCCCTTGGCACGGGCGGTACGCACATAGTCCTCGCCCAGCACGTCGAGCAGGCTGGAACGGATCATGCGCGAGAGGATCGCCGCCAGCGAGGTCCCCAGCGTGAGGGCCGGCAACACCACAGACCCGGCCCCCTCGCGCCCGCTGACGGGAAACCAGCCCAGCCACAGCGAGAACACCAGGATCAGCAGCGGGCCCAGCCAGAAATTGGGGATGGAGACGCCCAGCAGCGAGAAGGTCATGGCGGCACGGTCCCAGGGGGTGTGGTGGCGCGCCGCGGCGAAGGTACCCAGCGGGAAGGCGATCGCCAGCGTTATCAGCAGGGCCACGCCGGCCAGCTCCACCGTCGCCGGCAGGCGTTCGGCGATCAGGTCACCGACCGGGCGCCGGTCGTGCAGGGAGGTCCCCAGGTGCAGGTGCGCGAGCGAGTGCAGATAGCGCAAGTACTGCCGGTACAGGGGCAGGTCCAGGCCCAGGCGATGGCGCAGGGCCGCCCGGTCCGAGGGCGTGGCAGATTCTCCCAGCATCACGTCGACGGGGTCGCCCGGGATCCAGTGGATGAGGAAGAAGACCAGGGTCACCACGCCCAGCAGGGTGGTGAAGAGGCCGCCCAGGCGCGCGAGGTTCATCGGGAAGGAATCCACATCGCCTTGATTTTCCGACAGGAAGCGTAGTATACCAGATCCAGGTTCGCCCTCCGGTCGCCGGGTCACCCGGCTGCGACGGGGCGGCGTGCCGGACTCACAGGGGACGCGAGATGACACCAAGCCATGCCACCGCCGGAGGGCGCCACCGGGCACTGCGCCTGCACCTGCTGGGCGCCTTCCTGGGCGTGGCCCTCCTCGCCCTCACCGCCTACGCCCTGATCACCTTCTGGATGCTGCGACCGGCCGTCGAGGCGAGGCTGCTGGGCCTGCTGCAGGCCCGCCTGCTCGTCGCCGGCCTGGCCGTGCTCCTGGTCGCCGCCGGCGTGGCCCTGTGGATCAGCCACCGTCTCGCGCGCCGCCTGGAACGGCAGCAGGCGGCCTTGCGCCACCAGGCGCTGCACGACCAGCTCACCGGGTTGCCGAACCGGGCGCTGTTCGCCGACCGCCTGGAGACGGCACTCCGCCAGGCGCGGCGCCAGGGCACGCAGGTGGCCCTGCTCGTCATCGACCTCGACCGTTTCAAGGAGATCAACGACACCCTGGGACATGCCTACGGGGACGCCCTGTTGCGGGAAGTGGGCCGCCGGCTGCGCAACGTGCTGCGGGCCTCGGACACGGTCGCCCGCCTCGGCGGCGATGAGTTCGCCATCGTCCTGCCGGAGGCGACACCGGAGACGGCCCACCGCTGTGCCCGCCGCATCCTCGATGCCTGCGACACCCCGGTGCAGGTCGAACGGCTCCACCTCAAGGTCCGGCCCAGCATCGGCATCGCCTTCCATCCCGAGCACGGTTCCAGTGGCGATGCCCTGTTGCGGCACGCCGACGTGGCCATGTACCAGGCGAAGCGCGAGGGCACCGGGCTGGCCGTCTACAAGCAGGACGCCGATCCGCACAACCTGCGCCGCCTCACCCTCCTCAACGATCTCGCCTCGGCCGCGCACCGGGGCCAGCTGCGCCTGCTCTACCAGCCGCAACTGGAGCTCCGTACCGGCCGCGTGATCGGGGTGGAGGCGCTGGTGCGCTGGGTGCACCCCCGGCTGGGCCTGGTCCCGGCCAGGGAGTTCATCGAACTGGCCGAGCATCACGGGCTGATCGGGCAGGTGACCACCTGGGTGCTCGAGGAAGCGATCCGGCAGGCGGCCCGCTGGCGCCGCGAGGGCCTGGAGCTGTGCGTGACGGTGAACCTCTCCGCGCACGACCTCCAGGACCGCCGCCTGCCCGAGCGCCTGCGCAGGCTGCTGGACAAGTACGACCTCCCCGCCGACCGCCTCGAGCTGGAAGTCACCGAGAGCGCGGTCATGCGGGACTTCGAGCGCGGCCTCGCGGTCTGCCACCGCATCGCGGGACTGGGCATCCGCCTGGCGATCGACGATTTCGGCTCGGGCATGTCTTCCCTGCGCTACCTGCGCCAGCTCCCGGCCGAGATCCTCAAGATCGACCGCGGCTTCGTCATGGACATGGCCGAGGACGAGAACAACGCCGTCATCGTGCGCTCCATCGTCGACCTCTCGCATCACATCGGGCGGCGGGTGGTGGCCGAAGGGGTCCAGGATGCCGACGCCCTGCTGGTGCTCCAGGTCCTGGGGTGCGACCTCGCCCAGGGCTTCTACATCAGCCCGCCCTGTCCCGCGGAGGAACTGCACCGGTGGTTGCGCGACTTCGAGCAGCGTGCCCGGCTGCACCTCGCCTAGGGAAGCCCTGATTAAATGAGCGAGGTGGTTGGAGCGCAAGGCGCACGGAGCGCAGGATGCGAGACCTATCATGCCGATAGGCGAGCATCCGAGCACCGCGCAACACAGCGATACACCGCCGCAGCCATTTCATCAGAGCTCCCTAGCCGCCTCTCGGACCCTGGGGATCGTCGCGAGCAAGGTGGGCGCGCGAGGGCGATTCTTCACGATTTCGAGGCGCACAGTGGGTACCGTGCAACGAGAAATCGGGGAAATTCGGACCGCGCTCCCGCCGTGCAGTCGATCCGGCCAGGGTCCGACAGGCGGCTAAGGCCCGCGTTCGCCGAGCATCGCCTCCAGGGGCGCCTCCCGGATGAGCACCCGGCATCCCACCGGCACGCGATCGAACAGCCACTCGATGTCGGCATTGCGCATGCGGATGCACCCGTGCGAGGCCGGCACGCCGATCGGTTCCGCGTCCGGGGTACCGTGGATGTAGATGTACCGGCGGAAGGTGTCGACCGGTCCCATCCGGTTGAATCCCGGTTCCAGGCCACTCAGCCAGAGGATGCGCGTCAGGATCCAGTCCCGGCCGGGTTCGCGGGCATAGCGCTCCGGCGTGAGGATCTCCCCCGTGGGGCGGCGTGCCCGGAAGATGGCATTGCGCGGGCAGCCGGCCCCGATGCGGGCCCGGACCTGGTGCCAACCCCGTGGGGTGCACTGGCTGCCGATGCGCTCCCCCGCCCCGCGTGCCGCGGTGGAGACGGGGAAGACCCGCTCGATGCGTTCCGCCCGCACCAGGGCGAGCCGCTGCTCGGGCAGCGAGACGAGCAAGCGAACGGGGGGGCGGGTGGACTTCATCGCCGGTAGACCTCCGCGAGCGCGTCGTAGTTGCCGTCGGTCGCCAGCCGGTAGCCGTGGATGTCCCGGCGCACCACCGCGACCTGGTCCTCGAACCAAAGGGGCACGTAGGGCAGGTCCTCGAGCAGGATCTCCTGGATCCGGCGGTAGAGACGCTGGCGCTCCCGGAACGACGCCGCGGTGGCGGCGGCCTCGATGAGCCGGTCGACCTCCGGGTTGCGGTAGCGCCCCCGGTTGGCGCCGGCCGGGGGTACCGAGGCGCTGTGAAAGACGTAGCGGAAGATGTCCGGGCTCTTGATGCCCACCCAGGCGAGCGTGTACATCTGGAAGCGCCCGGCCTTGATGTCGCCGTAGAAGGTCCCCCAGTCGTAACTGCGGATCTTCACGTCGAACCCCACCCGCTCGAGGTAGTCGCGCAGCACGGTGGCGATGCGCAGTCGCTGGGCGTTGTTCGAGGTCTTGTAGACCAGGCGGAGCGGGTGCGCGGGGGAATGGCCCAGAGCAGCGAGCAAGCGCCTGGCCCCCTCGGGGTCGTAGGCGATGCCCTGCAGGCCGGGATGTCCCGCCCAGTGCTCGGGCGGCAGCAGGCCGCCGGCGAGCCGCGCGTGGCCGGCGAGCAGGTAGCGGACGATGGCCCGACGGTCGATCGCCTTCGCCACCGCCAGGCGCACGCGCCGGTCCCCCGTGACCGGGTCCTGGAGATTGAACCCGATGTAGGCGAAGTTGCTGCCCGGGTGCCGCAGCAGGCGCACTTCCCGCCGGTGCGCCAGCCAGGCCACCAGCTCGGCCGGCAGGTCGTTCTGCACCAGGTCCAGCTCGCCCCGCAGCAGCTTGAGCACCCGTACCGTGGCGTCGCGCACGCTGAGGATCTCGAAGCGCTGGCCGTCACGACGTCGTTCCAGTACCACCCGGGCCGCATCGGCACGCGCCAGGAGCCGGAAAGGCCCCGTACCCTCGGGATGGAGGTTGAAGTCCCGTCCCTCCGCCAGCCCCCGCGCCGGGAGGATCCCCAGGGTGAGCACGCCGGGAAACAGGGGATCAGGACGCGAGAGATAGAAATCCACCGTGCGGGAGTCGCGTACCTCGATGGCACGCACCAGGCGCAGGCTGCCCCGGTGCGGAGACGCCGTGGCCGGGTCGAGGACGTTGGCATAGGTGGCCCGCACGTCCTCGGCGTCGAGACGGTGGCCATCGTCGAAGCGGGGCCGGGGCTCGACGAGGCGGAAACGGTAGTGGGTCGGGGAGAGGCGTTGCCAGCGCGCCAGGGCGGGCACCGGCTGCTGGTGGGCGTCGAAATCCACAAGGCGCTGGTACAGCAGGCGGTCGATGCGCGCGGAGACGGCGTCGGTGGCATAGCGCGGATCGAGGGTGATCACCCGGTTGGCGATGCCCAGCCGGATCGCCCGGTGGTCCGGGTGACTGCAGCCGAAGAGCAGGAACGGGAGCAGCAGGCACCACCAGCGTCCCGGGCACAGGCCTCTCACCATCGCGAGTACGGGTGCTCCACGAGCGAGGTGTTGTAGTAGCGGGGATCGTGCGAGACCTCCTCGCCCAGCCACTCGGGGCGCTCGAACGGCTCGTCCGCTGCCTCGAGTTCGATCTCGGCCAGTACCAGGCCCGCGTTCGCGCCGCCGAAGACGTCGATCTCCCAGACATGCCGCCCGACCGGTACCTCGTGGCGGGTCTTCTCGATCAGGGCGCCCATGGCCAACCGTCCGAGCAGTTCGCGCGCCTCCTCCACCGGGATGGGGTACTCGAACTCCAGGCGGCTCACCCCGAGCTCGGCCCGCTTGATGTTCAACCAGGCCCGGTCGCCGGCCACCCGCACCCGGACGGAACTGCGGGTGCATTCCGGGTGCCCCATGCGCGTCAGGTAACCCTGGACCATGGGGATGCTGCGTACCACCTGCCGGCGCCAGGCATCCGAGCGCACCAGGAACTTGCGTTCGATCTCACGAGGCATGGGAGGTATCGTCGGGCCGCCCTTCCCGCACGGGCCGTGGCTCGGCGTCCATCCGCGCACGCACGCACAGCCGGCGGAAATGTTCGCGGTCCATCATATCACGCACCAGGAGCCAACGGCGGCGCCGTGCACGGGGCGCCGTGCGCACCTCGAGCAACAGCAGACCGGCGAATTGCACCGGCGGGGCCAGGAGTGCCAGGGGATGGGTACCGTCCGGGCCCTCCCGGTACCACCCGCCCCGGCCGTCGATCCTGAGCCGCGTACCCGCCCACTGCCGCCGATGGCCATGGCCCTCGGCGGCGGCCAGGCCCAGGAGGGCGAGCAGCGCCGCCAGGCGCCAGGCCGGCGGGAGGTCGGCCTGCAGGACCGCGACCGCGGCGGCCGCGTGTACCGCCAGGATCCACGCCAGGAGCCGGCGGGACGGGCGGAGCTCAACCGTCAGCGGTGCATCGAATGGCACGGAGCACCCCGTCGAGTTCCGGATCGGCGGCATGACGGTCGGAGAACAGCAGTTCCTGGAGCAAGGGATCGGGATACTCGAGCAGCCGCTCGAAAGCCGCGCGCCCGGCGGGGTCGAGGCGCCCGTAACCGGATTCGAGGAAGCCGAGCAGCAACAGGTCCAGCTCCCGCATGCCGCGCCGGCATTGCCAGCGCAGGCGCCGCAGACGCAGGCTGTCGTCCCGTGCGCACATCGGGTCAGACCGATCGCTTCAGCATCCGGCGCTTGATGTGCTCGATGGCCGCGGTGGGATGCAGGTGCTTGGGGCAGACTTCCACGCAGTTCATGATGGTGTGGCAGCGAAAGAGTTTCCAGGGCCCGTCGAGGGCGGCGAGCCGCTCGTCGTCGGCCTGGTCGCGGCTGTCGGCCAGGAAGCGCCAGGCCTGCAGCAGGGCGGCCGGTCCCAGGAAGCGATCGGGATTCCACCAGAAGGAGGGACAGGACGTGGAGCAGCAGGCGCACAGGATGCACTCGTAGAGGCCGTCGAGACGCGCCCGCTCGCGCGGGGACTGGAGGCGCTCGACCTCCGGTTCCGGGTCCTCGTTGACGAGCCAGGGCTTCACCGCCCGGTACTGCCGGTAGAAGGGTTCCATGTCCACCACGAGGTCACGGATGACCGGCAGGCCCGGCAGGGGGCGCAAGGTGACCGGCTCGCGCAGCGAGGCCAGCGGCGTGATGCAGGCCAGGCCGTTGCGCCCGTTGATGTTCATTCCGTCCGAGCCGCACACCCCCTCGCCGCAGGAGCGGCGGAAGGCGAGCGAGTCGTCGCGTGCCTTGAGCTCGAGCAGGGCGTCGAGCAGCATCATCCCGGGCCGGATCGCCTCGTCCGGCAGCTCGTGCGGCTCCAGGCGCGGTTCCTCGCCGCTCTCGGGATCGTACCGATAGATCAGGAATCGCATGGCTCCCCTCAGTAGACCCTTGGCTTGGGTGGGAAGGGTTCCACCGTGAGCGGCTTGAGGCGCACCGGCTTGTAGTCGATGCGCCGCCCCTCGCGATAGTAGAGCGTATGGCGCAGCCAGTGGGCATCGTCGCGTTCCGGGTAGTCCACGCGCGAGTGCGCCCCCCGGCTCTCCTTGCGCGCCAGCGCCGAATGGATGGTCGCCAGCGCCACCTCCCCGAGGTTCTCGAGTTCGAGGGCCTCGATGCGCGCCGTGTTGAACACCCGGCTGTGGTCCTCGATGGCGGCATGCTCGATGCGGGCGACGATCTCCGAGACCTTCTCCACACCCTCCTGCAGGACCTCCTCGGTGCGGAACACGCCGCAGTAGTGTTCCATGGCGCGTTGGAGATCGGCGCGGATCGCGGCCACCCGCTCGTCGCCGGTACGGCGATCCCAGCGCGCCAGGCGCTCCAGGATGCGCTCCACGGCCGGCGTGTGCAGGGGCCGGTGATAGCGGTTTTCGCGGAGGTACTCGATGATGTGGTTGGCCGCGGCCCGGCCGAAGACCAGGATGTCGAGCAGGGAATTCCCGCCCAGGCGGTTGGCCCCATGCACGGAGACGCAGGCACACTCGCCGGCGGCATAGAGCCCGGGGACGGGCTCCTCCGGTCCCTGGTGCTCGGGCACCACCACCTGTCCGAAGCGGTTGGTCGGGATGCCGCCCATGGTGTAGTGCGCCGTGGGGTAGACCGGGATGGGATCCTTGACCGGGTCGATGTGCAGGAAGGTCCGGACCATCTCCCGGATGCCGGGCAGGCGGGTGGCGATCACCTCCTCGCCGAGGTGGTCGAGCTTGAGCAGCACGTGGTCCTTCTCCGGGCCGCAGCCACGTCCCTCGCGGACCTCGATGGCGATGGCCCGGCTGACCACGTCGCGGCTGGCGAGGTCCTTCGCGTGCGGCGCATAGCGCTCCATGAACCGCTCGCCCTCGCTGTTGATCAGGTAGCCGCCCTCGCCCCGGGCACCCTCGGTGATGAGCATGCCCTTGCCCGCGATGCCGGTGGGATGGAACTGGAAGAATTCCATGTCCTCGAGCGGGATCCCGGCCCGGAGCGCCATGGCCATGCCGTCCCCGGTATTGATCAGCGCATTGGTATTGGTACGGAACAGCTGGCCGGCGCCGCCGGTGGCGAGCAGGGTCGCCTTGGCCTCGATGAGCACCAGCTCGCCCGTGGCGATGTCGAGTGCCACCGTACCCAGGATGGCGCCCTCCTCGTCGCGGATCAGGTCCAGGGCGAAGTGCTCGTCGAAGAAGTGGGTGCGCGCACGCAGGTTCTGCTGGTAGAGGCTGTGCAGGATGGCGTGGCCGGTACGGTCGGCGGCGGCACAGGTACGGGCGGCCTGCTCGCCGCCGAAATCGCGGCTCTGCCCCCCGAAGGGACGCTGGTAGATGCGGCCGTCGTCGAGCCGCGAGAAGGGCACACCGAGGTGCTCGAGTTCGTAGACCACGCGGGGCGCGGCACGGCACATGTACTCGATGGCGTCCTGGTCCCCCAGGTAGTCGCTGCCCTTGACCGTGTCGAACATGTGCCAGTGCCAGCTGTCCGGCAGCACGTTGCCGAGCGCGGCGTTGACCCCGCCCTGGGCGGCCACCGTGTGGGAACGGGTGGGAAACACCTTGGACACCACCGCCACGTGGGCCTCGGCACGCGAGAGCTGCAGGGCCGCACGCAGGCCGCCGCCTCCTGCCCCGATGATCAGGGCATCGAACTTGCGGCGCGGCAGGCTCAGGCCCATGCGGCCGCCTCCAGCAGGGCCCGGAAGGCGAGCAACCCGGCGGCCGCCAGCACCAGCAGCACGCCGCCCAGGCAGGCCAGGCGCCAGGCCAGGCGGGGAACGTAGTCGAAGACGATGTCGCGCATCCCCACCCAGGCATGGAGCAGCAGGGAGACGACGGCCAGGGCCATGGCTACCCAGTGCCCGGGCTCGGCCAGCCAGGCGCGCCAGGCCGCGTGGGTCGGAACCCCGGCACGGGCGAGCTGCACGAATGCGTAGCCCGCGAAGGCCGCGAGATAGAGGGCCGTGGCGCGTTGCACCACCCAGGCCCGCAGCCCCGTGGCGAGCAAGTTCATCCCCACCCCCCGGCGAGCACCCACAGCAGGGCGAGCAGCGGCGCCCCGAGGTTCACCAGCCAGGCCAGGCGACGGGCGGCAGCCAGGTCACGGCCGCGGCCGGCATCCAGCAACAGGAAGCGAATCCCCGCAAGGAAGTGGTGCAGGAAGGCCCACAGCAACAGCCCCAGGAACAGACGCACGCCCGCCAGGCCGAGGAAGGCACGGGCCGCGGCGAAGCCGGCCTCGCCGGAGACGCTGAGCGACAGGAGCCAGGCGGCGGGCAACAGGGCCAGGAAGAGGAGGATCCCGGAGAGGCGGTGGAGGATGGAGGCCACGGCCCCCACCGGCAGGTGGATGGCGAGCGGGTTGAGGAACCTCGGTCGTGCCACGGCCCGGTCGTCGCTGTCCTCCATGACTTCCTCCTCGGGGTTTGCGATGTTATACCACCGCCCCCGGGAACATGCCAACGACCCATACGCGGGTCCGGGCAGGGTGTAGAATGGAGACCGGCGCTCCCACGGAGAGGACGAGATGAAGCACGAGTGGAAACGATTCCTGATCGACAACGGGGCGGAATACGACGCGGAAGACCGGCTCGTCACCTTCGGCAACCCGGAGATCGAGTCGCGCGCCGCCCTCAGCGGCAAGGTCTTCGCCGACCTCTCCCACGTACGCGTGATCGCCGTGCACGGTGAGGACGCCCGCGAGTTCCTCCAGAACCAGTTCACCCTCGACGTGCGGGAAGTCGATGCGCGGCACGCGCGCCTCGGCGGCTACTGCACGCCCAAGGGCCGGCTGCTCGCCCTCTTCCGCATCTTTCACCGGGACGACACCTTCTACCTCAGCATGCCGGGGGACATCGCGGACGCCTTCGTCCAGCGCCTGCGCCTGTTCGTGCTGCGCAGCCGGGTGACGATCGAGGACGTCAGCGAGACCTTCGTCCACCTGGGGGCCGCCGGCCCGGACATCGAGACCGAGTTCGCCCCCCTCTTCGACGCGGTGCCCGCGGCCGTCGACGAGGTCACGCGCAGTGGCGACTGCCTGCTGATCCGCGTGCCGGACACGGTCTCGGGCCACCGTTTCGAGCTCTACGGCCCACCCGAATGGGGACGGCGGCTGTGGGACGTCCTCAACGTGCGCTGCGCCCCGGTCGGCGAACCCGTCTGGCGCCTGCTGCGCATCCTGGCCGGGGTGCCGGTCGTCCGCCGGGAGACGCTCGAGGCCTTCGTGCCACAGATGGTGAACCTGCACCTCCTGGGCGGTGTGAGCTTCCAGAAGGGGTGCTACCCGGGTCAGGAAGTGGTCGCGCGCATGCAGTACCTGGGCAAGCTCAAGCGCCGCATGTACCTGCTCTCGATCCCGGAGGGCCGGGAACCCGCCCCGGGTGACAGCCTGTACAGCCCGGACGATCCGGACCAGGCCGCCGGCACGGTCGTGGACGCCGCCCCGCACCCGGATGGCGGGTACAGGGCCCTCGCCGTGTTGCGCATCGAGGCCGCCGAGAAGGGGGACCTGCGCTTCGGCACCGCCGACGGGCCCGAGGCCCGTATCCTGCCCCTGCCCTATTCCTGGGACACCGAGGGGTGAAGGGCGCGGCTGCCGGCCGGTAGCGGCTCAGTCCGGACCACAACCGCCCAGCGTGTCGCACTTCCGGCAACAGTCGAGAAACCCCTCGGCCGGCACCGGCTTGCAGAAGTGATACCCCTGGGCCAGGTCGCAACCGAGCACGGTCAACTGCCGTGCCGCCGTCTCGTTCTCGACGCCCTCGGCGACCACCTGCAACCCGAGATTGCGGGCGAGCTCCACGGTCGAGCGCACGATGATGGCATCTTCCTGGTTGCGGTCCATCTCCATCACGAACGAGCGGTCGATCTTGATCTCGTGCACCGGCAGGTTGCGCAACCGGCTGAGCGAGGAATGCCCGGTACCGAAATCGTCGATGGAAAAGCGCACACCGCACTCGACCAGGTCTTCCATGACCCGCTTGATGCGGGCGTGGTCGCTGAAGAACACGTTCTCGGTGATCTCGATGACGAAGCAGCCCGAACAGATGGCCGGGGCGATCTCCTCGTGGAGCCAGGCCACGAAGTGGGCGTCGAGCAGGCTCGAGACCGGGAGGTTGACCGAGACCTGGAGCTCCAACCCCTGGGCCTTCCACTGCTCGCACTGGGTCCGGGCCTGGCGGATGAGCCAGCGGTTGAACTCGCCCATCAGCCCCGCCTCGTGCAGTGGCTGCAGGAAACGGTCTGGGAAGAGGAGCCCCAGCTCGGGATGCTCCCAGCG
>RFHK01000108.1 GCA_003695825.1 Gammaproteobacteria bacterium | reverse complement strand
TTGAGGTCGGCACTGTTGACATCGAAGTAGGCGCCAGCGCTCAGAGTGATCTTCTTGAAGACCTTGCGCGGCTTCGGGGGCGGCGGAGGCGGAGCCGGCCTGGCCTGTACGGGTTCCTGCTTCGGTTCCTCCTTTTTCGCCAGTGCCGGATTACATTGCACGATGTCGCGTTCCGGTGTCCAGTTGCGGGTATGGACGCAATCGCTCTGGCTGTCCCGCACCAGTTGACCGGAAGAGTCATAGACGAAGGCACAAAGGCGAGGCGGAAGTTCCTCGGCCTGTACCAGCGAAGTGCCCAGTGCCAGCACGGCGGCCAGCGCGAGTGAAGATGCTTTTCCCTTCATCATTGTGTTTCCCTCTGTAGATTGTTCATCAAGACGATGACTCCGACGCGGGCCGCACGATATTCTGCCGTGGCGGCCTTGGGAGGCGACTATAGCACCCGGCTGGGTGAATGAAAGCTGAACGGCCCGGAATCCGGAGCGATGTCATGTTTCGGCAGACATGTCGTTCCGAACCGCCCGGAATGGCAGTACACTCGCGCGCGGAAATCGCCCGATACAGATTGAACAAAATGGAACGGAATACCATGCACCGCAACATGCACGACACGTTTCGCCCCATGTACTGGAAGGGGGGCAGACTGCATCTTCTCGATCAGCGCCTTCTTCCCCATGAGGAGCACTGGCTGGCCTATGACAATGCCTTCTCGGTGGCCGAGGCGATCCGCGACATGGTGGTCCGTGGCGCGCCCGCCATCGGCATCACGGCGGCCTACGCCGTGGTGCTCGCGGCCCGCGATGCCTGGCGACGGGCCGGGGAGGCCTGGCGGGAGGCCATCGAGCCGGCCCTGCAGGCGCTCGCCGCCGCCCGTCCCACGGCCGTGAACCTGTTCTGGGCGCTCGATCGCCTGCGCGGCCGGTTCGCGGGCATCACCGGCGACCCCGAGCCTGCCTTGCTGGAAGAAGCCCGTGCCCTGCACGAGGAGGACATCGCCGCCAACCGGCGCATGGGCGCCCTCGGCGCCGAACTCATCGGGTCGGTCGCGGGCGTGCTGACCCATTGCAATACCGGTTCCCTGGCCACGGGGGGGTTCGGGACCGCCCTGGGGGTGGTGCGCACCCTGTGGCAGCGCGGCCAGGTGGGCACGGTCTACGCCGACGAGACGCGTCCCTGGTTGCAAGGGAGCCGGCTGACGGCCTGGGAGCTGGTGCAGGACGGCATCCCGGTCACTCTCGTCGTCGAAGGGGCGGCGGCCAGCCTGCTGGGCAGCGGCCGGGTACAGTGGGTCGTCGTGGGGGCGGACCGCATCGCGGCCAACGGGGACGTGGCCAACAAGGTGGGTACCTGCAACCTGGCCGTGCTCGCCCGGCATTTCGGTGCCCGGTTCATGGTCGTGGCACCCACCTCCACCATCGATCCGCAGGCGAAGGACGGCAGTGCCATTCCCATCGAGACGCGCGCCCCGGCCGAGGTGCTCGGGTGTGCCGGCCGGGCGGTGGCCCCGGAAGGGGCCGGGGCCTGGAACCCGGCCTTCGACGTGACCCCGGCGCAGCTGGTCGACGCCATCGTCACCGAGCGGGGGGTCGTGGAGCGGCCCGCGGAGCGGGGCGGCGTCGCTTCCCTGCTCTAGCCCACCAGGCGCCCTGAGCGCGCGCAGGATCCACGTTCGCCGCCACGGCCCTGCACACGGATGTGCTAGAATGCCGCCGCTGCTCGCCGCTCCGTGACGCTGCGGGGCAGGCGGTCAGGTTCACACGAATGCACCGGCCAGGAGACGCATGCCCGAATCCACCATCGCCAGGGAAGTCCAGCCCGTCAATCTCGAGGACGAGATGAAGCAGTCCTACCTCGATTACGCCATGAGCGTGATCGTGGGACGGGCGCTGCCCGACGTCCGGGACGGCCTCAAGCCCGTGCACCGGCGGGTCCTCTATGCCATGAGCGAGCTGGGCAACGACTGGAACAAGCCCTACAAGAAGTCCGCGCGCGTGGTGGGCGACGTCATCGGTAAATACCATCCTCACGGGGACACGGCGGTCTACGACACCATCGTGCGCATGGCCCAGCCCTTTTCGCTGCGCTACATGCTGATCGACGGGCAGGGCAACTTCGGATCGATCGACGGCGACGCACCGGCGGCCATGCGTTACACCGAGGTGCGCATGAGCCGCATCGCGCACGAGCTGCTGGCCGACATCGACAAGGAGACGGTCGACTTCGTCCCCAACTACGACGAGTCCGAGACCGAACCCGCGGTCTTCCCGACCCGTATCCCCAACCTCCTGGTCAACGGTGCGGCGGGCATCGCCGTGGGTATGGCCACCAACATCCCGCCGCACAACCTCGGCGAGGTGATCGACGCCTGCGTGGCCCTGATCGACGACCCCGACATCGACGTCGCCGGGCTGATGCGCCACCTGCCCGGTCCCGATTTCCCCACGGCGGGCATCATCCACGGCCGCCGCGGTATCCGCGAGGCCTACCTGACCGGCCGGGGGCGGGTGGTGGTGCGCGCCCGGACCGAGATCGAGGACGACGAGCGCGGCCGCCAGGCCATCGTGATCACCGAGCTGCCCTACCAGGTCAACAAGGCACGCTTGCTGGAACGCATCGCCGAGCTGGTCAAGGACAAGAAGCTGGAGGGCATCGCCTCGCTGCGCGACGAGTCCGACAAGGAAGGCATGCGCGTGGTCATCGAGCTCAAGCGGGGCGAGGTGGCCGAGGTCGTGCTCAACAATCTGTACCAGCACACCCAGATGCAGACCGTGTTCGGGGTGAACATGGTCGCCCTGGTCGATGGCCGGCCCCGGCTGCTCGATCTCAAGTCCCTGCTGGAGGCCTTCCTCCGCCACCGGCGCGACGTGGTCACCCGCCGCACGGTGTTCGACCTGCGCAAGGCCCGCGAGCGGGCGCACGTCCTCGAGGGTCTGGCCGTGGCGCTGGCGAACATCGACGAGGTCATCGCGCTCATCCGCAACGCACCCAGCCGAGCCGAGGCCCGGGATGCCCTGCTGGCCCGTACCTGGCCGCCCGGCATGGTGGTCTCCATGCTGGAGCGCACGGGTGCCGCCGCCTCGCGCCCGGACGGGCTGCCGCCGGAATACGGTCTCGGCGAGGCGGGCTACCGGCTCTCCGAGGCCCAGGTCCAGGCCATCCTCGACCTGCGCCTGCACCAGCTCACCGGCCTGGAGCAGGACAAGATCCTCGACGAGTACCGCACGCTGCTCGAACGCATCGACGAGCTGCTGGCGATTCTCAACGATCCCGACCGCCTCATGCAGGTCATCCGCGACGAGCTACTGGAAGTCAAGGAACGGTTCGGCGATGCGCGCCGGACCGAGATCCGCGAGGACGAGGCCGATCTCACGCTCGAGGATCTCATCCTCGACGAGGAGGTGGTCGTCACCCTGTCCCACCTCGGCTATGTCAAGGCCCAGCCGATCAGCGAATACCGCGCCCAGCACCGGGGCGGGCGGGGCAAGACGGCCGCCAGCGTCCGGGAGGAGGACTTCATCGAGAAGCTCTTCATCGCCAGCACCCACGACACCCTGCTGTGTTTCAGCAGCCTGGGCAAGGTCTATTGGCTCAAGGTCTATCGGCTGCCGCAGGCCGGCCGCGGGGCACGCGGCAAGCCCATCGTCAACCTGCTCACCCTCGAACCGGGGGAATCCATCCATGCCGTGCTGCCGGTGCGGGAATTTCGCGAGGACGAGTTCGTCTTCATGGCCACGGCCAACGGCACGGTGAAGAAGACGCCGCTGGCCGCCTTCTCGCGCCCCCGTTCGACCGGCATCATCGCGCTCGAGCTGCGGGCGGACGACGAGCTGGTCGACGTGGAACGCACCGACGGCACCCGCGACGTGATGTTGTTCACCGATGCCGGCAAGGCCATCCGTTTCCACGAGAACGAGGTGCGGCCGATGGGACGGGCCGCCGCCGGCGTGCGCGGTATTCGCCTGCCCCCGGGGCACCGGGTGATCAGCCTGGTGATCGTCGACGAGGGCGACATCCTCACGGCCACGGAGAACGGTTATGGCAAGCGTACCCCGGTCGCCGCCTATCCCGTGCACCGGCGTGGCGGCCAGGGCGTGATCTCCATCCAGACCACGACGCGCAACGGCAACGTGGTCGGTGCCGTGCAGGTGCGGGAGCGCGACGAAGTGATGCTCATCTCCGAGACCGGTACCCTGGTGCGCCTGCGGGTGTCCGGGATCTCGCGCATGGGCCGCAACACCCAGGGCGTGCGCCTGATCCGGCTCGGCGAGGGCGATCGGCTCGTCGGCATCGAGGCGATCGTTGAGAGTGAGGGGTGAGGGGTGAGGCGTGAGGCGTGAGGTGTGAGGTGTGAGGTGTGAGGTGTGAGGTGTGAGGGAGTTACAGGGTATCGCCACGGAAGCACACTGAAACACGCAGCATATCTCGTGGCGCCGTGAATACCGGTCGTTTCTCCGTGAGCTTCCGTGTGATTCCGTGGCTATCGAGGTTTTCACCCCCACGCCTCACCCCTCACTCCTCACTCCTCACTCCTCACTCAGAGAAGAGGTAACGAGAAATGACACGCGTATACAATTTCAGCGCCGGACCGGCGATGTTGCCGGAGCCCGTGCTCGCGCGGGCACGCGACGAGATGCTCGACTGGCAGGGCACCGG
>RFHK01000107.1 GCA_003695825.1 Gammaproteobacteria bacterium | reverse complement strand
GGATGGCGCGCCCGAGAGGGTGAGCCGGGACCGTTCGTCCGGTGGACGAACGCAGCCCGGCGAACGCCCGGAAGGGCTGGAAATCCGAAGTGTGGGCGCGGCAGGAGCGGAGCGGATGGCGCGCCCGAGAGGATTCGAACCTCTGACCTTTGGCTCCGGAGGCCAACGCTCTATCCAGCTGAGCTACGGGCGCCGATCGGAATGCGTCGGCTATTTTGACGCCCGCCCGCGCCCAGCGCAAGCCGCGCGGTCAGGCGAGCCAGTCCGGCACCGCCTTCGCCAGCACCTGCTTTTTCTGGGTGGCCGCACCACCGAGGGCAAAGCCACGCAAGGTGCCTTCCGGGTCGAGGCAATGCGCCTCGATGTCGTGCCCCTGGCGTGCGGCGAGGCGCCATTCGCAGTGCCAGCCCGGCCGGGGCGGGCAGACCACCAGGGGATAGTCGGGGGTCTTGACCACCACCGGCATGGCCGGGTAGCGCACCGGGGTCGGTTCCCCGGCCAGGGTGGCCCCGAGGGCACGGGCGGCGTTCATCAGCGGCATGACGAAGGGCAGCACCAGATCCTCGACCTCGGCACAGTCGCCCAGCGCCCAAACATGCGGATCCGAGGTGCGCAGCAGGCGGTCCACCCGGATGCCCCGGCCCACCGCCAGCCCGGCCGCTGCGGCCAGCTCGGTGCGCGGTCGAAGCCCGACCGCGGAGAGCACCAGGTCGGTGGTCCAGCGCGCGCCTTCGCGGGTGTGGATGCGCAACCTGTGGCCGTCCCGCTCGATGCGCACGACCGCATCCTCGAAGTGCCAGGTCACCCCCTTCCCCGCCAGCGTCTCGGCCAGCGCCTGGCCGAGTGCGGTAGGCACCAGGCGACCCAGCGGATGGCGGCCGATGTCGACCACGCGGGCCCGCCAGCCGCCGGCCGCCAGATCGTCGGCGAATTCGCAGCCGATCAGCCCGGCGCCGATCAGGGTCACTTCCATGCCCGGCTGCAGCCGTTCACGGAAGCGGGCGTAGTCGAGCCGGTCGTTGACCGTGAGCACCGCGTCGGCGCCCTCACCCTCGATGGGCAGGCGGATCGGCTCGGCGCCGATGGCGAGCACCAGGTCACCGTAGGCGATCGACTCGCCGTCGACCTCCACGTGCTGCCGTTGGCGGTCGATGCGCACGGCCTCGACCCGGGTGAGGATGCGGGCATCGAGGGCCTCGGCCTGCTTTTCCGCCGTGGCGAGGCACAAGGCATCCGGTGTCTTGCCCTGGGCGATGGCGTTGGAGAGCATCGGCTTGGAGTAGTAGCAGCCGTCGTCCCGCGTGACCATCACCAGCGGGCGCTCCCGGTCGCGCTTGCGGAACTCCCGGGCCAGGGTGTATCCCGCCAGCCCGGTGCCCAGGACGACGAGCGGTCCCCGGGCGGTCATGTGATCTCGATCATCTCGAAGTCTTCCTTGCCGGCCCCGCACTCGGGACAGACCCAGTCGTCCGGGATGTCTTCCCACCGGGTCCCCGGGGGAATGCCCTCCTCCGGTAGCCCGGCGGCCTCATCGTAGATGAAACCACAGACGATGCATTGCCACTTTCTCATCCTGTCTCCTCTTCTTGGTCGCTGCCCTTCCGGGGTGGTGGTTGCTCGGCCCAGCCGCCCAGCCAGTCACGGGGGCGGAGAAACACCTCGTACAGGCGCGCCTCCTCGGTTCCGGGTTCCGGGTGCCAGTCGTAGCGCCAGTTCGCCTGCGGCGGCAGGGACATGAGGATGGACTCGGTGCGACCGCCCGTCTGCAGGCCGAACAGGGTGCCGCGGTCATAGACCAGGTTGAATTCCACGTAACGTCCGCGCCGGTACAGCTGGAAGTTGCGCTCACGTTCCCCCCACTCCATGGAGCGGCGCCGCTCGACGATGGGCAGGTAGGCCGGCAAGTAGGCCTCGCCCACCGCGCGCAGGAACGCGAAACAGCGTTCGAAGCCCCATTCGTTGAGGTCGTCGAAGAAGATCCCCCCGATCCCCCGCGGCTCGTTCCGGTGTTTCAGAAAGAAATACTCGTCGCACCAGCGCTTGAAGCGTGGATAGACGTCTTCCCCGAAGGGCCGGCAGGCGCGCCAGGCCTCGCGGTGCCAGTGCTCGCAGTCCTGCTCGAAACCGTAGTAGGGCGTGAGGTCGAAGCCGCCGCCGAACCACCAGACGGGCTCGGCGCCGGGCTTCTCGGCGAGAAAGAAACGCACGTTCATGTGCGATGTGGGGACATAGGGGTTGCGCGGATGCACGACGAGCGAGACGCCGGTGGCGGCGAAACGGCGACCGGCCAGCTCGGGCCGGGCCGCCGTGGCCGAGGGCGGCAGGGAGGCGCCGGTGACGAACGAATAGTTGACGCCGGCCTTCTCGAAGACCGCCCCTTCCTCCAGCACCCGGGTTCGACCGCCACCGCCGCCCTCGCGCTGCCAGGCATCCTCGCGGAAGGCCTTCCCGTCGAGGGCCTCGAACGCCGCGGTGATCTCGTCCTGCAACCGCAGGAGCCAGGCCTTCACGGCCTCGATGTCCGGTTCCATCCTGCCTCCGTGGTCGTCTACCGCCTCAGGACCCGGCCGTCTCGCACGTCCCGGATCTCGGTGGGCCGGTCCGCACCGCCCAGCGGCCCGTGCAGGATAACATCGACCCGGGCGTCGAAGTAGCGCCGGACGCCGAGGGGGGTGCGTGCCGGCGGCCGCCCGGAGGGATTGGCGCTGGTGGAGACCAGGGGGCCGCCGAAACCGCGCGAGAGCGCCCCCAGCACCGGGTGGGCCGTCACCCGCACGGCGAGCCCCGGGTGTGCCCCGCGGAGCCAGGCCGGTACCCAGGGGGCCGCCGGGCAGACGAAGGTCACCGGGCCCGGCCAGGCCGCGGCCAGCCGTCGCCGGGCTGCCGGCGACAGGGGAGCCAGCCAGGGCGTCAGCATGGCCGCGTCGGCCGCCACCAGGATGAAGCCCTGCCGCAGCGAACGCCCCTTGATTCGAAGCAGGTGCCACACCGCCCCGGGGTCGAGGGGGTCACAATGCAAGCCGTAGACCGCCTCGGTCGGGCAGGCGACCAGGCCGCCGACCTGGAGGACGCGAACGGCCCGCCGGAGCTGGAAGGTCGAGACCATGGGGTGGGAGCATGGCGCACGGGCGCGGCGTCTTCAAGCCCGTGCGACGTGGGCCATCGGCGCGTACGGGGGCGATCGAAATTCGAACACGGCCTCAGGGCAGGTCGCCACGGCGAAAGAGCACGTACCCCGTGCCGGCCGCGGCCAGGCCCAGCAGGGCGGGATAGAAGAGCGCCCAGAGCAGGTAACCGGTATGGCCGAAGTGGTCCAGGATGACGTAGGCGGACGGGCCCAGGAGCACCAGCTGGGGATCGAAGAGCATCATGGTGGCGGTGCGGAACACCTGCAGGGGGTTGGCGAGCGCGATGGCGATGACGCCCTCCGGGGCCAGGCCGCCGCGGACGAGCACACCGAGCAGGATGAGGTCCATGAACAGGAGCAGGAACAGCCAGAGGATGAAGGCGGCGCCGATGGCGACGTCGGAGGTACGCGCCAGCGAGGAGATGAGCATGCCGAGTCCCAGGAAACAGAGCGCCAGCGAGAAGAGGAAGCCGGTGTAGTAGGTCACCTGCGTCCAGGGAATGGCGGCGCCGCGCGCCACGCCCCAGGCGATGCCGAGCCCCATCGCCAGCAGTACCGGCAGGTACACGACCAGGAAACGGCCGACGAACTTGCCCCAGTACCACACCGACAGGGCCACCGGCAGCGAGAGCATGTACTCGAAGATGCCGGCCTCGCGGTCCCCGGCCACGGAGCGCACGGTGGTGACGAGCACGAACACCGGCAGGATGGCCATGGTGATCTCGATGTAGGTGACCAGCACGCGCGACAAGCCGGTGAAACCCAGGATGCGCGATTCCGTCAGGCCGGTGACGAACAGGCCCACGATGATGCCGCCGAAGACCAGCGTGTAGACCGCGAACCAGCGCGAGCGCAGGGACTCGGTGATGTCCGCCCAGGCGGTGAGCAGCAGGTGGCGCATGCCTCAGTGGCCCTCCCCGCCGGCGTGCGCGGCCGTACCGGGGGGCCGTCCACGATGGCGGTGCACCCCGGCCTCGACGCGGTGGATGCGGCGTACCGCGGCCTGGAAGTCCAGGGCCCCGGGGGCCGGTCGTTCCTGGGCCCCCAGGTCGTAGCCCATGGGCGAGTGGGTGACCGGCACGTACCAGGCCTTGCGCGCATCGATCCAGTGACCGTCGTGCCGATCGGCCACCCAGATCTCCACGCGGGGGTCGTCCTTCCAGGGCTGTTGCTCGAGCCAGAGCACGGCGCAACCGATGTCGTCGAACTTCCAGACCCGCGTGCCTCCCCTGCGGGCCGGGCCACGCACCTCGGCCGCGAACTGGGGCCGGCTGATGGCCATCCGGCAGCGCGTGCACACCTCGCGATCCCAGCGGATGGGCACGGGCCCGGTCTGGGGTGCGCGCGAGCAGGCGGCGAGCACGACGAGCAGCAGCCACGGCAGCAGCCACGACGAACGCCTCATGTCGCAGTCTCCCTGGTCGATGCGGGGGGGATCACCTCGAAACGGACGGCGTCCAGGAGGGCGGCATAGCGCGAGAGCACCCCCAGGAAGCGCAGCCGGTCCGGCCCGGCCACCTGCCCCCGCCAGTGCAGGCCATCGTCGGAGACGAAGCCCCAGCCCTGGATGGTCCGGGCGAAGGCCGCTTCCGTCCGGGTCAGCACCACCTCGGCCGCCAGCCTGCTGTCGATGTCGACCTGGTCGGCCACGTGGTCGTCGAGCACCACCCTTCCCTGGTCGAGCTCGATCACCCGGTTGACCAGCGCGGCCACCTCGTCGAGGCGATGGCTGGAGATGAGCATGGCCGCGGTCTCCTGGCGCTCGGCGAGCAGCGCGAAGAAGGCATGGCGCGCCTCGGGGTCGAGGTTGGCGGCCGGCTCGTCGAGCACCAGCAGGTCACACTCCCGGCCCAGGGCGATGCTGATCAGGAGCTTCTGTTTCATGCCGCCGGAGAGGCGGTTGAAGGGCTGGTGGGCCAGGGCGCCGACGTCCAGCCCGAGGCGGGCGGCGACGGCCTTCATGCCGGCGGGATCGGCATCGCTGACGCCGGCGGCGAACGCGATGAGCCGTCCCACCGGCATCTTCAGCGGCGGCGAGCTCTGGGGCACGAAGCCGACCCGCTTGAGAACCTCGGTGCGGTGGGCACGCGGTTCCAGGCCCTGGATGGTGATGCGGCCCTCGTGGAGATATTCTCCCAGCAGGCAGCGGATCAGGGTGGTCTTGCCGGCACCGTTGGAGCCCACCAGGGCCACCCGGTCCCCGCGCGCGATGCGCAGGTCGATCCCGTCGAGGACCGTCGCGCGGCCGAAGCGCTTGCGGACCCCCTCGAGTCGGATCATGCCGCGGGTTCG
>RFHK01000015.1 GCA_003695825.1 Gammaproteobacteria bacterium | reverse complement strand
CGCGCGGTGACGTTGTCGTTGGCCTGGGGGTTGGCGTTGGGCCAGACGGCATGGGTGGAGCCGTGGCAGGCCTCGCAGGCCAGCCCCCCGTGGCCGTGGCTGTCGCGGTAGAGGGTGCCGGGCTGCTCGGCGAAGCGGCGGTTGGTCGCCAGGCGCGGGCTGGCCGCGGGATCGGCCGGGTCGTAGGCCACGCGCAGGCGCAGGCGCGTGCCCTGGTGGTCGAGCGCATCGCCCGTGTGGCAGGACTGGCAGCGGGGCAGGTCCTTCCAGGGCCGGCGCGGCTGGCCGTCGTGGGTGCCGTCGAGGCTGCCGCCGGCGCGCAGCGGGTACTTGCCGCCCACGGCGAGCATGCCGCCGTGGCAGTCCTGGCACTGGATGCCGGCACCGCCCATGGCCCCGCGCAGGCAGCGGGTCTGCTTGCCGGGATGGCACTGGTAGCAGGTCTGCTCCATCGGGGCCGAGGCCGGGAAGAGCGGTTGGCCGGTGGCCGGGTCCACCTGCTCGCCGTGGAAGCGGTGGATGGCCGCCGAGAGGCTGGGCAGGCCGCGCTGGCGGGCGTTGGGGCCGGTACCGGCCAGGTCCAGTGCGGCGGAGTAGTGGCAGCTGGCGCAGAGCACGGGCCGCTGGTGGTCGAGGTCGGTGCCCTCCAGGGCGTCGTGCAGCCGCAGGATGTTGATCTTGGCTGCCTTGCGCACGCTGTTGGGGTCGTTGATGTCGGCCGGGAAGACGAAGTTCACGTTCGGGTGCCGCTGGGGATCGGCCCCCACTGCACCGAGGGCGTGGCAGTTCTCACAGCGCGACTCGGCGGAGACGGGCGTCACCACGCGGCCGGTGGCCAGCACGCTGCCGGTGGCCTTGTCCACCGCCTGGACCTCCATGAGCGGGTAGGCGTTGACCTGGCCGTTGTCGTCGACCGGCACCAGCGGGATGCCGGGGGCCGAGAACCAGTCGTGCGCCGGGTCGAAGACGTTGAAGTCCATGGGATCGTTGGCCACGAAGGGCTGGGCGAAGCCGGGCATCTTCTGCCCCAGCAGGCCCACGTCGGGCTGGACGTCGAGCCCGAAGAGCTCGTCGACGTAGCGCCGGCCGGTGGCCGGATCCCGGTCCCAGAAGTTGGTCTTCCACACCGGGCCGTTCTGGCTGGTGGTGTTGATGGAACCGGAGGCGTCCCGGGCGGCCAGGTAGCGCACCTTCACCTGCGTATCGTCGAGCAGGCGCGGCGGGCTGCCCACCTGCACCACCTGGGCGTGCATCACGTTGAAGGGCGGCAGGGTGCTGAAGACGGAATAGTCGAGGTCCGCGCAGTGCATGCCGAGGTCGTTGAACCCGAAGATGCGGTAGGCGGCCGGGGTCACGGTGCTGCCACCGCCGCCCCCGCCGGCGTAGGTACCCCCCGCATCATCCTCGCCTTCGCCTTCCCCGTCGTCCTCGGCGTAGGCCGTCCCGCCGGTGGGCGACAGGCGCCCGTGGTCGTCGACGCGTGCGCTGTGGAGCACCATGGGGGCGTCCAGCACGAAGGCGCGGTCGGACTCGGCATGGTGCCGCTGGTGCGCCACGGCGCTGCGCGTGGTGGGCAGGGGCACATGGCCCAGGTCGACGGTCCCCGCCCGGTCGATGCGGATGCGCAGGTGCGCGTTGCCGGCCGAGTCCGGCAGGGCGATCCAGGTACTCACCTCGTCGGGGGTGCCCTCGTTGGTGGTCATGCGCAACCGGTAGGTGCGTCCGGCCGGCAGCTCCAGGCGGAAGGGATGGCGCGCGGTGCCGTTGTGCACCGAGTGGGTGGCGTAGCGGTGCCCGGCCTCGTCGAAGGCCTCGATGAGGGTGCCCGGCACCGTGCCGCGCAGCACGGCGAGCCCGGCACCGGCCTCGGACGCGGCCCCGCCGCCCCCGCCGCAGCCGGACAACCACAGGGTGAACCAGCCCAGGAAGGCGGCCCGGAGGCCTCGGCGAAGGATGTGCGTGCCCATGGGATCTTCCTCCTCGTACTGCACCACGCAAGGCATGCGCCTGCATTGGTGTATTCGAATCTGCTGATACGTTTGCTTATGGAGGAAGATAGATGGGATTGTTTGACCAATTCGTGGCAGGGTTCACATTTTCGTGGAATGACAGGTTCCGGCAGGGAAGCAGGCTTTTGTCATGTCATTCACCGGCTTGCCTGCTCCGGCAGTACCTCGACCGGGTCGCCGACGGCCAGGCCGAGGCGGGCCCGGGCGCTGCCCCGGTGGACGGCGAGCTCCACCAGCCCGAGGGCGTTCTCGTACCAGAAGGCCGCGCCCACGGGCACGGCGCCGAAGGTGCGGGCATAGTGCAGCTCCACCCCGCCCGCGCGCACCACGGCCTCGCGCGGCACGAAGGCGGCGCGCAGGCCGGTCATGAGGTTGCCGAAGCGGTCGGCGTAGACCACGGCCGGCCAGTCGGCGCCGGCGGCGGGATCCAGGCGCCCGGCGGGGTCGACGGGCGTGCCGGGGACGGGTTCGCCCCGGGCGATGCGGGCGGCCACGGGGGCGAACAGGTCCCGGCCGTGGAAGCTGTTGGAGAGGCGCTCCGGGCGCCAGTCGAGGTTCCACCAGGCGAGCCGGTCGGCGCGGGCGGCGAGCACGTCGAACAGGCCGTTGTCCGGCCCCACGAACCAGCGCCCGTCGGCCTGTACCACGCAGGCCCCCCGCTCGGTGCCCACGCCGGGGTCCACGACGCCGAGCACGACGGCGTCCTGGGGCAGGTCGTGGATGGCCGCGGCCAGCAGGTGCGCCGCGGCGCGCACTTCGAAGGCGGGCAGGTCCGCGATCAGGTCGAGTACCGGCACGCCCGGGGCCTCGCGCAGCAGCACCGCCTTCATCTGCCCCAGGTAGGGCCCCTCGAAACCAAAGTCCGTTGCCGTGATGATCATTGCCATCTTTTAGACTGCCTGGGGTTTACGTTACGAAACACGGAGAGCACGGAGGCACAGAGGGCACAGAGACAGACCCGGGTTTCCTGATCCACCATGTCCCATATCACCAGGTTTACGAGGAAAACGACCCTCTGTGTACTCTGTGACTCAGTGTCCTCTGTGTCCTGGATCAGGAAATTACGGGTTGCCGGCTCACCTGAAATCCCGCTTATCTTTTCAACCGCTTCTCGACTTCGAGCACGTGCTTCGTGGTGGCGAGCACGGTGTCGGGGTTGAGGCTCATGGAGTCGATGCCGATCTCGACGAGGTACTCGGCCATCTCGGGATAGTCGGAAGGGGCCTGGCCGCACAGCCCGGAATGGCGGCCGTTG
>RFHK01000014.1 GCA_003695825.1 Gammaproteobacteria bacterium | reverse complement strand
CGCATCAAGCCGCTGATGCAGGCCGTGGCGGAGGCAGGCATGCCGGCGGTCGCGGTCACCGACCGCAACAACCTGTTCGCCATGGTCAAGCACTACCGGGCGGCGCTGGCAGCCGGCATCAAGCCGATCCTCGGGGCCGACCTCTGGGTGGCCAACCCGGACGACCCGCTCACGCCCCACGAGCTGGTGCTGCTGTGCCAGGATCGCACCGGCTACCTCAACCTCGCCGAGCTGCTCTCGCGCGCCTACCTGGAGGGGCAGCACCGCGGCAAGCCCATGGTGGATCCGGCCTGGTTCGAAGGGTGCACCGAGGGCCTGATCGCGCTCTCCGGGGGTCGGCGAGGCGACGTGGGCGCGGCCCTGGTCGCGGGCAACGAGGCCCTCGCCGAGCGCCGTCTGCAGCGCTGGCTGGCGCACTTCCCGGACCGTTTCTACCTGGAGCTGCAGCGGACCGGGCGCCCCGGCGAGGCCGCCTGCAATAGCGGAAGCGTGGCCCTGGCGGCGAGGTTCGGCGTCCCGGTGGTGGCCACCAACGACGTGCGTTTCCTGCGACCGGAGGAGTTCGAGGCCCACGAGGTGCGGGTCTGCATCCACGAGGGACGGACCCTCGACGATCCGCACCGCCCGCGCGAGTACAGCGACCAGCAGTACCTGCGCACCCCTGAAGAGATGGCGGCGCTGTTCGCGGACGTCCCGGAGGCGCTCGAGAACAGCGTCGAGATCGCCCGCCGCTGCAACTACCAGCTCACCCTGGGCAAGTACCACCTGCCGGATTTTCCCGTCCCGGAAGGCCTGACCCTGGAGGAATACTTTCGCCGCCAGGCGCGTGAAGGATTGGAACGCCGCCTGGCGGTGCACTTCCCGCCCGACACCCCGGACCGGGAGGCGAGGGTGGCCCCCTACCGGGAACGCCTGGAACGCGAGCTCGACGTCATCGTCCAGATGGGTTTCCCGGGCTACTTCCTGATCGTGGCCGACTTCATCCAGTGGGCGAAGGCCAACGGTGTGCCGGTGGGGCCGGGGCGCGGCTCCGGTGCCGGTTCCCTGGTGGCCTACGCGCTGACCATCACCGACCTCGATCCCCTGGCCTACGACCTGCTCTTCGAGCGTTTCCTCAACCCCGAGCGCGTCTCCATGCCCGACTTCGACGTCGACTTCTGCATGGAGCGGCGCGACGAGGTGATCGAGTACGTGGCCGAGCGCTACGGCCGCGACCGGGTCTCGCAGATCATCACCTACGGCTCCATGGCCGCCAAGGCCGTGGTCCGCGACGTGGGCCGCGTGCTGGGCCATCCCTACGGTTTCGTGGACAGGATCGCCAAGCTCATCCCCTTCGAGGTGGGCATGACGCTGGACAAGGCGCTGGCACAGGAAGAGGACCTGCGAAAACTGGTCGAGGAGGACGAGGAGGTCGCCGCCATCATCGAGATGGCGAAGTCCCTCGAGGGCCTGGCGCGCAACGCCGGCAAGCACGCCGGCGGCGTGGTGATCTCGCCCAGGCGCCTGACGGAGTTCACGCCGATCTACTGCGAAGAGGGCAGCACCAGCCTGGTCACCCAGCTCGACAAGGACGACGTCGAGGCCGTGGGCCTGGTCAAGTTCGACTTCCTCGGTCTGCGCACGCTGACCATCATCGACTGGGCGCTCAAGACCATCAACGCCGAGCGCACCGCGCGGGGCGAGCCTCCGGTCGACATCTCCCGCATCCCGCTCGACGACGAGGCCACCTTCCGCCTGCTCAAGGAGTGCCGCACCACGGCCGTCTTCCAGCTCGAGTCCTCGGGCATGAAGGACCTGATCCGCCGCCTGCAGCCGGACACCTTCGAGGACATCGTGGCCCTGGTGGCCCTGTTCCGGCCCGGGCCGCTGCAGTCGGGCATGGTGGACGACTTCATCAACCGCAAGCACGGACGCCAGAAGGTCGAGTACCCGCACCCCAGGCTGGAACCCATCCTCAAGCCCACCTATGGCGTCATCCTCTACCAGGAACAGGTGATGCAGATCGCCCAGGTCCTGGCCGGCTATACCCTGGGCGGTGCCGACCTGCTGCGCCGCGCGATGGGCAAGAAGAAGCCCGAGGAGATGGCCAAGCAGCGCGCCATCTTCGTCTCCGGCGCCACCGAGCGCGGCGTGGACGAGGCCACGGCCACCTACATCTTCGACCTCATGGAGAAGTTCGCCGGCTACGGCTTCAACAAGTCGCACTCGGCGGCCTACGCGCTGGTTTCCTACCAGACCGCCTGGCTCAAGGCCCATTATCCGGCGGCCTTCATGGCGGCGGTGCTGTCCTCCGACATGGACAACACCGACAAGGTGGTCACCCTGATCGACGAGTGCCGCGACCTGGGGCTCGGCGTGGTGCCGCCCGACATCAACCGATCGGGGTACCGCTTCGTCGCCCAGGGGGAGGAGATCCTCTACGGGCTGGGCGCGATCAAGGGGGTGGGGCAGTCCGCCATCGAGGCCATCCTCGAGGAAAGGGAACAAGGCGGGCCCTTCCGGGACCTGTTCGACTTCTGCCGCCGCGTGGACCTGCGCCGCGTCAACCGCCGCGTGATCGAGGCGCTCATCCGCTCGGGCGCCATGGACCCGCTGGGGCGCAACAGGCACACCCTGATGCAACACCTGCCCATGGCCCTGCAATTGGCCGAACAGCACAGCCGCGACCGGGGCCTGGGACAGAACGACCTGTTCGGCATGGACGAGGCCGATGTGCCGGAACCGCCGCTGGCACTGGAGACATTCCCGGAATGGGACGACCGGACGCGCCTGCAGGGGGAAAAGGACACCCTCGGGCTCTACCTCACCGGTCACCCGATCGCGCGCTACGAGGGCGAGCTCGAGCACCTCGTGACCGGACGCCTGGCGGCGCTCGCCGCGCTCGACCTCCCTGCCACGGGTCGCGAGCGCGAGAGAACGGTGACCGTCGCCGGGCTGGTCATCGCGCTGCGCATCCGCAACACGCGCCGCGGGCGCATGGCCTTCCTCACCCTGGACGACCGCACGGCGCGCCTGGAGGTGCGCATCTTCCCCGAGGTCTTCGAACAGGCCCGGCACCTCGTCGCGCGGGATCGCATCCTGGTGATCCGCGGCACGCTCGCGCTCGACGACTACTCCGGGGCCAACCAGCTCACGGCCGAGGAAGTGCTCGACATGGTCGAGGCGCGCGCCCAGCGGGCGCGGGGGCTGGTGATCCGCCTCGACGCACACCGGGCCGCCAACGGCTTCGCCCGGGAGCTGGCCCGCGTGCTCGAACCCTACCGGGAGGGGCGATGCCCGGTCTGGCTCGACTACCGCAACGGCCGGGCCCGGGCCCGGCTGCGCCTGGGTGCGGACTGGCGGGTGCACCCGGCCGACGAGCTCCTCCTCCGCCTGCGCGAGCTGGCCGGCGAGGACGCCGTGGCGGTGGAATACGCGGCCGGGGAGTGAGGGGAGAAGCCGCGGCGCCAGGGATCAAGGTCTGTCCCGGTCGCGCCGATAGCAGGGGCAGGGGGACCCGGCCCCTGGGCCGGCGCGGCAAGGACGAGGTGCCGGCCTGCCCGATACCGCCGGTGCCCCACAGGGTTTCCGCCACCCAGGTACCGGCCATGCCAGAAGACTCGAGCGCGCCACGGCACTCCACCATACCCCGCCAGGATGCGATGGCGCCGGAGGCGCTCCAACGCGATCTCCTGCAACTGCTGTTCGACAACCTGCAGCGGTCGATGCAGGCCGTGGTGATCGTGGCCACCGGCCTGGCGGCGGGGCTCTGGTCGCACGCCGGGAAGGGGGCATTGATCGGGTGGTGGACCCTGGTGGTCCTGATCGCGCTCGCCCGGATCCGGCAGGGCCACCGCTGGCGGCGCCGTCCCGACTACCGCCCCCCGCATCTCTGGCAGCGCAGCTTCCGGTGGGGGGCCCTCGCCATGGCCTTCGCCTGGAGCGCGACCGTGCCCCTGTTCATGTGGAATGCCGCGCCCACCCAGCAGCTCTTCATCGCCTTCGTACTGGCCGGGATCACGGCCGGCGCCATACCCTCGCTGGCGGTCGACCTTCGGCTGGTGCTCTTCTATCCCTATGCCCTGATGCTGCCGGTGGCCCTGGTGCTCCTGGTCCGCACCGGGGGCGTGGGGCCGGCCATGGGGGCACTGATCCTGGTTTACCTAGTCATGATCACCTCCGTGGCCCTGGACTATCACCGGGCACTGCGGGGCTCGATCGCCGACCGGTATGCGCTCGCCGAGAAGGAGCGCGAGACCCGCAGG
>RFHK01000106.1 GCA_003695825.1 Gammaproteobacteria bacterium | reverse complement strand
CTGCTGACCGGCCAGTTCCTGGCCGGCGATGCACTCCAGGGGCTGGGGGCGCTCTCCTGGCTGGGCGAGTTCGGCCACCTTCCCACCCGACCGGTGTTGCGTGCCGATCCCGTGCACCTGCGTGCCGACCGGGACCAGCTCCTGGTCTACGGGCCGGAGACGCTGGGGCTCAATGCCGAGGAAGGGCGTGCGCTGGCCGCGGCCTTCGACGCCCATTTCGGTGAGCAGGGGCTGCACCTGGAGATCACGCCCGCGGGTCGCGGCTACCTTCACCTCGCCGCCCCACCCGATCTACGTACGCTGCCGTTGGAGGAGGTCCGGGGACGCCCGGTGGCACAATTCGTGGCCGGAGGGGAGGATCGGACCCTGTGGCTGAAACGCCTCACGGAGGTCCAGATGCTCTTCGCGAACCACGCCGTGAACCTGCGGCGCGCGGTGGAAGGGCGCCCCACGGTCAACGGGCTGTGGCTGTGGGGCGAGGGGCGGATGCCACCGCCAAGGCACCGGCTCGAGCATCATGCCGTGTTCTACACCGACGATCCACTGCTACGGGGCGTGGCACGCCACTGTGGCCTCGCCGAGGCCCCGGCACCCGCCTTCGAGGCCGGCTTCACACCCCCAGCGACGGCGGGCGAACACTGGCTGTTCATCGATGCCGTGGAGCGTCCGGCCGCCTACGCCGAGATCGAGTCCTGGCGAGCGGCCCTGATCACGTTCGAGCGTTCCTGGCTGCAACCGGCCTTCCACGCGGTGCGCACCGGCCGCATCCGCCTGCTCGACCTGCTCCCGATGAACGGGCGCCTCTACCGCCTGCGCCGCCGCCATGCCTGGCTCTCCTGGCGCCGGGACCATCCCGCCCGGCACCTTCCGGGATCGACCGCCTCCGCGTGAGAGACCCGCGCGCCGGGTGCCCGATCCCCGGGAAGGGCTACGGGAGCGGCAGACCGCAACGGCGCAGGAATGCCGCCAGGCGGATCAGTGGCAACCCGACCAGGGCGGTGGGATCCTCGCTGCGGATCGCTTCGAAGAGGGTGATGCCGAGACCCTCGGACTTGAAGCTCCCCGCGCAGTCGTACGGTCGTTCCTTTTCCAGGTAGCGCGCGATCTCGTCCTCGGTGAGCGAGCGGAAGACGACCTCGGTGTCCACGCAGGCCTCGTGGAGCCGCCCGGTGCGGACCTCGTGCACGCAGAGCCCGGTGTGAAAGACGACAGTCCGGCCGGAGAGGAAACGCAGCTGCGCCCGTGCCGCCTCGGCCCCGCCCGGCTTGCCCAGCACCTCGCCCGCGCAGACGGCGGCCTGGTCGGATCCGATGACGAGGCTCTCGGGCCCGGCCGCGACCGCCAGGGCCTTGTCGCGAGAGAGACGGCGCACCAGGGCCTGGGGCGTCTCTCCGGGACGAGGCGATTCGTCGACCTGCGGGGCGAGGCAGTCGAAGGGCAGGCCGAGACGCCGCAGCAGTTCCCGGCGGTACGGGGAGGTCGAGGCGAGGACCAGGCGTGGTCGGCTCATGCGGGCGTGATCTCGACGAGGGCTTCGTCCGGGTTGACGTGATCGCCCTTGGCCACGTGGATGGCCGCGACGGTGCCCCCGACCGGGGCCTGGATCTCGGTCTCCATCTTCATGGCCTCGACCACCAATACCGGGTCGCCCGCGGCAACCGTCTGTCCCTCTTCGACGAGGACTTCCACCACGGAACCCGGCATGGAGGTGGTCACATCGCCCGCCTTGCTGGCCCGCGGACGGCGGCTGCCGCGCCCGCCATTACCGGAGCCGGGCTCGAGCTCCTCCAGGGATTCGACGAGCACCTCCTCGGGCACGCCGTCCACCACCATGTATACGGGGCGGCGATCCTGGTGAGGCAGGCCGGTGCCGGTGATGCGGACATGGTAGGTGTCGCCGTGCAGGGTGACATTGAACTCCGTCGGGCGCCCCAGTGCCGCCTCCGTGCCGGGCGGGGGCTCGAGCGGTTCCGGTACGAGCGCGTTCTCCAGGCGTTGCTGGAGAAATTCCCGCCCCAGCTCCGGGAACATGGCGTAGGTGAGCACGTCTTCCTCGGAACGGGCCAGCTCGCCGATCTCTTCGCGCAACCGCTCCATCTCCGGTGGGAGCAGGTCGGCGGGCCGCACGTCGATGACGTCCTCGTTGCCGATCGCCCGCTGGCGCAGGAGCGGATTCACCTCTCCCGGTGCCCGGCCGTAACGGCCCTGCAGGTACAGCTTGACCTCGTTGGTGATGGTCTTGTAGCGGCTGCCCGTGAGCACGTTGAGCACCGCCTGGGTCCCCACGATCTGGGAAGTGGGTGTCACCAGGGGCGGGTAGCCGAGATCCTCGCGCACACGGGGGATCTCCGCGAGCACCTCGTTCATGCGCCCCAGCTCACCCTGTTCCTTCAATTGGCTGTAGAGGTTCGAGATCATGCCCCCGGGCACCTGGTAGAGCTGGACCCGGGTGTCGGTGCCGGTGAACTCGCTCTCGAACTGGTGGTACTTCTTGCGCACTTCATGGAAGTAGAAACCGATCTCCTGGAGCAACTTCAGGTCGAGGCCGGTGTCCCAGGGCGTGTCCGCCAGCGCCACCACCATGCTCTCGGTGGGCGGGTGGCTCGCTCCACCCGCGAACGAGGAGATGGCGGTATCCACGTGGCGACAACCGTGCGCGATCGCCTCGTACTGGCAGATCTCGGCCACGCCGGCCGTGGCGTGCATGTGCAGGTGCACGGGAACCCTGACGGCCCCGGTCAGTGCCTCGAAGAGTGCGGCCGTGCGTCGGGGGGTGAGCAGCCCGGCCATGTCCTTGACGGCGATGCTGTCGCAGCCGAGCCGCTCGAGCTCCCGGGCCATGGCCACGTACTGTTCCAAGGTATGTACCGGGCTGAGGGTGTAGCAGATCGTGCCCTGGGCATGCTTGCCGGCCGCCTTGACCGCCCGGATGGCCGTTGTCAGGTTACGGATGTCGTTGAGCGCATCGAAGATGCGGAACACGTCGATGCCCGCCGCGGCGGCGCGGGCGACGAAGGCCTCGACCACGTCGTCGGCGTAGTGGCGGTAACCGAGCAGGTTCTGGCCCCGCAGGAGCATCTGCAGGCGGCTGTTGGGCAGGGCCTCGCGCAACCGGTGCAGGCGTTCCCAGGGATCCTCCTTGAGATAGCGCAGGCAGGCATCGAAGGTGGCGCCGCCCCAGACCTCGAGCGACCAGTAACCGACCCGGTCGAGCTTGTCGCATACAGGCAGCATGTCCTCGGTGCGCAGGCGGGTGGCGATCAGGGACTGATGGCCGTCGCGCAGCACGACTTCGGTCAAGTGGACGCGTTCGTTCATCGTGACGGTCCCTCGCGGTTCAGAACCCGGCGTGCGCGGCAATGGCCGCGGCGATGGCGGTGGCCATTTCGCGCGTGGAACGCTCCGTCGCATAGTGGGTCAGCTCGGGATGCGCGGCGACGAAGCCGGTATCGAAACGGCCGGCCTGGAATTCGGGGGTCTTCAGCATCTCCAGGTAGTAGGGAATGGTCGTCTTGACCCCGTAGACACCCATGTCCATCAACGCACGCCGTGCCCGCTGTACCGCCTGGGGCCAGTCGAGCGCCCAGACGGTGAGCTTGGCGCACATGGAATCGTAGTAGGGCGGAATCTCGTAGCCGGTGTAGATGGCCGCATCGGTGCGCACACCGGGCCCGCCCGGCGCGTAGTAGCGCGTGACGCGGCCGAAGCTGGGCAGAAAGTCGTTCCTCGGGTCCTCGGCGTTGATGCGGAATTCGATGGCGTAGCCGCGCCGCCGGATGGTTTCCTGGTCACAGTGCAGGGGCTCACCGGCGGCGATGTGCAACTGCGCCCGCACGATGTCGATCCCGGTGATGGCCTCGGTGACGGGATGCTCGACCTGCAGGCGGGTGTTCATTTCCATGAAATGGAAGCGGCCGTCGGTATCGAGCAGGAATTCCACCGTGCCGGCGTTCCGGTAACCGACCGCCTGCGCCGCGCGCACGGCGTGTCGGCAGACCTCTTCGCGCTGGGCCTCGGTCAGCTGCGGTGAGGGCGCGACCTCGACCAGCTTCTGGTGCCGGCGCTGGATGGAACAGTCCCGTTCGAACAGGTGCACGACCTTGCCGTGGTGGTCGGCCAGGATCTGGACCTCGATGTGGCGCGGACGCTCGATGCACTTCTCCAGGAAGATCTCCGCGCGCCCGAACGCCTTGCGGGACTCCGAGATCACGCGCTCGTAATTGCGGCGCAATTGGTCGGTGGTCTCGCAACGGCGGATACCGCGGCCGCCGCCGCCGGCGGTGGCCTTGAGCATCACCGGGTAGCCGATTTCTTCCGCGACGGCCAAGGCTTCGTCGAGGCTCTCGACGTTGCCGTCGCTGCCCGGCACCACCGGTACCCCGGCGGCCTGCATCACCCGCCGGGCCTCGATCTTGTCGCCCATGCGGCGGATGACCTCGGCATCGGGCCCCACGAAGCGCAGCCCGCGCCGCGCGCAGGTACGCGCGAACTCCGCGTTCTCCGAGAGGAACCCGTAGCCGGGATGCACGGCGTCGCAGCCGGCGGCGCGGGCGATGTTCACGATGCGGTGGATGTTGAGGTAACCGGCCACCGAATCCGGGCCGATGTGGTAGGCCTCGTCCGCCTTCTTGACATGCAGGGCATGGCGGTCGGCATCCGTGTACACGGCCACCGAGCGGATCCCCATCTCCTGGCAGGCCCGCACGATGCGCACAGCGATCTCGCCGCGGTTGGCGATGAGCAGTTTTCGGATCAAGGCCGGTGTTCCGCTGTCACACCGGCCAAACCATACCCTATCCGGTGCCCGTTGTCAGGCCGGGGGGCACACCCGGTACGGCCGATTCCTCTTTGTCCATCAGCGGGATGGCGCCGGCTGGGTACATGCCGAGCGGGGCGTGGGCTTTGACACAACCACTTGTGCTGGCTATGATTCGCGGCTTATGCAAGCGCGTCTTCCCGAGTGGGTGGATCCCCTGGCCCTGGTGGACCGCCGTGCACGGCTGGCCGGCGAGATCCCCCTGGCCCGCCTCGAGCGCCTGGCCGGGCTGCTCTGCGACACCGAAGGAAGCCTGCAGGCCGAGATGGACTTCGGGCGCTTCGAGGAGCGGCGCCCTGGAGTCCGGGGCAAGGTCAAGGGGCGATTGCACATGACCTGCCAGCGCTGCCTGGAAGCCGTGGAGATCCCGGTCGATCTCGACTTCGAGCTCTACCTGGTGGAGAGCGCGGCCCTGGCGGAACGGCTCCCGGACGGCCTCGAACCCTTGCTGCACGAGCGGGGGCAGGTCTCTCCCCGCGAAGTCGTGGAGGACGAGGTCCTGCTCGCGCTGCCGCTCGTCCCGCGGCACGCCCGGGGCCAGTGTCGCCCACCTCGCGGCGGCGAGGCCACCGCCTCGGACGTGGAGGCCGAGCGCCCCCGGCCCTTCGCGGTGCTCGAACGGCTCCGCAGGCAGTGAAGACGGCGCACCGACGGACCCTGGTATACCAAGCGCGGGAGGGATTCCCGCCAGCAGGAGAGAACCGATGGCAGTCCAGCAGAATCGCAAGACCCCCTCCAAGCGCGGCATGCGCCGCTCGCACGACCGGCTGAAGATGCCGGCGTTGTCGATCGATCCTACGACCGGCGAGACCCACCTCCGTCACCGGATCACGCCGGACGGCTACTATCGCGGCCGCAAGGTCATCGACCGCTTCGAAGACTGAATCATCCGGGCCGGTTCGAAGGCCAGGCGGGCGCGCGCCGACCCCAGGGTCGCGCGCGCCCTGTCGTTGTTACAGGAACGCATCCCGGTGAGCCAGGCGAATGTCGTCATCGCCCTCGACGCCATGGGCGGCGACCATGGACCGGACGTCGTGCTGCCGGCGGCGGCGCATGCCCTGGCGCGACATCCCCGCCTGCACCTGGTCCTGGTCGGCGACGAGGCCCGCCTCGCCGGGCGTCTGCCGGACCGGCTCTCCGCGGCGCGCGAGGCCGGCCGCGTGCGCCTCGTCCATGCACCCGAGGTGGTGGGCATGGACGAGGCGCCGTCGCATGCCCTCCGTTTCAAGAAGCAGTCTTCCATGCGGCGTGCGATCGACCTGGTCAAGGCTGGCGAGGCCGCGGCCTGCGTGAGTGCCGGCAATACCGGGGCCCTCATGGCTACCGCGCGCTACGTGCTCAAGACCCTGCCGGGGATCGACCGGCCGGCGATCGCCACCTTCATCCCCACCATGCGCGGGCATACCCTGATGCTCGATCTCGGGGCGAACATCGACAGCACCGCCGAGCACCTCTTCCAGTTCGCGGTCATGGGCTCGGTGCTGGTGCAAGCGATCGACGCCAACCGGGCGCCGAGGGTGGGACTGCTCAACATCGGCGAGGAAGAGATCAAGGGAAACGACCAGGTCAAGGAAGCCGCGCGCCTGTTGTCGGACACCTCGCTGAACTACATCGGCTTCGTGGAGGGGGACGACATCTACCAGGGGACCGCCGACGTGGTGGTGTGCGACGGGTTCGTGGGCAACGTCGCGCTCAAGACCTCCGAGGGCGTGGCGAAGATGATCGCACACTTCCTGCGCGAGGAATTCCAGAGGAATCCCTTCACCCGCCTGGCCGGCCTGGTGGCGCTGCCCGTCATCCGCGCCCTGCGCCGACGCGTGGACCCGCGGCGGTACAATGGCGCCAGCCTGCTCGGCCTGCGCGGCATCGTGATCAAGAGCCACGGCGGCGCGGACGCCCTGGCCTATGCTCATGCCATCGAGGAGGCCTTGCAGGAAGTGGACAACGACGTGCCCAACCTGATCGATCATCGGCTCGAAACCCTACTCACCGAAAGGCAGGCAGTGTGACGATCCATGCACGCATCACGGGAACCGGCGGGTACCTGCCCGAGAAGGTTCTCACCAACCACGACCTCGAACGGATGGTCGACACCAGCCACGAGTGGATCGTGGAACGGACCGGCATCCACCAGCGCCACATCGCGGCCGAGGACGAATTCACCTGTGACCTCGCGGAACGGGCTGCACGGCGCGCCCTGGAGGCGGCCGGGCGGCGACCTGCCGACGTCGACCTGATCGTCGTGGCCACCACCACGCCCGACCGGGTCTTCCCGAGCACCGCCTGCCTGGTCCAGCAGCGCCTCGACATCCACGGTTGCCCTGCCTTCGACGTCCAGGCCGTCTGCACCGGCTTCATCTACGCGCTCGGCATCGCCGAGAAGTTCGTGCGCACGGGGAGCGCCCGCTGTGCACTGGTCATCGGTGCCGAGACGCTCTCGCGCATCGTGGACTGGACCGACCGCAGCACCTGCGTGCTGTTCGGTGACGGGGCCGGTGCCGTGGTCCTCGAGGCCTCCGAGGAACCCGGCATCCTCTCCTCGCACCTGCATTGCGATGGCAAATACGAGCACCTGCTCAATGTGCCCGTGGGGGTCTCCTCGGGGCTGGAGCGCCTCGCCTCCGGGGAGGGGACCATCCGCATGAAGGGCAACGAGGTCTTCAAGGTCGCGGTCAACACCCTGGGACGCATCGTCGACGAGACGCTGGAGGCCAACGGGCTGCGCCGCGAGGACGTCGACTGGCTGGTCCCGCACCAGGCGAACATCCGAATCATCCGCGCCACGGCGCGCAAGCTCGGCCTGCCCGCCGACCGGGTGGTGGTGACGGTGGACCGGCACGGCAACACCTCGGCGGCCTCCGTGCCCCTGGCGCTCGACGTGGCCGTGCGCGAGGGGCGCATCCGCCGCGGCGAGACCCTGCTGATGGAGGCCTTCGGCGGCGGCTTCACCTGGGGTTCGGTGCTGATGGTCTACTGAGCCCGGAAACACACGATGGATTCGAACGGAGGACGGGGCATCCGATGACAGGGCGTATCGGTTTCGTGTTTCCCGGCCAGGGCTCGCAGTCGCTCGGCATGATGGCCGACCTGGCCGACGAATTCCCGCAGGTGCGGGCCACCTTCGACGAGGCCTCCGCCGCGCTGGGACGGGACCTCTGGATGCTGTCCCGCCAAGGGCCGGAGGCCGTGCTCAATCGCACCGTCAACACCCAGCCCGTGATGCTGGCGGCGGACATCGCCACCTGGCGCGTGTGGCAGGACCTGGGCGGTCCCGCGCCTGCCCTGGGCGCCGGCCACAGCCTGGGAGAATACGCCGCCCTGGTCGCGGCCGGCAGCCTGGAGTTCGCCGAGGCCGTGCGCCTCGTCGAGGCGCGCGGGCGCCTCATGCAGGAGGCCGTCCCGGAGGGGGAGGGTGCCATGGCGGCCGTGCTCGGCCTGCAGGACGATCGCGTGGAACAGGCCTGCCGGGAGGCCGCGCAGGGCCGGGTGGTGGAACCCGTCAACTTCAACGCGCCCGGGCAGGTCGTCATCGCCGGGCATGCCGATGCCGTGGCCCGGGCGATGGAACGTGCCGAGGCCCTGGGCGCCCGCAAGACCATCCGCCTGCCGGTGAGCGTGCCTTCCCACTGCAGTCTCATGCGCCCGGCCGCGGAACGCTTCGCGGAACACCTCGCCGGGGTCGCGATTCGCCCCCCGGCCTTTCCCGTACTGCACAACGCGGACCTGGCCACGCACACATCCCCCGAGGGGATCCGGGAGGCCCTGGTGCGCCAGCTCTACCGCCCGGTACGCTGGGTGGCCACCATCGAGGCGATGAAGGCCGCCGGTGTCCAGGCCCTGGTCGAATGCGGCCCCGGCAAGGTGCTCACCGGCCTGAACCGGCGCATCGATCGGCGCTTCCCGGTCTGGCCGCTGGCCGACCCGGAGAGCCTGGATGCCGCCAGGGCTGCCCTGGCGGGATCTTGACATCCACGCCATCCCAGGTTTGCGAGAGAGACAGGGAGTCGAACATGGACAGACGTATCGCACTCGTCACCGGCGCCAGCCGCGGCATCGGTGCCGCCATCGCCGACCGGCTGGGTGCCGACGGCCTGACCGTCATCGGCACGGCGACCACGGAGGCCGGTGCCGAGGCCATCCAGCGGCGCTTCGCGGAGAAGGGCATCCCGGGGCGCGGGGAGGTCCTGGACGTCTGCGATCCGGATTCGATCGCAGCCCTGATGGAACGCATCGCGCAGGACCCGGGGATGCCGCTCGTGCTGGTCAACAACGCCGGCATCACGCGGGACAACCTGCTCATGCGCATGAAGGACGCGGAATGGCAGGCCGTGATCGAGACCAACCTGGGCTCGGTCTACCGCATGTGCCGCGCCGTCCTGCGCGGCATGATGAAGGCCCGCTTCGGGCGCATCGTCAACATCGCCTCGGTGGTGGGCGTGATGGGCAACGCCGGCCAGGCCAACTACGCGGCGGCCAAGGCCGGCATGATCGGCTTCACCCGTGCGCTGGCGCGCGAGGTCGGCAGCCGTGGTATCACGGTCAACACGGTCGCCCCCGGGTTCATCGACACCGACATGACGCGCGCCCTCGACGAGACGCAACGCGCGGCGTTGCTGGAGAACATCCCGCTCGGACGCCTGGGTACCCCGGAGGACGTCGCCGCCGCGGTCGCCTTCCTCGTCTCCGACCAGGCCGGGTACGTCACGGGTGCGACCCTGCACGTCAACGGCGGCATGTACATGGCGTAGGTGACTGTTTCGGAAAAGGTATTGCGCGCCGCAAGCAGTCTTGTAGCATGCGCAGTGGCTTTTCAATACAATACGCGCGCAGTTCGATCTGCCCAATCTCGGAGGAACGACCTAAATGAGCAGCGTAGAAGATCGCGTCAAGAAGATCGTGGTGGAACAGCTCGGTGTCAAGGAAGAAGACGTCACCAACGACGCTTCCTTCGTGGACGACCTTGGCGCGGATTCCCTGGATACCGTGGAACTCGTCATGGCGCTCGAGGAAGAGTTCGAGTGCGAGATTCCGGACGAGGAAGCCGAGAAGATCACCACCGTTCAGCAGGCCATCGACTACATCAACGCCCATCTGAACGCCTGATACAGGCTCCCGGCCATCACGACGGGGGCCGGGAGGTCCCGCGATCCTTCCGCTGACAGGGTCGTCGCCGGTGTCGGCGCCTGCCCCTGCGGCGCACGAAACAGGAAGGCTGGCATGTCCAAACGTCGCGTCGTCATCACCGGTCTGGGGCTGGTCACGCCGCTGGGGGTCGATGTCCCGGGCAGCTGGGAAGGCATTCTCGCCGGGCGCAGCGGGATCCGGCTCATCGACGAGTTCGATACCTCCGCCTTCAGCGTCAAGTTCGCCGGTACCGTGCGCGACTTCGACGTGAGCCGCTACCTCTCGCCGAAGGAAGCGCGCAAGATGGATCCCTTCATCCACTACGGGCTGGCCGCCGGGGCCCAGGCCCTGGAGGACGCCGGCCTCGAGGTCACCGAGGCGAACGCGGAACGCATCGGCGTGGCCATCGGTTCCGGGATCGGTGGGCTGACGACGATCGAGGGCAACCACAAGCAGTTGCTCGCCAGCGGGCCGCGGCGCATCTCGCCCTTCTTCGTGCCCGCCAGCATCATCAACATGATCTCGGGGAACCTGTCCATCCAGTACGGGCTCAAGGGTCCCAACATCGCCATCGTCACGGCCTGCACCACGGGAACCCACAACATCGGTGAGGCGGTGCGCATGATCCAGTACGGGGACGCCGACGTCATGGTCGCCGGCGGCGCCGAGAAGGCCTCCACGCCGCTCGGGGTGGGCGGTTTCGCCGCGGCACGCGCCCTGTCCACGCGCAACGATGCCCCCGAGCAGGCCAGCCGCCCCTGGGACCGCGACCGGGACGGCTTCGTACTGGGTGACGGGGCCGGCGTGATGGTGCTGGAGGCGCTCGAACACGCCCGGGCCCGCGGGGCGCGCATCTATGCCGAGGTGATCGGCTACGGCGTCAGTGCCGACGCCTACCACATGACACAGCCGGCGAAGGGCGGTGAAGGGGCCGTGCGGTGCATGCGGAACGCCTTGCGCGACGCCGGCATCGCCCCCGAGGACGTCGACTACATCAACGCCCACGGCACCTCCACGCCGGCGGGCGACCTGGCGGAGACCCAGGCCATCAAGACGGCGTTCGGTGACCACGCACGGCGCCTGGCCGTGAGTTCCACCAAGTCCATGACCGGTCACCTGCTCGGTGCCGCCGGCGGGATCGAGGCCGTCTTCTCCGTACTCGCCATCCGGGACCAGGTCGCGCCGCCCACGATCAACCTGGAGCACCCGGACCCGGAATGCGACCTCGACTACGTGCCCAACGAGGCCCGCGAGATGCGCATCGACGTGGCGCTCTCGAATTCCTTCGGCTTCGGGGGCACCAACGGCACGCTCGTCTTCCGTCGCTTCCAGGATTGAAGCCCGGCCGCTGCACGTCCTCCGCCCGGTGGCCGTATCTCGCGGCCTTCCCGGGGCAGTCGCCCGACCTCCTGCGCCTCGTTGCCGCCCGCCCGGAGCTTTTCCCCTGCCTGCTGCAGAGCACCCTGCAGGGCAAGCAGGGCCGTTACGACCTGCTCTTCGCCGACCCGGGCGAGCGGCTCGTGCTCTGGCCCGATGGGCGCCTGGAAGGCCCCCATGCCGGGGACGACGGCTTTCTCGCGGCCCTGGACCGCTGGTTTCACGCCGAGCGCCGGGACCTCCCGGACGACAGGGTACCCGGCCCTTTTGCCGGCGGCTGGATCCTCTACCTGGGCTACGAACTGGCCGCCGAGATCGAGCCGGTACTCTCCTTGCCCCCGCCGCATCGGCCGGTGGCGATCGCGGTACGCGTACCCGCCGCCATCGTGCTCGACCACCAGGCCGGTCGCATCCTGGTGGTGGACGAGCAGAAAGACCCGGTGCGCCTGCGCGAGCTCCTGCACCTCGCCCAGGGGTGCACCGCGGCGTGCGCGCCCGTGCCGGAGACCCCCCTGCCCGGGGGCGCATGTCGTGAAGAACCGCCCGAGCGCTACCTGGAAGGCGTACGCCGGGTTCTGCACTACATCCGCGAGGGTGACGTCTTCCAGGTCAACCTCTCGCGGCAATGGTGGATCGACTACCGTACCGCGCCCGACCCGGTGCGCGTCTACGGCGCGCTGCGACGGGCCAATCCCGGCCCGTTCAACGGGCTGGCCCTGTTCGACGACTTCGCGCTCCTGTCCTCCTCGCCCGAGCGCCTGGTCGAGGTGCACGGACCGGTGATACGTACCCGGCCGATCGCCGGCACCCGACCCCGCGGGCGACACCCCGAGGACGACCTGCGCCTGCGCGCGGAGCTGCATGCGCACCCCAAGGAAAGGGCCGAACACGTCATGCTCATCGACCTCGAACGCAACGACCTCGGGCGGGTCTGCCGCCCCGGCAGTGTCCGCGTCTCCGAGTGCATGGCCCTGGAGACCTATGCCCACGTGCATCACATCGTCTCGGAGGTGCGCGGCCGGTTGAAGGAGGGTACCACGCCCGGGGACGTGATCCGTGCGCTCTTCCCCGGCGGCACCATCACCGGCTGCCCCAAGGTGCGCTGCATGGAGATCATCGCCGAGCTGGAAGAGCGGCCGCGGGGTGCCTACACCGGGGCCCTGGGCTACCTCGACCGGCGGGGCAGGCTCGACCTCAACATCCTCATCCGCACGCTGGTCCAGGAAGGCGATCGCCTGCACTTCCGTGCCGGGGCCGGCATCGTCGCGGACTCCGATCCCGGGCGGGAACTCGAAGAGACGCGCGCCAAGGCCCGGGGCTTGCTGAGGGCACTCGGCATGGCATAGTAGCCGCATGATCCGGGAAGAGACAGCGGAGGTCGCAGGGAAGACCGCGGAGGAGCGGGTGGACCCGCTCGACCGTGGCCTCCATTACGGCGACGGGCTGTTCGAGACGCTGCGGGTGGATGGGGGCCGCATCCCCTTCCTTCCCTGGCACGCCGATCGCCTGCGCGAAGGCTGCCGCCGCCTGAACCTGCCCTGGCCCGGGCATTTCCTCGCCCAGGCCGAGGCCCTGGCCGCACGCCATCCCCGGGCCGTGCTGAAGTTTCTCTACACCGCGGGCCCGGGTGAACGCGGCTACCGGCGCAGCCGGAACCGGCCCGTATCCCGCTGGTTCGTCTCCGGCCTCCCACCGGAAACCGCCGAGCCGGGTCTGCGGGTCCGCTGGTGCCGCCACCGGCTCGCCCACCAGCCGGCCCTGGCCGGCATCAAGCACCTCAACCGGTTGGACCAGGTGCTCGCCCGGGCGGAATGGGAGGACGAGTTCGACGAGGGCATTCTCTGCGACTTCCAGGGGCACCCGGTGGAAGGCGTGCAAAGCAACCTCTTCTGGGTACGCGACGGGGTCCTGCATACCCCACCCCTCGATGCCTGCGGCGTGGCGGGCGTGTTGCGGCGCGCGGTCCTGGCCTGGGCGGCCCGCGAAGGCCTCGCGATCTCCGAGGCCTACCAGCCGCCCGCGTCCCTGCTCGGTGCCGAGGAAGTCTTCCTCACCAACAGCGTGCGCGGCATCCAGCCCGTGCTCCGGCTGGAGACGCGCACCTGGCAGCCGGGTCCCCTGGCCCGCCGCTTCGCGGCGCGGCTCGAAGCGTTGCGCCAAGGGAAGGAGGCACTGCCGGCGTGAAGCGACGACTCGTGATCCTCGGCTGTCCGCTGCTCTGCGTGGGCCTGGTGCTCTTCCTGGTCTGGCAGGACTACCGCCGCTTCGCCGACCGCCCCATGACCCTGCCGCCCGGGGGGGCCGTGCTCGAGGTCCCGCGCGGTACCACGCTCCAGGGGCTCGCGCGTACCCTGGAGGCGCGCGGCTGGATCCGCAACGCCTTCTACCTGCGCCTGCTCGGCCGCGAGACCGGGCTGGCCCGCCACCTCCAGGCCGGGGAATACCCGATCGAACCGGGCACCACCCCGCGGGCGCTCCTGCAGCGCCTCGGCAGCGGCCGGGTCAAGCAATACCCCTTCACCATCGTGGAGGGCACGACCTGGCGGACCCTGCGGGCGAAGCTGCTGGACTCGCCGGTACTCACTCACCGCCTGCGCAACCTCACGGATGCCCAGGTCCGACAGGCGCTGGGCATTCCCTGGCCCTCGCTCGAAGGGGCCTTCCTGCCCGAGACCTGGTTCGTGACGCGGGGCGAGAGCGACCTGGACCTGTTGCGCCGCGCCTGGCAGGCCCTGCGGCGTGCGCTCGAGGAGGAATGGCGGAACCGCGCGCCCGGGCTGCCCCTGCACACGCCCTACGAGGCCCTCGTACTGGCCTCGATCGTCGAGAAGGAGACGGCCGTGCCCGAGGAACGGGCCCGGATCGCCGGCGTACTCATCCGCCGCCTGCAACGGGGGATGCGCCTGCAGGCCGACCCCACTGTGATCTACGGGCTCGGGACGCGCTTCGACGGCAACCTGCGCCGGCGTGACCTGCGCCGCGACACCCCCTGGAACACCTACACGCGCAAGGGCCTGCCCCCCACGCCCATCGCCATGGCCGGGCGCGCCGCCCTCCACGCGACCTTGCACCCGGCTCCCGGGGATGCCCTGTATTACGTGGCGCGCGGTGACGGACGCCACGTCTTCTCCGCCACGCTCGAGGCCCACCGGCGCGCCGTGCGGCGCTATCAACTGAAGAAGTGAGCCTGCACGAACAGGAAGGCGGCCGCACCCAGGGCCAGGGTCGGCAGAAACCCGGCCAGCACCCGGGCACCCAGGCGCCCGCCGCCGACCGCCAGGGCGAAACCGCCCTTGACGAGCGTGTTGGCCACGGACGCGATCAGGATCCCGTTGCAGGCCACGCGCGTGGGCAGGTCCTGTTCGGCGAGCCGCGCCAGGGAGAGGGTGATGGCGTCCACGTCCGCCAGCGCCGAGACCCCGGCGGCCAGGTAGACGCCCTGCGACCCCATCCAGGCCTTGAGCGCGCTGGTGGCGAGGATCACCAGGGTCAACAGCAGGCCGAACTTGACCGCCGGTACCAGCTCGAAGGGGTTGCCGAGCTCGGGGGCCATGCCGTCTCCCCGTTCCGGCCGGCGCAGGTAGAACCAGGCGGCGGCGAGCAGGGCGGCGAGAAACATGAGTCCCAGGGGCACGACGAGCGGCGGGAGCAAGTCCGGGTTGACGATCGTGACGATGACCAGGACGCGGGGAAACATGATGGCCGAGGCCACCAGGACACCGGCCGCGAGCAGGGAGGCGTCCTGGCCCCGGCGGTGCAGGTGGGCGAAGTGGAGCGTGGTGGCGGTGGACGAGGTCAGCCCGCCCAGCAGGCCGGTGAGCAGGATGCCGTGTCCACTGCCGAACAGGCGCATGGCCAGGTAGCCGGTGAAGGAGATTCCAGCGATCAGGACCACGAACCACCAGATCTGGTAGGGGTTGAGCGCCCCCCAGGGCCCATAGTTGCGGTCCGGCAGCAGCGGGAGCAGGACCACGGAGATCAGGAGCAGCTTGAGGATGCCCCGCATCTCCTGGGGCGTCATGCGTCGCAGCAATCCGTGGAGCTGCGGCTTGATGTCGAGCAGGAAGGCGGTCACCACCGCCATGGCGGCGGCCTCCATGCGCATGCCGCGCAGGCACAGGGCCCCGAGGCCGAAGGTGAGCAGGGCGGCGATCACCGTGGTGATGCCCTGGTCCCGGTCGATGCGCATGGCCTCGACATGGGCGATGAGGATCACCACCGCCACGGCCGCGAAGGCCACCGCGAGCAGGAGCTCGCCGAGCTGGGCGGCGAGTAGTGCCCACAAGCCGCCCAGCAGGCCGAGCAATCCGAAGGTGCGGATACCGGCGAAGCGTGCGCCGTGTTCCTGTTCCTCGTGCCAGCCCCGCTCCATGCCAATGAGCAGGCCCAGGGCGAGCGCCAGCAACAGATTCAGGAGAACCGCCATGCCTCCAACCCTAGCAGCCCCGCCCCGGGGCGACAACGGCGCAGGTGCACTGCGGGGGCGGAAAGGTATGATGAAGCCTCCGTGATCACGGGAGTCGATGCATGAACGCAAGGGTTCGAAGAAAGAAGAAGGCAGGCGCGCGCCGCGCAACCCGGGACCGGGACACGCTGGCCGCACGTGCCGACCGCTACCGGCTCTACGAGCGCGCGGTGCAGGACACGGCCTTCGAGTACGCCTTTCTGAACCGCACCTACCGGGCGCTGCGGGGACGCACGCCGCGCATCCTGCGCGAAGACTTCTGCGGGCCCGCGCCCATGTGCTGCGCATGGGCCCGGCGTCACAACCTCGCCCGGCTCACCCCGGACCAGCGCGCGCGGCTCCGGCTGATCCGCGCCGACGTGCGCGAGGCCGCGACCGACACCGCCCCGGACCTGGTCATCGCCATGAACTTCAGCTACCAGGTCTTCACCACCCGGGACGCGCTGCGTGCCTACTTCCGCGCCGTGCGGGAAAGCCTGGCCGAAGACGGCCTGTTCGTGCTCGACGCCTACGGCGGCTACGACGCCTACCGCGAGATCGAGGAAGAGACGGAACACGAAGACTTCACCTACGTCTGGGACCAGCACCGCTACGACCCGGTGACCGGGAAGCTGACCTGCTACATCCATTTCCACTTTCCCGACGGCTCGAAACTGCGCCGCGCCTTCGTCTATCACTGGCGGCTCTGGACGCTGCCCGAGCTGCAGGAGATCCTGCGCGAGGCGGGATTCCGCCGGGTGACCGTCTACTGGCAGGGTACGGACGCGGCGGGCGAGCCCGACGGCGACTTCCGCCCGGTGCGCCGCGGCGAGGCGGACGCCGGCTGGATCGCCTATCTGTCGGCGGAACCCTGATCGCAGTGGAGGGCTGCAACGGTCCCTGGAGCCCCGGCTGGGACCGCTTGCACGTCGTCCAGGACGGCGGCATCCTACCCGGCATTCCGCAAATCCCGTGGACGAGGAGAACGCCCATGCACGGAATCATCCGTCGAAGCCTGCCCGCGTTGCTGTTCACGCTCGCCGCCCAGCCGGCCCTGGCCGGGGACCTCGCCGCCTTCCGGCAGCAGGCCCGTGCCGCCAGCCAGGCATTCATGAAGAAGCTCGCCGGCGAGATGAAGGCCGCCCTGCAGACCGGGGGACCGGCGCAGGCCCTGCAGGTCTGCAAGGACCGGGCCCCGGCCATCACCAGTGCGGAATCGCGCCGCCGCGGCTGGAAGATGACCCGGGTGAGCCTCAAGTACCGCGACCCCATGCTCGGGATGCCCGACGCCTGGGAGGCCGCGCGCCTGCGGGAATTCGCCCGGCGCCGGGCCCGGGGAGAGGACATCGCCAAGCTGGAGGTGGTCGCGGAGGTCACCGACCCGACCGGGCGCCGCTACTACCGCTACCTCAAGGCCATCGGGACGCGCCCGGTCTGCCTGATGTGCCACGGCGAGCCGGACCAGATCGCGCCCGAGGTGCGCCGCCAGCTCGGGAAACTCTACCCGCACGACCTCGCCACCGGGTTTCACGTCGGTGACATCCGGGGCGCCATCAGCATCAAGGCGCCCGCCGACTGACCCGTGAACAGGCCCGCGAAGGGCCGACTGCAGGGGCGCACGAGACGTGCTATGATTCGCGCCATTCCGGACGGCGCGCAGGGGTTTTGCCTGCGAGCAGACCGTCCTTTTTTCCGTCGAGTGACAGGCAGAACCACGAGGAGACGATGCCATGATCAGACCCGTAGGCTCCGATGAGCTGAAACCCCTGTTCGTCTACGATCCGGAGGAGCACGACGCCCTCATGCACGAGGCGGAGAACCTGCCCTCGGTCGTCATCAGCTCGTCTGCCGCCGGCAACGCCGTGATGCTGGGCGGCGGCTATTTCACGCCCTTCGAAGGCTACATGAACGTGGCCGACGCCCTCAGCGTGGCCGAGACCATGCGCACGACCGACGGCCGATTCTTCCCCGTACCCATCCTGAACCTGGTGCCGGACGTCTCGGCGATCGAAGGGGCCTCGCGCATCGCCCTGCGCGATCCCAACGTGGAGGGCAACCCGGTCCTCGCCGTGCAGGAGGTCGAGGCCATCGAGGAGGTCACCGACGAGCAGATGGCCATCATGACCGAAAAGGTCTTCCGCACCCTGGACATGGAGCATCCGGGCGTCAAGACCTTCAACAGCCAGGGCCGCTTCGCCATCTCCGGCCCCATCAAGGTGCTCAATTTCAGCTACTTCCAGACCGATTTTCCCGACACTTTCCGCACCGCGGTGGAGATCCGCAACGAGATCAAGGAGCGCGGCTGGAAGACCGTCGTGGCCTTCCAGACCCGCAATCCCATGCACCGCGCCCACGAAGAGCTGTGCAAGATGGCCATGGAAGCGGTCAACGCCGACGGCCTGGTCATCCACATGCTGCTCGGCAAGCTCAAGCCCGGTGACATTCCTGCCCCCGTCCGTGACGCCGCCATCCGCAAGATGGTAGAGCTCTACTTCCCGCCCAACACCGTGATGATCACGGGTTACGGTTTCGACATGCTCTATGCCGGGCCGCGTGAAGCCGTGCTGCATGCCTACTTCCGCCAGAACATGGGCGCGACCCACTTCATCATCGGCCGCGACCATGCCGGCGTGGGTGACTACTACGGCGCCTTCGACGCCCAGACCATCTTCGACACCGAGGTGCCCCCGGGCGCGCTGGAGATCGAGATCTTCCGGGCAGACCACACCGCCTATTCCAAGAAGCTGGGCAAGGTGGTCATGATGCGGGACGCTCCCGATCACACCAAGGAAGACTTCATCCTGCTCTCCGGCACCAAGGTGCGCGAGATGCTGGGGAAGGGGATCGCACCGCCGCCGGAGTTCTCCCGCCCGGAGGTGGCGCAGATCCTCATGGATTACTACCAGAGCCTGCAGCAACAGCAGCAGTGAACAGGCGGCCGTGACCGCCTGTCGGACCACGAAGGCCGGGCAGGTGCCCGGCCTTCGTGTTTTCCGGGAGGGTCATTCCTCGGCCAGTTCCTCGAGTTCGCGTTCCAGGGCGGATGCGTCTTCCCGGGGGCCCTCCGGCGCCCGGGCGAGCAGCAGCTGCAAGGGCAGCTCGTCCTCGTCCGCCTCGGGGAGGGCAAAGCCTTTCTCGGTCAGCTTGGCGCGCAGGTAGGTGTCGGCGAGATCCAGCCAGCGCCGGATGCTCTCCACGTCGGTATCGAGCAGTTCCGCCGCCTGCTGCTCGGTGTAGCCCTCGGCATGGACCAGCTCGACGGCACGCCGCCAGGTCACCGGCAGCCGGCGCATCGCCTGGAACAACAGGTGGGAACGTTCCCGGTGTGCCAGGCGCACCTCGGGATCGTCGTCCTCCGGCGCCGGGAGCAGGTCTTCGACCCGGAGCATGTCGTCCGGCTGGTGGTATTCCATGAACTCTTCCTGCACCATGCGCTCCGATACGTCGAGCGCATCGGGGGGCAGGCGCACCTCGGTATGCAACGCCGAGGTGGACTCGTGGTATTTCTTCACTTCCTCCTCGATCACGGCCAGGGCGTGCTTGATCATCCACTGTTCCGCGTCCATCGCCTCGGGTTTGTCGGGCAGGTTGCGGTTGGCACGTACCAATGCCTCGTCGAGGATGTCCCGGGTGCTCGGATAGTCCGGCGCCAGGTTCCCCTCCGACCGCAACCAGGTCAGCTCCCGCCGCACCACCTGTTCCACGCGTGCCAGGTGTGGACGGATCATGTCGATGAAATCGCGACGCTGCGTACCGGGCACCTGTTCGAGGTGATTCTTCAGCAGCCGCAGACGCTGCCGTCGCGCCCTGCGGCGCCATTCGGCATCCTTCCGGAGCTTGTGGATGTAGCGGTCGAGGCGCCGACCCAGTTCTTCCATGGCATGATGGATCGCCAGCTCGAGATCGTAGTCGCTCTCCTGGTCACCAGGATGTTCTGCGGCACGTGCAGCCGCAGGCGGACGCGGTAGAGGTGTTCGTGGTGCGGGTTGCGCTCGATCTCGGCCGACAACGCGAGCGCGCCGGGCTGGAAACCTTTCTCGAGTCGGGCACCGATGTCGTGTTTCTCCAGGTAGCGGCGAAGGTCTTCCTCGATGCGGGCATGGGATGCCTCGGAAACGTTCCTGAAGCGAACCTGCAGTTCCATGATTTTTTCCTTTGGATACAAATGGATGAAAACACTGCTCGCAGTATTCTACATGCGTCCGCGAAGCGGAGAAATCAAGAGGGGAGGGAAGGCGTCAGGCAGGTGCCGGCGGTGGCCGGTCGATTCCGGCCACCGCCGGTGTCATGCACGGCCACGTTCAGACCGGGCCGACGAGCTCGGCGTGAACACTCTGGCGATGGATGTCACGCAGGATGGCGAACGAATCGATCGCATCCGGATCGTATTCGACCACCATGAGGTGCGGTCTGCCCCGGGTGAAATGGGCATCCAGCACACCGGCTTCCTGGCGCATGGCGAGCTCGATGTCCTGGCGCCGTTGCTCGCCCAGGGTGTCGTCGATGTGCACCACCAGATCGACCGGGTGCGTTGCAGGTTTGGCGTTCATTTTCGACCTCCCGCCCATGATGGGCTCATCCAGGTTGCACTTCGATGACGGGGCACATTCCTTCTCGCCACCGTCGGTCTCCCGCCTTCCAGCCGTTTTCACGAGGACTCATACGAACAGGGTGCATCCGGAACGGCTGGCCTCGACCAGGTAGCTGGCCGCGCCGGCCACCTCGATGCCGGAAACCAGTTCTTCCCTGCGGATCCCCATGACCTCCATGGTCATGCTGCAGGCCACCAGGCGAACCCCTGCCTCCCGGGCCTGCTGCAGCAGCGTTTGCGCGGAGACGATGTGCTTGTCCTTCATCATCCGCTGCAGCATCCTGGAACCGGCACCGAGCAGGTTGAGCTGCGAGACGCCCATGTGCGTCGCTCCCGTGGGGGTGACGAAATCGATCATGCGTTCCCGCAGGTCCTTACCAGCATAGGCGCGCCGTTCCTTGAGGACGTTGATGCCCCAGAAAGTGAAGAAGAGCGTGACGTCCATGCCCATGGCCGCGGCCGTGGTGCCGATCAGGAGCGCGGCGAGCACCTTGTCCTGCTTCCCGGAGAAGACCAGGATGGTCACGCGACGTGCATCCGGGACCCGCTCCTGGAGTTCTTCCACCGCCGCTTCCAGGGCCGCGATGCGGTCCTGCAGGTCTCCGGTGTCATGGCCGGCCTTCGGTGCAAGGCCGGCCGGTGTCTGCATGCTCATGGGTATTCCTCCCTGCCATCCCTTTCGACGTCTTGCATGGGCCTTCCAGCATCGTCCGTGCCAGCGGCGGGTTCGGAGAGGATTCCCATGGGAAATCAATGCGCTTTCGAGCACCTGGAAGGCCTACCCGTGGTCGGGAGGGCATCCGGCTCTCGAGACGGAGAGTCGCCACGCGGCTTCACTCTCGGATTTGCGAGTCCTTGTGCCCATGGGGGAGGGCATAGCCCTTCAACCCGCAACGCTCGATGTGACGGAACAGGGTCGCCTCGGAGATACGCAACCGGCGGGCGGCTTCCTGGCGGTTGCCCCGGGTGAGGGCGAGGACCTTGCGAATGTAATTGCAGCGAAACCGTGCCACCGCCTCGTTCAGCCCGTCCAGTTCCGCCGGTGCCCGGTCCACGCCGTTGAGCTCGCAGGGCAAGTCATCCAGGCGGATTCGGTCGGAATCGCTCACGAGCAGGGCGTATTCCATGACATGGGCAAGCTCGCGGACGTTCCCGTACCAGGGATGCTCGAGCAGGACCTCGCGCACTTCGGGCGCCAGCACCGGACAGGCACGCTGCATCTGCCGGGCGTACTTCTCGGCGAAGGCCTCCGCGAGGAGCAGGATGTCCTCCGGGCGCTCGCGCAAGGGCGGGATGTGAATCTCGACGGCGTTGATCCGGTAGAGCAGGTCGCGCCGGAAGTGTCCCTGCTCCACCATCGCGTGCAGGTCCCGGGAAGTAGCAGTGAGAAAACGCACGTCGATCGGCTCGGGGGTATCCCTGCCCACGGGTACCACTTCCGAGGCCTCCATCGCACGCAGCAGCTTCGGCTGCACGTGCAGCGGCACGTCACCGATCTCGTCGAGCAGCAGGGTGCCCCCGCAGGCACTGCGGAAGGCCCCGAGACGGGCCTGGCGGGCCCCGCTGAAGGCGCCCGCGACGTGGCCGAAGAGCTGGCTCTCGACCAGCTCGTCGGGGATCGCCGCTGCATTGATCGGGAGGAAGGGGGCCGACCGGCGCGGCGAGGCCTCGTGGATGCGTCGTGCCACCAGTTCCTTGCCGGTGCCGCTCTCCCCCGTGATCAGGACCGGGCAATCGAGCGCGGCGACCTTGGTGGCGAGCTGCATCACCTTGTGTATCGCCTGGCTCCGGTAGAGCACGGCGGTGACCTCCCTGTAACGACGTGAGGCAAGGTGGGTACCCTGGATCCCAGTCCTTCCCTCCGTCACCAGACAAGTGTAGCAGGGCATCCAGGAGGCGACAGGCAAGCG
>RFHK01000105.1 GCA_003695825.1 Gammaproteobacteria bacterium | reverse complement strand
GCGGTGCTCGGATGCTCGCCTATCTGCATGATATGTCTCGCATCCTGCGCTCCGTGCGCCTTGCGCTCCAACCACCTCGCTCATTTAATCAGAGCTTCCGTAGATCAAAGAAGTTTCTCGTACCGCCCATTGCTGACAAAACCTGGAAGTTGAAAGATTCCGCATCAGGCTCTGGTTTCCACCCTTCTGACTTCTGTATTCTGACTTCTAGCTCCCAGCTTCCAGCTTCCAGCTCCCAGCTTCTAGCTCCCAGCCCCCAGCTCCCAGCTCCTCCCACCTCACGCCTCACTCCCTCTCGACCCGTGCCGCCAGCCGCATCAGGGCCTCGGCCAGGCGTGGATCGTCGACGCTGCGCGCCGTGGCTGCCAGGACTTCGGCACTGGCCGGCCGGATGGGTCGGGCCCGCCGCCGCGGGCGGGCGGGGCGCCCCTCCCGCGCCAGCGCCGGCGCGACCCGCACGCGCACCCCGCGCACCCGCGTGCCCGCCTCCCGTGCCAGGGCGGTGCGCAGCGCGGCCTCGTGGAGTCGCACCGCCATTCCCCATTCGGCGGAATCCACGAGCAATATCAACACCTTGTCCCGGATGCCGGCAAGCCGGACATGGGGTTGCAGCGCGGCGGGCAAGACCTGCAGGAGGCGGGATTCGAGGTGTGCGCGCCGTCGCGCCTGCGAAAGGAGCGATTTCAGGGTAGAATTGCGGACTTGATCAAGAAAACGGCCTACAGAATAACCAGCGGGGGTCGACATGGCTTGCAGGGCACCGAATTTGCAGGGGAAGGCACGCGCCTTCGCGAAGGGACGGAACAGGACGATGAACATCATACTCTTCACGACACTGCACGGTCGACCCGGCAGCCTGAACCTCTCCAGGCCCCGCGTCTACCTGCCGCTGCTCGGTGTCCTGTTCGCCTTCCTCGCCCTGACCGGCTATGCCGGCTACCGGCTGGGGCTGGGCAAGGCCTCCGCGCGCCCGCTGGTGGCGGTGGCCGAGATGCGGACTGCCCTGGCGCGCGAGCGTGCCCGGGTGCGGGAAGAGAAACAGCGCCTGCAGGCCGACCTGGATGCGCTCGCCCTGCGCCTGGGACGGTTGCAGGGCGAGGTGCTGCGCCTGGAGGGACTCGGGGAGCGCCTGGTCGAGGTCGCCAAGCTCGACCGGGGCGAGTTCGATTTCGAGCATCCCCCGGGCCAGGGCGGCCCGGAGCGCCGCAGCAGCCTGCCCCGTTCCGACACCCGGGAGATGCTGGCCGCCCTGGGCCGCATCGAGGCGCGGCTCGCCGGCTACGAACTGCAGTTCCGCGCCCTCGAGTCGGTGCTCGCCGACCGGGAGCTGAAACGGGCCGTGCGGCTGGCCGGTCGCCCGGTCCGCCACGGTTGGATCTCCTCGGGCTATGGCCGTCGTACCGATCCCTTCACCGGCCGACCGGCCTGGCACAGCGGTGTCGACATCGCCGGCAAGTATGGGACGGAGGTGGTGGCGGTGGCCGCGGGGGTCGTCACCTGGGCCGGGGAACGCGCCGGGTACGGCAAGCTGGTCGAGATCAATCATGGCAACGGTTACGTCACCCGCTACGGCCACAACAGCGTGCTGCTCGTGAAGAAGGGCGACCGGGTGGAGAAGGGCCAGGCGATCGCCCGCATGGGGTCCACCGGGCGCTCCACCGGCCCGCACGTGCATTTCGAGGTGCTCTATCACGGCCGCACCGTGAATCCCGCCCGTTTCCTCGCCCGCCGCTGATTCATGAAATTCAGGTACCCCTCCCGGCGTTGCGGTATCATTGCCGCGTTCGTGCCCAGGGCTTTGGTATTCACCCGGTGACAAGAAGACTCCATGGTTAGCCGTCTGCTCAAGAAGGTGTTCGGCAGCCGCAACGAGCGGCTGATCCGGCGCATGATGAAAGAGGTCCGCCGCATCAACGACCTCGAACCCCGGATCCAGCAACTCACGGACGCGGAGCTGCGCGCCAAGACCGACGAATTCCGCCGGCGTCTGGAGGCGGGCGAGACCCTCGACGACCTGCTGGTGGAGGCCTTCGCCGTGGTGCGCGAGGCCGGCCGGCGCGTGCTGGAGATGCGGCATTTCGACGTCCAGCTCATCGGCGGCATGGTGTTGCACCGGGGCAAGATCGCCGAGATGCGCACCGGCGAGGGCAAGACCCTGGTCGCCACGCTGGCGGCCTACCTCAACGCCCTGCCCGGCAAGGGCGTACACGTGGTGACGGTCAACGACTACCTGGCCCGGCGCGATGCCGAGTGGATGGGCAAGCTCTACGACTTCCTGGGCCTGACCACCGGCGTGATCGTCTCCGGCCAGTCCCCGGAGGAGAAGAAGGCGGCCTATGCCGCGGACATCACGTACGGCACCAACAACGAGTTCGGTTTCGACTACCTGCGCGACAACATGGCCTTCTCCCTGGAAGAGAAGATGCAGCGCGCCTTGCACTACGCCATCGTCGACGAGGTGGACTCCATCCTCATCGACGAGGCACGCACGCCGCTCATCATCTCCGGGCCGAGCGGCGAGAGCACCGATCTCTACGTCAAGGTCAACGCCCTCATCCCCAAGCTCAGGAAGGCCGAGAGCGAGGAGGGGCCCGGCGACTACACCATCGACGAGAAAAACAAGCAGGTCTTCCTCACCGAGGAGGGCCACGAGCACATCGAGCGCCTGCTGGTCGAGGCCGGCCTGCTCGAGGAGGGCGAGAGCCTCTACGATGCCGCCAACCTGATGCTCATGCATCACGTCAACGCCGCGTTGCGCGCCCACGCCCTCTTCCACCGGGACGTGGACTACATCGTCCAGAACAACGAGATCGTCATCGTCGACGAGTTCACGGGCCGCACCATGCCGGGGCGGCGCTGGTCGGAGGGACTGCACCAGGCCATCGAGGCCAAGGAGGGCGTGCCCATCCAGCAGGAGAGCCAGACCTACGCCTCCATCACCTTCCAGAACTATTTCCGCCTCTACGAGAAGCTCGCCGGCATGACCGGCACGGCGGACACCGAGGCCTACGAGTTCCAGCAGATCTACGGCCTGGAGGTGGTCGTCATCCCCACGCACCGGCCCATGATCCGCGAGGACCGGGGTGACCTGGTCTTCCTCACCGCGCGTGAGAAGTTCCAGGCGGTGATCGAGGACATCAAGGACTGCCATCGGCGCGGGCAGCCGGTGCTGGTCGGTACCACCTCGGTGGAGACTTCCGAGTACCTCTCCCGGCTCCTGAAGAAGGAGGGCATCCCCCACGAGGTGCTCAATGCCAAGCACCATGAGCGCGAGGCCGAGATCGTGGCCCAGGCCGGGCGCCCGGGCGCCGTGACCATCGCCACCAACATGGCCGGTCGCGGCACCGACATCGTGCTCGGCGGCAACCTGCAGGCCGAGCTGGCGGCCCTGGGCCCGGACGCGAGCGAGGAAGAGAAGGCACGCGTGCGCCGCGAATGGGAGGAACGCCACCGCCGGGTGGTCGAGGCCGGCGGCCTGCACATCATCGGCACCGAGCGCCATGAGTCGCGGCGGGTGGACAACCAGCTGCGCGGCCGGGCCGGGCGGCAGGGCGATCCCGGCTCCAGCCGCTTCTACCTCTCGCTCGAGGACAACCTCATGCGCATCTTCGCCTCCGACCGCGTGGCCGGCATGATGAAGAAGCTGGGCATGCAGGAAGGCGAGGCCATCGAGCATCCCTGGGTGACCAAGGCCATCGAGAACGCCCAGCGCAAGGTCGAGGCGCACAACTTCAACATCCGCAAGCAGTTGCTCGAATACGACGACGTGGCCAACGACCAGCGCCGCGTGGTTTACCAGCAGCGCAACGAGATCATGGCCATGGACGACGTCTCGGAGATCATCGAGCAGATGCGCCGGGACGTGGTCAACGCCGTCATCGACACCTACATCCCGCCGGGCAGCCTGGACGAGCAGTGGGACGTGCCCGGCCTCGAGAAGGCCCTGGAGGAAGAATTCGGCCTGCGGCTGCCGGTCGGGCAGTGGCTCGAGGAGGACGAGGAGCTCCACGAGGAGACCCTGCGCGCGCGCATCCTCGAGGCGCTCGAGGCGGCCTATCGCCGCAAGGAGGCCCTGGTCGGGGCCCCCGTGATGCGCCACTTCGAGAAGTCCGTCCTGTTGCAGGTCCTCGACCAGGCCTGGAAGGAGCACCTCGCCGCCATGGACTACCTGCGCCAGGGGATCCACCTGCGCGGCTACGCCCAGAAGGATCCCAAGCAGGAATACAAGCGTGAGGCCTTCGAGATGTTCCAGGCGATGCTGGACCGCATCAAGCAGGAAGTGGTAGGTATCGTCTCCCGCGTCCAGGTGCAGGGCGAGGAAGACGTCGCGGCCGTGGAGGCCCAGCGCATGCAGATCCTGCCGGAGATGCACTACCAGCACGCCGAGGTGGACCTGCTGCATGGTGTGGCCGAGGCCGAGGAAGAGGAGGCGGTGCCGGAGGCGGTCGCCGCGGGTGGCGCCCCTCGCCAGCCTTTCGTGCGCCAGGGGCGCAAGATCGGCCGCAACGAGCCCTGTCCGTGCGGGTCGGGCAAGAAGTACAAGCATTGTCATGGGAAGATAAGCTAGAAGCTGGGAGCTCGAAGCTAGAAGCTAGAAGCTAGAAGACAGAAGTCAGAAGTCAGAAGTCAGAAGTCAGAAGTCAGGAGACAGAAGTCAGGAGACAGAAGT
>RFHK01000104.1 GCA_003695825.1 Gammaproteobacteria bacterium | reverse complement strand
GGCGTCGAACGCCTGCCGATCGCGCGCTTCACGGAGAAGGCGTACCTGGACTATTCCATGTACGTCATCCTCGACCGCGCGTTGCCGCACATCGGCGACGGGCTCAAGCCCGTGCAGCGGCGCATCGTCTATGCCATGTCGGAGCTGGGGCTGTCGGCGACGGCCAAGTACAAGAAGTCCGCGCGCACCGTGGGTGACGTGCTGGGCAAGTTCCATCCCCACGGGGACGCCGCCTGCTACGAGGCCATGGTGCTCATGGCCCAGCCCTTCTCCTACCGCTACCCGCTCATCGACGGCCAGGGCAACTGGGGCTCGCCGGACGACCCCAAGTCCTTCGCCGCCATGCGTTACACCGAGGCGCGCCTGTCGCGCTACACCGAGCTGTTGCTCGCGGAGCTGGGCCAGGGCACGGTGGACTGGGTGCCCAACTTCGACGGTACCCTGGAGGAGCCGGCCGTGCTGCCGGCACGCCTGCCCAACGTGCTGCTCAACGGGACCACCGGCATCGCCGTGGGCATGGCCACCGACATCCCGCCGCACAACCTGCGCGAGGTGGCCGCTGCCTGCGTGCGCCTGCTCGAGGATCCGAAGGCCGACGTGGCCGCGCTCTGCGAGCACATCCAGGGGCCGGATTTTCCCACGGCGGCGGAGATCGTCACGCCGCGCGCGGAGCTCCGCCGGATCTACGAGACGGGCCAGGGTTCCATCCGTGCACGGGCACGCTACGAGATCGAGCAGGGTGACATCGTGATCACGGCGCTGCCCTACCAGGTCTCGGGCAGCCGGGTGCTCGAGCAGATCGCCCAGCAGATGCAGGCGCGCAAGCTGCCGATGATCGAGGACCTGCGCGACGAGTCGGACCACGAGAACCCCACCCGCATCGTCCTCGTCCCCCGTTCTTCGCGCATCGATCACGATGCCGTCATGCGCCACCTGTTCGCCACCACCGACCTCGAGCGCAGCTACCGGGTGAACCTCAACCTGATCGGGCTCGACGGCCGGCCCCGGGTGCGCGACCTCAAGCAGCTCCTCTCCGAGTGGCTGGAGTTTCGCACCGACACGGTCCGGCGCCGCCTCGCGTACCGCCTCGAGAAGGTCGAGCGGCGGCTGCACGTGCTCGAGGGGCTCCTGATCGCCTTTCTCGATCTCGACGAGGTGATCCGCATCATCCGCACCGAGGACGAGCCCAAGCCGGTGCTCATGCAGCGCTTCTCCCTGACCGAGGTGCAGGCCGACTACATCCTCGACACCCGCCTGCGCCAGCTCGCCCGGCTCGAGGAGATGAAGCTCCGCGACGAGCAGCAGGCGCTGGCGAAGGAGAAGGCGGAGCTCGAGAAGACGCTGGCCTCCAAGCGCCGCCTGCGTACCCTGATCCGCAAGGAGATCCTCGCCGACGCGGAGAAGTACGGCGACGACCGGCGCTCGCCCATCGTGGAACGGCCGCCGGCGCAGGTCTTCGACGAGACCGCCCTGTTGCCGAGCGAGCCGGTGACCGTGGTGCTCTCGGAGAAGGGCTGGGTACGGGCGGCCAAGGGCCACGAGGTGGATCCACGGGGCCTGGCCTACAAGGCGGGCGACGGTTACCTCGCGCACGTGCGCACGCGCAGCAACCGGCCGGTCGTCTTCCTGGACAGCACCGGGCGGGCCTATACCCTGCCGGCCCATGTGTTGCCTTCGGCGCGCGGCTACGGAGAACCGCTCGGCGGCCGCCTCAGCCCGCCCGACGGGGCCCGTTTCGTGGGGTTGCTCTCCGGGGAGCCGGAGGACGTCGTCCTGCTCGCCACCGATGCCGGTTACGGTTTCCTGGCCCGCCTGGGTGCGCTCCAGGCGCGCAACCGGACCGGCAAGGCCGTGCTCACGGTGCCCGAGGGTGCGCGGGTGCTGCCGCCGCAGCCGGTGCAGGACCCGGCGACCGACCGCGTCGTCGTGGTCAACAACCTGGGCCAGATGCTGATCTTCGCCGCCGAGGCCCTGGCCTTCCTGGCCCGCGGCAAGGGGGCCCGAATGATGGCGATCCCGGGTAAGAAGGCGGCCGCCCGCGAGGAATACCTGGTGGCCGCCGTCACCTTGCCTGCACAGGGTCGGCTGCTGGTCCACGCCGGCAAGCGCTACCTGCGGCTCGGCCCCCGGGACCTGGAGGCGTACCTGGGTGCGCCGGGCAAGCGCGGGCGCAAGCTGCCCCGGGGATACCAGCGCGTCACGGGGATCGAACGCGAGGAACCACGATGAACGAGACGCAGGAAAAGAAAGAATACGGCATTCGCGGTCGGCTGCCGGAAGGGGATCCCATGCGTGCGCCCCACCTGCTGGGCGAGGACTGGCAGTGGGAACGGTGGTTCTCTTCCAGGGAAGAGCGGGATCGCATGTTCGAGGCCATGCAGGCGGGGCTGGTCTATTACCGGCCCGGGGACCGGGCCAGCGTGTGTCTGGAGAAGATCGAGCGCACGCGCTGACCGGACACGGCCACCACCCGTGGGCCTCCCGTCCGCGGCCGCGCGCGTCGGTCAACGTGGTGGTTCGGAGCCGGTCGCGGGCTTCGCCTTGCCCGGTGGCAGGGAGGACGGTTGCGCATCGAGCTCCTGCACCTTCGTGGTGCTGCGCGACCCGCCGGCCGCCGCTCCCCGCCCGCCCTGTTTCTGCAGGGCCTCGAGGTTGGTGATGACCTTCTGGACCCGCTCCAGCCGCACCTTCGCCTCCGCATTCCCGGGATCGAGGCGCAGCACCTGGCGCCACAGGGCCGCGGCCGCCGGGTAGTTCTGGTCCCGGTAGGCCAGCCCGGCCAGGGTGTCGAGGTGCGAGATGCGTGCCTGGATCGCGGCCTCGATGGCGCCCAGCAGGTCATGGATGGCCGGGTCCTTCGGTTGCAGGGCGGCGATCTTCCGGGCCAGCCGGCGGCTCTTCACGAGGTCGCCTTCCTGCAACGCCTCCGCCAGGTCCTGGCGCAACGCGTGGAGCTGCCGCGCCCTGGCCTTCCTGCCCGACGACTGACGGCCGGCCTGCTTGCGGTGCACATGGCGGCGGGAGGCGCCCTTCCGGGTCGGCCTGTGGGCGGGGGCCGGTGGCCAGGCCTGGTGGTAGGCCTGCAGCTCTTCGTCCACGAAGTCCCGGCCCCGCAGGCGCTCGAGCAGGGCGAGGAGGCTCTGGGCGGTCTCGCGGTCCCGATGCCGGATGGCCTCGGCGGCCCGGGCGCGCAGGGAGGCGAGCAGGGCGTCGAGTCGCTGGGCCCGCAGGTGGTCGCCGAGCGCGGTCACGGGATCCTTCCTGCCCCAGGTCCGTGCCAGGCGGTCGTAGCGCAGGCGGGCGTCCAGCCAGGCCACCTCGGCCAGGTCCCGCTCCAGTGCCGCGGTGGACAGGGCGCGCTGCCGCTGCTGTGCCAGCCGCGCCCGGGCCCTGGCGAGTTCGGGCTGCCCGGGAAGCAGCTCCAGGGCGTGGTCGAGCAGCGCCAGGGCCTCTCCCGGCCGGTCGGTCGTCTCCAGGGCCCGTGCCTCGCGCAGCACCCGCGCGACCAACTGCCGGCGGGCCTGGGCCAGTCGCCCGGCGTCCCCGCTGTGCCGGGCCTGCCGCAGTGCCTGTTCGGCGGCCTGGAGCTCGGGCGGTCGGGCGGGCTGCCCGGCGCAGGCGGCGAGCAGGCCCGCGGCCACGAGCAGTGTGACACGTCTCATGCCGTGCGCCTGAGACTCTGCCACCAGAGCCGTTCCGTCCGTTCCTCGAGGGTGCGGACGTACTCCGGCGTGAGTCCCTCGATGATCCAGGTGGAGACCGGGCGGCTGAAACCGCGCAGCCGGATCGCCCCGTGGGGGTGGGCCACGACCCGTCCGCGGACGTCCGGCCGTTGCAGGAAGGCCTCGGTGACGAGGATCTCGCCGGGGGTGGAGGCCGAGGAGAGCCGGGAGGCCAGGTTCACCGCCTCGCCCAGCACCGTGAACTCCATGCGTTCCATGGCGCCGATGTTGCCCGCCAGCATCTCGCCGCTGTTGATGCCGATCCGGAAGCGGAGGGGAGGCTGGCCCGCACGGGCGCGGACCTCGTTCTCGCGTTCCACCAGCGCCTGGATGCTCAGGGCGCAGCAGACCGCGTTGAAGGCGTGCTCTTCCCGGTGGTGGGGAACGCCGAACAGCAGCATGGCGCAGTCGCCGATGTACTTGTCGACGATGCCCTGGTTGCGCTGGCAGGCGCGGGCGATGTGGGCGAAGTAGCGGTTGAGCAGGTTGGCGACGGCCTCCGGGTCCATGCCCTCGGAGAGCCGGGTGAATCCCACGATGTCGGCGAAGAGGACCGTGGCTTCGACGCGCTCGCCGCCGAGCCGCGGCCGGTGTTCGCTCTTGACGAGTTCCCGGGCCAGGGTGGGCGAGAGATAACGGGCCAGGGCCTCTTCGATGCGGTCCTTGTGTTCGAGGTGCTCGGCGAAGCGATTCAGGGTCTGCATCAGGTCACCGAGCTCGTCCTGGCGGCGGATGGAGAAGGGCTGCTTGCGGTATTCTCCCTCGTGGATGGCGCGGCCGAGGTCGAGCAGGTCGTGGATGGGGCGCGAGAGGCGGCGACCCAGGTAGAAGGTCAGCAGCAACCCTATGCACAGCGCGAGGATCCCGGCCAGGGCGATGTGGACCTGCGCCTGGTGCATGGCCCGGTTCCAGCTCGTGCGGTCGAGCGTGAGCACCACCTGGCCGGCGACCACCTGCTTGACGCGCACCGGCTGGCTGTAGCTCACCAGGTCGAGCCTGACCGCGTTGCGCGGATCCCGGTAATTCCAGGCGAAGCCCTGCCAGTTGGCCGGTGCCTCGTCCCGCCCGGGGAAGGCGTCCATGGGCGTGAGGCCGGCCTGCACCACCACCGTGCCGTCGGGCTTGAGGATGGCGATGCCCTCGACCTGGGGGTCGGAGACGAGGTTGCGCGCGAGGACTTCCAGCGCCAGCCGGTCCTCGGCGAGCAGCGGCTCCATCGTGCTGCGGGCCACCTGGCTGGCCAGGGTGTTGCCGAGGTTGTCGAACTGGACCTGGAGCAACTGGTGCTGGTGCTGGACGATCAGCAGGGTGAGCAGCCCGATGCAGCCCACGATCAGGCCCGAGATCACCAGGCTGAGCTTGTAGGCGATGGGGATCCGGCGGATACGGGCCATCCATGACCGGCGCGCCGGTGTACGGCTTCCGGCGGCTTCCGGCCGCGCGCGGTGGGGTGCGGTTTGCTGGGACATGGCTCGTCCGGATTCCGGTGCGTCGTCCCCCATTCTCGCAGCAAAGGCGCGTGCAGGGAATCCTTGCCGGTCTCCGGCGCCCGGGCACGCAGGGTACGGCGGGGATTGCGACCTCCACCGGCTCGGGACACGAGTGGGAAGGCCTCGCCCGCTGCGTGTAGAATAGCGCCCCCCGATGCGACCGGCAGGTGTTGAGATGTCCCTCGTACGACCCTTTCCCGGCCTCCGGCCGGCCCCCGGACACGCCGCCGACGTGGTGGCGCCCCCCTATGACGTGCTGGACACCGCAGAGGCCCGCGTGCGGGCCCGGGGCCGCCCCTGGAGTTTCCTGCACATCTCCAAGCCCGAGATCGACCTGCCGGAAGGCACCGATCCCTATGCCCCCGAGGTCTATGCCAAGGCCGCGGAGAACTTCGCGCGCATGCGCCGGGAAGGCATTCTGGTCCAGGATCCCGAGCCCCGCTACTACGTCTACCGCATGCGCATGGGCGATCACGTGCAGACCGGCCTGGTCGCCGCCGCCTCGGTGGAAGCATACGACCGCAACCGCATCCGCAAGCACGAGTTCACGCGCCCGGACAAGGAAGACGACCGCGTGCGCCAGATCGATGCGCTCGATGCCCAGACCGGCCCCGTGCTGCTCGCCTACCGTTCCGACCCGGAACTCGATGCCCTGCTGGCGCGGATCGCCGAGGGCCGTCCGCCTGAGGTGGATGTCACCGCTGACGACGGGGTGCAGCACCAGTTGTGGGTGGTCGAGGATCCGACGCTCATCGACGAGATCACCCGGCGCTTCGACGCCATGCAGGCGCTCTACATCGCCGACGGCCATCACCGCTCGGCCTCCGCCTCGCGCGTCGCCAGGGCGCGCGCGGCGGCCAATCCGCATCACACCGGGGAGGAACCCTACAACTATTTTCTCTCGGTCATCTTCCCGCACGACCAGATGCAGATCCTCGACTACAACCGGGTGGTGAAGGACTTGAACGGCATGGATCCGGCCACCTTCCTGAAACGGGTCGGCGAGCGGTTCGAGGTGATTCCCGAGGCGGCGCCGGTGCGGCCGGCCCATCCGCACGAGTTCGGCATGTATCTCGATGGCCGCTGGTACCGCTTGCGCTTCCCGGAAGACCAGGTGCCGGAAGACCCGGTGAAGCGCCTGGACGTGTCCCTGCTGGCCGATCACCTGCTCGAACCCGTCCTCGGCATCCGGGATCCCCGGCGCGATCCGCGCATCGACTTCGTCGGCGGCATCCGCGGGCTGGGCGAGCTGCAGCAGCGGGTGGACTCCGGCCGCGCCGCCGTGGCCTTCTCGCTCCATCCCACCCCCATGGAGGCCCTCCTGGCCGTGGCCGATGCCGGCGAGGTCATGCCGCCGAAATCGACCTGGTTCGAGCCCAAGCTGGCCGACGGCCTGGTGTCCCACTTGCTCGAGTAGGATCGAGGCATCGCAGGCGCGCACCGGGTGTTTTCCCGTCGGGGGGACGAAGCCGGGGAGGGGGTCGCAATCGGGCGATGCGTTGAACCGCCCGGGGGTTGCGGCTAAGGTTTGGCCATGGAGGGCCGACGAGAGCAGACGAGGATGCAGGTTCGACACCGTTCGCGTGGTGCGATGGCAAGCCGGGAAAGCGGATTCACGCTCATCGAGCTGTTGGTGGTGCTCGTGATTCTCGGCTTGCTCGCCGGGCTGGTCGGCCCGCGGATCATGAAGCACCTCGGAGAGTCCCGCAGCAAGACGGCCCGCTTGCAGATCGAGGAACTCTCCACGGCGCTCGACATGTATCGCCTGGACACGGGGCACTATCCGACCACCCAGCAGGGGTTGCAGGCCCTGATCGAACCACCGCCGGGCGAGTCGGGCTGGAACGGCCCCTACCTCAAGAAGCGCGTGATCCGCAAGGATCCCTGGGGACATGCCTACCACTACCGCTCGCCCGGGATCCATGGCGACTACGATCTCTATTCCCTGGGTGCCGACAATGCCGAGGGCGGCGTAGGGGAGAACCGTGACATCCGTTCCTGGGAATAGGGTAGGGGGGTCCGGGTTCCCGGTCGGCACGGGGGGTATCGGGGCAGGCTCGATGTAGGGGGGTGCCATGGGCGGCGGGCGTCGGCACGGGTTCACGCTCATCGAGTTGCTGGTGGTACTCGTCATCACCGCGGCCCTGGCCGCGGTGGTGGCGGCCAACCTGCCGGCAGGGGCCCGCCGCCAGGAATTCCTGGCCCGCTGGCAGGACTTCGTCACCGACCTGCGGGCCCAGCAGGCCCGGGCCGTGTTCACGGGTTCCATCCGCCGCGTCCGGATCCGGACCGTGCCCCCGGCCTATGCCGTGGGGAGCGGTCCCTATCGCGACTTTCCACCCGGTACCCGGCTGGTGCAGGCGTCCGGGGCCACCCCGCTGGGTGACCCGCTCGAGATCCTGTTCTATCCGGACGGTTCGAGCTCGGGGTTCGAGGTCACGTTGTGGCACGCGGGTCGGCGATTCCGCGTCCGGGTGGATCCCGAGACCGGGCGCATTCGCACCGGTTGAGCACCCATGCGGCGCTGGCAGCAGGGCCTGAGCCTGATCGAGGTGGTGGTGGCACTGGCCATCGCCGCCGGCGCGGTGGCACTGCTCTACCGGGTCGAGGGCAGTGCGCTCGAGGCCAGCCGCCGGGTCCAGCTCCAGGAACGGGCGCTGGAACTCGCCCATTCCCAGCTTCTCCAGTTGCGCGAGGATCCCCTGACGCCAGCGGCAGGCACGCTCCGCTACCGGGGCGCCGTCTTGCACTGGCGGCGCACGGCCGTCGAAGTGGGGCGCGGGTACAGCCGCCCCCTCGGCCGCGAGGTGCGCCTGCTGCGGCTGGAGGTCCGGGTGCGCTGGGGACGTCACCGGCTGGCGCTCGACGACTACCTGGTCGTGACGGCATGAGCAGCGCCTGCAAGCCGGAGATTCCTGCCTCCCGGGGGTTCACCCTGGTCGAGGTACTGGTGGCACTGATCCTTTCGCTGCTGGTGGTGGGCCTGGTCGCCCATGCCCTCTACCAGGGCCTTCGCACCCGGGAGCGGGTCGAGGCCCAGAGGACAGGGCTCGCTGACTGGAACGCGCTCACCCGTACGCTGCGCCGGCGGATCGGCGATGCCCTGCCCCTCCTGCCGGGGGAGGAGGCGACCTGGTTGCGCCTGGCCTCCTGGGACCGTCACCGGCTGGAAGTGGTCACGCCGGTAGCGCGGGCCGGTGGAGTCGTACTGCAACGCTACCGGTTCCGCATCCGGACCGGCACCGAGGGCAGCCGCCTGGAACTGGTCTGGGAACCCCTGACCGGTCCCGCGGCCGGCACCGTTCACCGCGAGGCGCTCTATCGCTGCCCCTGCTGGATGGCCTTCGACTACCTGCTGGTCGAACCCGACACGGAACGGCACCGCTGGCGGTCCGTGTGGAAAGGGTCGGCGTACCCGGTACTGGTACGGCTGCGTTTCCGCGATCCCGCCACCGACAGGCCCGGTTATCTGCCGGACCTGGTGGTGGCCACGGCCTACCCGAGGTTCCGCTGATGCGCGTGGCATCGAAGAGGGTGGAGGGAGCCGTGCTGGTGCTCGTGTTGTGGCTGCTGGTGTTCGGCATGCTGGGGGCGGCCGCGGTGACCTACGGCGTGCGGACCGAGCTGCATCTGGCCTACAACCGCATGCGCCTGCTGGAGATGGCGGTGGTGGCCCACGGCGAGATCCGTCGTCGACTGTACGAGCACCTGACGGGGACCGGCCAGGTCCCGGAGGTCCCGGCGGACCGGCGCGTCCTGCGCACGCGCGCCGGTTACCAGGTCCGGCTGGAGATCAGCGACGAGGCCGGGCGAGTGAATCTCAATCGGGCCGATCCACCGCTGCTGCGGGCAGCGTTCGTGGCATCGGGACTCTCGCCCGACCGGGCCCGCCGCCTGGCGGACCAGTTGCTCGACTGGCGTGACCGGGACCACCTGCGGCACCCGGAGGGCATGGAGGATGGGGACTACCTGCGCCTCGGGCGCGCATACGAGGCCGCCGACCGTCCGCTTTTGGATCCCCGGGAACTGCTGTATCTTCCTGCCATGGAAGGCGTGACGCCGTCCGCGCTGCTGGCGCGGGTGACCCTGTTCTCGGGGACCGGCGGGATCAACCTGCGCCATGCGACGGCCGACCTGCGGGCCGCGCTGCAGCCTCCGGACGCACGGGCGGTCCGCCTGCGCGCCTATTTCAACGGGTTTTCCGGACGGGCCGTGCGTATCCTGGCCGAGGTGTCCCGGCAGGGAGGAGTGGTGCTGAGACAGGAGGAGGTCTTCGAACTGGTCCCGGGGGCCCCGGGAAGACTGCGGTGGCTGGAGCGGCGTACCCGCCTCTCGGCGGCACCGCCGCCTCGAGCGGAGGAGCAACCCCGTGCCGGGGAATGACCGTATCGCCCGCTTCTGGCACTGGTGGATCTCGACCCTCTCCGGGATGATGCCCGCCGTGCTCGCCCGCCGCTGGCAGGGCGGTCCCGGGCTCGAGGTGCGGATCGCCCCCGACCGACTTCACTTTGCGGGCCCGGACCGGGGGGCACCGGAGGCGGTGCAGCTCGAGGGTGAATGTACGCACCTGGGAGAACTGGCGCCCCGGATCGCGGCCCGGGTCGCTCCCGGTAGCCGGGTGGACGTGCGGCTGGACCGGGCCTGCCTGTTGACCCCGGTGCTCAGCCTGCCGGATGCGGTGCTCCGGGAGCTGCGCAGTGCGCTCGCCCTGCAGGTCGCCAGCCTGACCCCCTTCGCCGCCGAAGAGGTGCACTTCCAGTACCGGGTGCTCGAGCACGATCGGCAGGCGGGCCGGGTGCGGGTCGAGCTCATGGTCCTGCCTCGCCGGGAACTGGCCCGGTTGGCCGAGGCCCTCGCCGGGGCGGGCGCCCGCCTGGGCGACGTGTACGTGGACATGGGGGAAGGGGAGGCCCCCGCGTCCTACCTGCTGGCGGCCGCCGAGGGGCCGGGGCGGAGGCGTGCGGCCGGACCCCGATGGGTGCAGGCGCTGGCGGCCGGGCTGCTGGTGGCGAACATCGCCTGGCCATATTACCGGTTGGCGGCCTCGGACCGACGCCTCGAGACCCGACTCGCGGAGCTGCAGGCGCGCTTCGAGGACCTGCAACGACGCAACCGCGGCCTGCGCGCAGACCAGGCGGCCCGCGACTGGCTGCTGCGCCGGCGCCGTGAAACGCCCCGGGTGCTGGAGATCCTCGCGGTGCTCACGGACCAGCTCAACGACGCGACCCACCTGGAGCGACTCGTGCTCCACGACGACCGCCTGACCCTGCGCGGGGTCTCCGACGATGCCACGGCGCTCCTGGAGCGGCTCTCCGCCCTGCCCCTGTTCACCGAGGCGCAATTCACCAGCGCCATCACGCCGGCGGGCAAGGACGGCCGGGAACGCTTCGTGCTGCGGTTGCGCTTGCGCACGGGAGGAAAGCATGCGCACTGAGATCGCCCGGACCTGGCGGGACCGGGGGCTCGCGCTCCTGCTCCTGCTGGCCGTAGTGGGGTTACCGGTCCTTTCCCTGGTGGCCGGCTACCGCCATCTCGAAGCCCGCCATGCCAGCCTGGTGGCGCACGCGCATCGCCTGGGCCGAGCGATCGAGCGGGAGCTCCGCCTGGGCGGCCACGCGGGCCGGATGCCCCCGGCCGCATCCCTGTTCGTGTCCGCTCCCGACAGCGCCCTGGCCGCCGCCGTCGTGCAGAACCGGCTCAAGGCCCTGGCGCGCCGTTACGGGTTGCGGCTGGCGAGCAACGCCCCGGCACCCGGAGGGCAGGAAGCCGGTTACGAGAAGATCCGGGTGCAGGCACGGCTGCAGGGCCCCTATGCGGCCGCCGTGCGCCTGTTGCACGCGCTCGAACAGGGCCGTCCGGTACTGTTCATCGAACGGCTCACCCTGTACAGCCGGGCGGGTACCGCTCGGCGTGGGACGGGGGGGGACGCGGTCGACCTGTCCCTGGTCGTCTCCGGTTTCCGGCTCCCGGTGGCGCCGGGAAGTGGGGGTTGAACCATGCGTGCCTACCTGCTGCTCCTGGCGTTGTTCGCCCTGCTGGCCTACCAGGTCGAACGCGAGCCCCCGCCGGTGGCGCCGGAGCCACGGCAGCCGGGTACGAAGACGGCCGACCCGGTGCCGCCCCGCCTTCCACGGCCGCGGGCCGTCGACCTGGAAGCCCTGCTGGCCCGACCGCTGTTTTCGCCCACCCGCCGTCCCCCGCACACGTCGAGGCATGCGCCGCGTCCCGGCAACGACCCCCGCTTCCGGGTCACCGGTATCGTGCGCGGGGCCTCCGGCCGCCTGGCCCTCGTCCAGGTGGTCGGCCGCCCGGGCACCCTGGAAGTCCGCGAAGGCATGCGCCTGGAGGGATGGACGGTCGAGCAGGTCCGAGCGGAAGGGGTACGGTTGGTGGCGGACGATGGCCGCACACAGTGGCTGCCGCTCTATCCCCCGCCGGGTACCGCCGTGAATGCCCCGCAACCCCGGCAGGCGCCGGGAAACGCGGGTGCAGCGGGGCGGCACTCCCTCTACCGCCCCTCCGGGCGCTGACGACTACCGGAGGACTTCCGGAGCCTCCAGGCCGAACCGCTCCCGAAACGCCCGGCTGATCGCTTCGCTGGCGTCCTGGTTGCGGAGCACGGTGGGGGTGATGGTCATGAGCAGCTCCACCCGGGTGTTTCCCTGGCCGTGGCTGCCGAACAGCATGCCCACGCCGGGCAGGTCGCGCAGCAGGGGGATGCCGCTGTTGCGGCGGGTCTTGCCGTCCTTGATGAGGCCGCCCAGAACCACGGTACCCCCGTCACGCACGGCGATGGTGGTGTGGATGAGGCGCTGGTTGATGGTGGGCGAGTTGATCCCCGAGGAGGTCTGCTCGCTCACGCTGCTCACCTCCTGGAGGATGTCGAGCACGATCATGCCGCTGCTGCTGATGTGGGGCGTGACGTCGAGCGTGATCCCGGCGTCCCGGTACTCGATGGTGTTGGTGATGATGGGATTGCTGCCCGAGCTGCCCGTGTTGGTGGCCTGGGAGGTGAGCACCGGCACCTGGTCGCCGACGCGGATCTTGGCGGCATGGTTGTCGAGCACCATCAGCGAGGGAGAGGAGATGATCTTCGAGCGTGAATCCGAGGCCAGGGCGTTGATCACGCCCTTGACGGCATCGCCGCTGCCGACCACCTGGTAGGCGAAACCGGGCAGCACGGGCGCGATGCCGGTGTCGCCCAGGTCGAGCAATCCCTTGCCGGTACGGCCGCTGCCCAGGCGGTGCTGGAACACCCACTCCACGCCGTAGCGCAGGTCGCCGACGAGCTGGACCTCCAGGATGGTGGCCTGCAGCAGCACCTGGGGCGGCAGGGTGTCGAGCTTGTCCAGGGAACGCAGGATCTTGCGGTAATCCTCCCGGGTGGCGCGGATGATGAGCGCGTTGTTCTCGCTGTCGGCGAGGATCTTCACGCGCCCGAGGTGCACGTCCCTCCCGGCCGCCGCTCCCTTGCCGGGAGGCACGGCACCGCCGGTGCGGGTGCCGAAGATGCCGTTGAGCAGTTCGGCGAGCTTCTCCGCCTTGCTGTTGCGGACCTTGTACACGAAGAGCTGCTCACCCTGGCGCTGCCCCAGGGTGTCGAGGCGGCGGATCCAGCCGGCGACGGCCTCGAGGTAGACTTTCCGGGGACTGATGGCGATGAGCAGGCCGAGCCGGTCGACAGGGACCAGCCGGAGCATACCGGCCGCCGGGGCCTGCGCGCCTTCCTCGCCGAAGATCGTCTGCAGCTCGCCGACCAGGGTGCTCGGGAGTACTTCCTGCAGGTGGAAGACCGCGATCGACTGGCCGCGCATCTGGTCGATGTCGAAGGTGCGAATGAGGGCGCGGTAGCGCTCGATCTCCGCGGAGGTGCCGGTGAGCAGGACCAGGGGCAGGCGGTCGTGCAAGGTCACCAGCCCCGCACGCGGTCGCAGCGGCTTGAGCAGCGTACGCAGCTGGGCGGCGGAGATGTACTCGAGCGGAAGCACCAGGGTCTGGTAGCCGGGGAGGGCGGTGCGCCCGGCCCGGCGCACCGGTGGGGCGGCGGCCTTGTTCCGCGGCAGGATGGTGTAGAAATCCCCCTGTCGCAGGAGTACGGCGCCCCTGGCCTCGAGCAGGTGCTCGAGGACGAACGGCAGCTCGGAGCGGGGGATGGGAGAGGCGGTGTGCAGGTGGACCGGCCCCTTGAGGCCGGGATCCAGCGAATAGTTGGCGTGCAGGAGCTCACCCAGGATCAGGCGGACGACGTCCTTGACGTCCGTTCCGTTGAAATTGAGGGTGTAGCCCTGGTCTTCGGCGGTCACGGGACGCGCGTGCGGGACAGGCCTCCCATGGTGGGTGCCGCCCTGCACGGCCGGCAGGTATTCCACCCGCTTCGTCCGTGCCTTGGCTTCGCGCTGCGGCGGTGTGGATGGCGGGCGGTGGTCGGTCCGCGTGGGATGGGCCAGCACCAGGGGGCGGTGCGTGACCCCCGCGGGCGTCGAGGTTCGCAGGGGATCGAGCCGGCAACCGGTCAATCCCCCCGCGAGAACCAGCAGCGCGAGGGTGAAGGGCCGCACGTATTCGATGTCGCTCGTGCCGGGCATGCGCCCAGACCTTACCCACTCTCGCCCGCAGCATCAACTTTTTCGTCGTCCCAGCCCATCCTCGCGTATTCAAGTGGGCACGGGTACGTCGGTTTCGG
>RFHK01000103.1 GCA_003695825.1 Gammaproteobacteria bacterium | reverse complement strand
CGGAGCACCGCGACGAGGCGCGCGGTGGCATCCTGGAAGTCTCCAGCGGTGACCGGGTAGGCGAGAAAGCCGGCCAGCACACGCCGGCGCAGGCGCGAGACGTTGCCCAGCCAGACTGGGACCGACCCGGGTTCGAGTTCCAGGCCCGAGGGCCACAGGCGCAGCAGCAGCCACCGGTCGGTGGCGGGGTCCCGGTACAGCAGGCGCAGGCGGTCGCGATGGCCGGCATGGACCTGGGGCATCACCGGCAGTCGATCCAGCGGCAGGTCGGTGGCAAACAGGCGCAACAGGTTGCGGCCACCGGCGGCGGGCGGCGGCCGCCAGCCGAGCGGGGCCAGGGCTTCCCGGAGCCGGCGCAGGTGCCCGGCGACCTGGAGGTTCAGGGGGTGGCGCCCGGAGGCGGCGAGGTCCTCGCGCCGCGCGGGCAGGCGCGCCCACTGATGCTGCAACCAGTCCGCTCGGCGCACCTGTTGCACCGGCAAGGGCGGGCGGTAGTGCACGGTCCCGCCGGAGAAGGGGCCGAGCCTGCCGAGGGCGCCCAGCGCCAGGAGCAGGGCGAGCGGGGGCAGCACGGCCCGGCCCAGGGTCGTGCGCTCATGGGCATGGCGCCGGTAGGCGATGCCGAACAGGGCGGCATAGCCCAGGCCGATGCCGGTCCCGGCAAGCACGTCCGTGAACCAGTGCACACCCAGGTAGAGGCGCGAAAAATCCATCAGGGCCAGGTACAGGGCCGCGAGGCCGTAGGGAATCCAGTGCCGGGCGGGCGGCAGGGCCCGCGCCGCCACCACGGCGAGGAAGCCGATGAACGCGGCGCTCAGCGTGGCATGCAGGCTGGGAAAGCTCCAGGGACCCAGGCCAGGGGTGGCCGGAAGCGGACGCGGGACCTGTGCGAGCACCTTGATCAAGGCGCCCGTGAGCCCGGCCGCGAAGAGCGCGGCGACCAGGTGCAGGGCCGTCGACGGCAGCCGGCGCCAGGAGAACCACAAGGCAGAACACAGGGCCGCGCCCGCGACCACCCGGGCGTTTCCCAGGCGGGTGAGCCCCGCGAAGAATGCGTCGAGCAGGGGCGTGCGCAGGCCCTGCAGGTAGGCGTGGAGGTTGCGGTCGATCCCGGCGAGCGTGCCGCGCAGCAGCCAGGAGAAGAGCGCGAGCAGCAAGGCACTGGCCAGGCTCAGTACGAACAGGCCGCGGGATTCCGGGGCCTCGGGTTCCAGCAGGGCGGCCTCGAGCGGCCGGAGGCGGGGATGGCGGCGTGCCCAGTGGCCGATCGCATCGAGCATGCGGTTGACATGGTGCTGGAGCCAGGTCGCGAGGCGGCGCATGACCCACAGCAGCAGCCAGCCGGCGACCAGGAGCACGAACAGCAGCAGGGCGAGCCGGCCGGCGACCTCGGAGGCCAGTTCCAGGGAGGCACCGAAGGCCACGCCAGGCAGCAGGTAGGCCGGCGCCCAGGCGCAGGCCGAGAGCACGTTGACCAGGAAAAAGCGGCGCGGCGGCATGTCGAGCATGCCGGCGATGGCGGGGAGCACGGGACGCACGGGACCGACGAAGCGGGCCAGGAGTACGCTCTTGCCGCCGTGGCGGTGGAAGAAGTCCATGCCCCGCGCGAAGAGCTCCGGGTGGCGGCGGAAGGGCCAGCGTGCGCGCAGTTGCTGGTGATAGTGGCGGCCGAGCCAGTAACTGATCCCGTCCCCGGCCACGGCGCCGGCGATCGACCAGCCGCACACCGACCAGAAGTCCAGCGCGCCGGTCGCGACCAGCGCGCCGATGCCGAACATGACCACGGCGCCCGGGACGAACAGGCCCACCACCGCCAGGGATTCGAGCAGGGCGCTCGAGAAGACGAAGACCAGGGCCCAGTGGGGATGCTGGGCGATGAGCTCGATCAGCCGCTCGAGGATTCCGGCCGGCATGGCCGCGGCCGATCAGAGGGAGGCGAGCACGCGGTCCGCCGCCTCGATCGTGGCGTCGATCACGGTCTCGTCGTGTGCCGAAGAGACGAAGCCGGCCTCGAAAGCCGAGGGCGCCAGGTACACCCCTTCCTCGAGCATGCCATGGAAGAAGAGCCGGAAGCGGTCGAGGTCGCACTGGTTGACGTCGTTGAAGTTGCGCACCTCGCCGCGGTCGGTGAAGAAGAAGCCGAACATGCCCCCGACCCGGTTGGCTGTCATCGCGACGCCGTGGGCCCGGGCGCGTTCCAGTACCCCCTCGGTGAGGCGGCGGGTCCGCTCGGCGAGGCGCTCGTGGAAGCCGGGTTCGCTCACCCGGCGCAGGGTGGCCAGGCCGGCGGCCATGGCGATCGGGTTGCCCGAGAGGGTGCCTGCCTGGTAGACCGGACCCAAGGGGGCGATCTGGGACATGATGTCGCGCCGTCCGCCGAAGGCCCCCACCGGCATGCCGCCGCCGAGCACCTTGCCCAGGGTGGTGAGGTCGGGGCGCACGCCGTAGAGTGCCTGGGCGCCGCCCAGGGCCACGCGGAACCCGGTCATCACCTCGTCGAAGATGAGCACGGATTCGTATTCGTCGCAGACCTCGCGCAGCCCCTCGAGGAAACCGGGGGCCGGGGGCACGCAGTTCATGTTGCCGGCCACCGGCTCGACGATGACGGCGGCGATCTGGCCGCCCACCCGGGCGAAGGCCTCGCGCACCTGGTCGAGGTTGTTGTACTCGAGCGTGATGGTGTGCTCGGCGAGGGCCACGGGCACGCCGGGCGAGGTGGGCACGCCCAGGGTCAGGGCCCCGGAACCGGCCTTGACGAGCAGGGAGTCCGAGTGGCCGTGGTAGCAGCCCTCGAACTTGACGATCTTGTCGCGCCCGGTGAAGCCCCGGGCCAGGCGGATGGCGCTCATGGTCGCCTCGGTGCCCGAGTTCACCATGCGTACCAGTTCCATGGAGGGCACCAGGGTGCAGACCAACTCGGCCATCTCGATCTCGAGCTCGGTGGGCGCACCGAATCCCAGGCCGCCGGCGGCCGTCTCCTGGACCGCCCGCACCACCTCGGGGTGGGCGTGCCCCAGGATCATGGGACCCCAGGAGCCCACGTAGTCGATGTAGCGCTTGCCGTCGACGTCCCAGAGGTAGGGGCCTTCGCCCCGCACGAAGAAGACGGGTTCGCCCCCCACGCCGCGGAAGGCGCGGACCGGGGAATTCACGCCACCGGGGATGTGCCGCTGGGCACGCTGGAAGAGCTCATGGGATCGGGTCATGGGGCACTCCGGGTTCGAACAGTCGCGCCAGGGCCCGCGCGGCCGCTTCCACGTCCGGTTGCCCGAAGAGGGCGTGGATGACGGCGAGCATGTCGGCCCCGGCCTCGATCAGAACGCGCCCATTTTCCGGGGTGATGCCGCCGATCGCAACCACCGGCAGGCGCAGCTCGCGGCGTGCTGCCCTCAGCAGCGCGGGCGTGGCGGGTACGGCCTCGGGCTTGGTGCGCGAAGGGAAGAAGCGCCCGAAGGCCACGTAGTCGGCCCCGGCGTCCTGGGCCTGGCGGGCGCGTTCGAGCCGGTTGTAGCAGGAGATCCCGATCCAGCGCCGCGGCCCCAGGAGGCGGCGTGCCTGGCGCAGTTCCGGGTCCTCGCGCCCGAGGTGCACGCCATCGGCCTCGACCTCGGCGGCCAGCCGCGGGTCGTCGTTGACCAGGAAAGGGGCGCCGTGCGCGCGGCACAGCGCCGCGAGCCGGGCGGCCTCATCGCGCCGCACCCCGGGCGGGGCCGTCTTGTTGCGGTACTGTACCACCCGGGCGCCGCCCCGCAGGGCGGCGGCGACCGCCTCGAACAGGCGCGGACCGGGGGTACGGGCCGGATCGGTGATCGCATAGAGGCCCCGCCAGCGGGCCCGGGTATCAGTCGGACTCGACACGGGCCCAGAACAGGCGGTTGGGGAGCAGCTGCCCCATGCCGGCCCGGTAGGCATGGTGCAGGGTCTCCCAGGTGTATTCCTGTGCCTCGTGGATGGCGGTGAAGGGTTCGAGTCCCTGGGCCAGCAGGCCGGCGATGCTGGCGGCCAGGGTGCAGCCGGAGCCGTGGTAGTGGTCCGGCAACCGCTCCCAGGTGAAGACTTCGAGCAGGCGGTGGTTGCCGTAGAGCCGGTTCTCCACGTGGGGAGTGGGTTCGTGGGTGCCCGTGACGAGCACGAACTCGCAGCCCCGTTCGAGCAGGGACATGGCACAGGCATCCAGGGTGTCGGCCTCCGGGCTCAGCAGCCGGGCCTCGTGGCTGTTGGGCGTGAGCACGGTGACGTGCTCGAGCAACAGGGATTCGATCGCCGCCAGGGTGTCCTCGTCGGCGAGCGGCGTGCCGTCACCGGAGGCCAGCACGGGATCCAGCACCACCGGCAGGTCGGGATAGTCCACGAGCACGGCATGGACGTGCTCCACGACGTCCACGCTGCCGAGCAGCCCCAGCTTGAAGGCGGCCACGGGCGCGTCTTCCAGCACGGCGCGTGCCTGTTCCGCCACCAGCAGGCCGTCGAGGGGCACCCGGTTGCGCACGGTGCGCGTGTCCTGGACGGTGAGGCAAGTGACGACGGGCGCGGCATGGCAGCCGTGGCTGGCCAGGGCCTCGATGTCGGCCTGCAGGCCGGCCCCGCCGCTGGGGTCGTTGCCGGCGAAGGTGAGCACCACGGGTACTTCGGGGGTTGCGGAAAACCGGTTCATTGGTCATTCTCCCGGGAAGGGCTCCGGTGCGGCCGCGAGCGTGCCGGCCTGGCGTGCCAGCAACCAGAGCCGGGCGCTGGACTCGAGCGAGCAGGTCCACTTGTAGGCGAGGTCGAGGCTGGAGCCCCAGGCATAGGCCCCGTGGCCGCATACCACGGCGACGGGGTGTTCGGCCAGGGCGGCGGCGACGGCCGCCGGGGCCTGCTCGAGGTACGCGCCATAGGGCATGCGGAGCACGGGAACCCGGCGGAAGTAGTACTGTCCCTCGAAATCGACGGGGTGGAAGTCCCTGCCGTCCAGGGTCACGGCGATCGTGGCCGGTCCGTGGCTGTGCAGCACGGCCGCGGCCTCCGGCTGGGCCCGGTAGACGGCCCGGTGCAGGGGGGCATCGAGCGAGGCCGCCTTCGGCAGTGGGCCCTCGAGGGGGCAGCGGACGAGGTCGCGGGCCCTGAGGCGGTCGGCGCCGGCCCCGCTGGGCGTGATCCAGAAACCGTCCCCGTCGCGGACCGAGGCATTGCCGCTGTGCGAGTCGTTCAGGCCGTGGCGGCGCAGCCAGCGATAAACCCGGACGAGATCCTGCCGAATGTCCATGTGCAGCCCCGTGGCGGGAGTGGCGTGGGTTCCTGCGCGGCAGATCATAGCACAGGGGGCGGGGCGGCCGGCCGATCGAGACACGAGGAAACGATATGCAAGCGAAGATTCGAGCGGGAGGCATGGCGAGGGTGCGCGGTTTCACCCTCATCGAGATCATGGTGGTGGTCCTGATCCTGGGGATCCTGGCCGCCATCGTGGTGCCGCGGGTGATGGACCGCCCGGAGCAGGCCCGGCGCGTCAAGGCCCGCCAGGACATCCGGGCGCTGGAGTCGGCGCTCAACCTCTACAAGCTCGACAACTACCGGTATCCCACCACCGACCAGGGCCTGGAGGCCCTGGTGCACAAGCCCACCGATCCCGAACCACCGCACTGGAAGGAGGGCGGCTACATCGACCGGGTGCCGCTCGATCCCTGGGGGCACCCCTACCAGTACCTGAGCCCGGGCGAGCACGGTGCCTTCGATCTATACTCGCTTGGCCCCGACGGGGTGCCGAGTGACGATGACATCGGCAACTGGAATCTCCACTAGCGTGGGGTCGGCGATCCCGGGGGGAGGCACGGGCGGGCCTCGCCGTCTCGGGCGTGGGACCGCCCCGCCGGCGCCGGGGGCGGGCTTCACGCTCCTGGAACTGCTCGTCGTGCTGGCCATCCTGGGTATCGTGGTGGCCATGGCGGGCCTGAGCATCGGAGACGATCGGCGGGCCGAGGCCCTGCGCGAGGAATCGCGGCGTTTCGCGGCCCTGTTGCAGCTCGCCGCGGAACAGGCCGTGTTGCGCACGGAGGAATGGGGGGCCTACGTGGAGGCGGACCGGTACGGTTTCCTGCTGCTCGACGGGCAGCGATGGGTGCCCGTGGCGGACCCGGTGTTCCGCGAGCGGCAACTCGAGCAGGGCACCCGGCTGGACCTGGAGCTCGAGGGGCGGCCGCTGGCGCTCGTGCGTGACGCGGCGCGGCCGGGGGAGGCGCAGGGGGACGGCCGCCCGCGCCGGCCGACGCTCCTCATGCTCTCCAGCGGCGAGGTCTCGCCCTTCGTCGCCACCTTCTCGGCCCCGGGCACCCCCAGGCGCTTTCTCGTGCGGGCCTCGCTGCTCGGCGAGATCGCCTGGTCCGAGGCGCGGGAGTGAGGGCATGCGGCACGGGCGGGGATTCACGCTCATCGAGGTGCTCGTCGCCGTGGCCGTGCTGGGGCTGGCATTGCTGGCCCTGATCCGGGCCGGGAGCCAGTACGCCGTCGGCCAGGACTACCTGCAGGAGCGCACCCTGGCGGCCTGGGTGGCCCGGAACGTGCTCGTGGAGCTGGAGGTCGCGCGCCAGTGGCCGGCCGAAGGCGAACGTTCCGGGGAGGCGGAGCAGGGCGGACGGCGCTGGCGCTGGAAGGCGAAGGTGTCGGCCACCCCGGACCGCGAGGTGCGTCGTATCGACATCCGGGTCTGGCCGGAGGAGGTCTCCGAGGACACCGAGCCCCTGGCGCGGCTGGCGGGCTTCGTGGGGAAACCGGGATGAGACCGGCACCGCCCCGCGGCTTCACCCTGCTCGAGCTGCTGATCGCCCTGTCGATCTTCGCCCTGGTCGCGGCCATGGCCTACGGGGGACTGAACACGATCCTGCGCACCACCGAGGCCATCGACGCGCGGGCGCATGCGCTGCGCGCGCTGCAGCTCGCCTGGCTGTGGCTGGAGCGGGATCTCGAGCAGTACGTGGACCGCCCCGTGCGGGGGGAATACGGCGAGACGCGGCCCGCGCTGCGGCTCGCCACGCCGGAGGGGGACCTGGTCGTCTTCACCCGCGACGGCTGGTCCAACCCGCTCGGGGAGGCGCGCAGCGGGCTCATGCGGGTGGCCTACCGGTTGCAGGACGAGACCCTCTATCGCCGCTGGTGGACGGTGCTCGATCGCGCGCAGGACAGCCGGGCGATCGCCCGGCCGCTGGTGCAGGGCGTGATAGGCGTGCGGGTGCAGGTGCTCGACGACCACCGGCGGTGGCACGCCCAGTGGCCGCCGCTCGACCGGGATCCGCAGGCACCGCCCCCGCGCCCGCTGGCGGTCGAGCTGCGCCTGGAGACCCGCGACTACGGGACCTTGCGATGGCTGTTCCGTCTACCGCACTGAGACAGGGCGGGGTGGCCCTGGTCACTGCCCTGCTGGTGGTCGCCCTGGCCACGGTGGCCGCGGTACGGCTCGCTTCCCGGCAGGCGCTCGACGTGCGACGCAGTGCCAGCGTCCTGGACCGGGCCCAGGCACTCGCCTACGCCGAGGGCATCGAGGCCTGGGCAGCGCGCCTCTTGCGCCGCGACCAGCTCGACAACGAGGTGGACCACCTGGGCGAGGACTGGGCCAAGGCACTGCCGCCCATCACCGTGCCGGGCGGGCAGCTCTCCGGCCGGCTGGAGGATTTGCAGGGGCGGTTCAACATCAACAACCTGCGTACGCCCGACGGCGGGATCGACGCCCACGAACTGGAGCGGTTCCGGCGCCTGCTCACCCTCCTGGGGTTGCCGGTGGAGATCGCCGACGCGGTGGCCGACTGGCTCGACGCGGACCTGGAGGCGCGTGCCCCCGGCGGCGCGGAAGACACCGAGTACCTCACCCGCACCCCGCCCTACCGTGCGGCCAACCGCCCCCTGGCGAGCCTGAGCGAGCTGCGCCTGGTCAAGGGAGTCGATGCGGCGGCCTGGCGAAAGCTGGCCCAGGTACTCACCGCCCTCCCCGAACCCACCCCGATCAACGTCAACACCGCCTCCGCCACCGTGCTGCGGCTGCTCGATCCCACGCTCACGGAAGCGGAGGCCCAGGGCCTGGTGGAGGCCCGGGGGCGGAAGGGGTTTGCTTCGCTGCAGGACTTCCTGGCGCAGGAGCAGCTCGCCGGGCGCCGGCTGGATACCGCGGGCTGGTCGGTCTCGAGCCATTACTTCCTGTTGCGCGCCGACGTCCGGATGGGCAGTGCCCACCTCCCCCTGCGGGCCGTGCTCCACCGCGACGAGACCGGCGTGCACCTGGTGCGCCAGGCGCAGGTCGCCGCACCCTAGCAGCAGCCTGTCGGACTTTGGCCGGACCGACTGCGCTGGCGGGAGCGCGGTCCGATTGCCCCCGAGGTCTCGTTCCATAGTACCCACGATGCGCCTCGCAATCGTGAACATTCGCCCTCGCGCTCCCACCTTGCTCGCGACGATCCCCAAAGTCCGGCAGGTTGCTAGCGGGCGCTTGGCAGCCCGGCGGGCATGGGGTATGGTCGCGGGAGCGCCCCACGCGAAGGACACGACGGGCCGCGAGACCATGCAGGAGACCTTGCTGATCAGATGCGCACGGGGCGGCCACCCGGAGGTCGAGTATGCCGTGGTCGATCCCGAGGGACGGCTGCTCACTCCGCCGCAGCAGGCCCCCCTCGACACCCTCGCCGCCCAGGCCCGTGACCGCCAGGTGGTGGCCCTGGCGCCCGCCGAGGCGGTCGTCCTGGTCGAGACCCGGGTCCCCACGCGCAGCCGCGCGCGCCTGCGCCAGGCGGTTCCCTACGCGGTGGAGGAGTTCTTCACCCAAGACGTGGAGACGCTGCACTTCGCCTTCGACGTCCCCGACGCGGAGGGGCGGTTGCGGGTGGCGGCCGTCGACCGCGCGGAGATGCAGGCCTGGGTGCGCGCCTGCGAGGCGCGGGAGATCGCGGTGCCGGTGCTGCTGCCCGAGCCGCTCGCCGTGCCGGAGCCGGCCGGGGAGGCGGCATGGTCCCTGCTCTGGAGCCCGGGGCACTGGGTGCTCAGGGACCGCGCCGGTACCGCCTACGGCGGCCGGCCCGAGGAATGGCCCGGGATCGCGGCCTGGCTGGCCGCCGGCGAGGCGGCGGAGGCGGGG
>RFHK01000102.1 GCA_003695825.1 Gammaproteobacteria bacterium | reverse complement strand
CGGCGCAGCGGGCTGGTGGACTTCGCCGAGATCCTGCTGCGCACCCTCGAGCTGCTGCAGGCGCATGCCAACCTGCGCGAACACTACCAGGCCCGATTCCGGCACCTGCTCGTCGACGAGTTCCAGGACACCAACCGGCTGCAGTATGCCTGGCTGCGCCTGCTCGCCGGCGGTGGCGCGCACGTCTTCGCCGTCGGCGACGACGACCAGTCCATCTACGGCTGGCGCGGGGCGCGCGTCGAGCACATCCTTGCCTTCCGCGACGACTTCCCGGACGTGCGCCTGGTACGCCTGGAACAGAACTACCGCTCCACCGGCCACATCCTGGGGGCGGCCAATGCCCTCATCGCACACAACACCACCCGGCTCGGCAAGGCGCTCTGGACCGAGGCCGGCAGCGGGGAACCGCTGCGGCGTTACACCGCCTTCAACGAGTTCGACGAGGCACGTTTCGTGGTCGAGACCCTGGCGCGGGAGATCGAGCAGGGCCGGGCGCGGCACGACATCGCCATCCTCTACCGTTCCAACGCCCAGTCGCGCCTGTTCGAGGAACAGCTCGTGCGCCACGGTATCCCCTACCGGGTGCACGGCGGCCTGCGCTTCTTCGAGCGGGCCGAGATCCGCGATGCCCTGGCCTACCTGCGGTTGATCGCCAACCGCCACGACGATGCCGCCTTCGAACGCGTCGTCAACCAGCCGCCGCGCGGCATCGGCGAGAAGACGCTGGCCGCGCTGCGCGAGCAGGCCCGCGCCGCTGGCACCTCCCTGTGGAGCGCGATGACCGAGCTGCTCGTGGGCGGCAAGCTCGGCGCGCGGGCCACCGGCGCCCTGCGCGGCTTCGCCGGGCGCATCGAGACCCTGGCCGAGGAGACCGCCGGCCTGCCGCTGCACGAACGGGTCGAGCGCGTCGTCCGCGACAGCGGGCTCATCGAACACTTCGCCCGCGAGAAGGGGGAAAGGGGGCAGAGCCGCATCGAGAACCTGGAGGAACTGGTCAACGCTGCCCGCCAGTTCACCACGCTCGAGGATCCCCTGCACGGGGAAGCCGCCGAGGACATGGACGACCTCACCCGGTTCCTCGTCCATGCCGCGCTCGAGGCCGGGGAAGGCCAGGCCGAGTCCTGGGAGGACTGCGTCCAGCTCATGACCCTCCACGCCGCCAAGGGGCTCGAGTTTCCCGTGGTCTTCCTGGTGGGGATGGAGGAGGGGCTCTTCCCGCACCAGCGTTCCGCGGAGGATCCCGATCGGCTCGAAGAAGAGCGTCGGCTCTGCTACGTGGGCATGACCCGGGCCCGCGAGCGGCTCTACCTCACCCACGCCGAGCAGCGTCGCCTGCACGGCCAGGACCTGCCCGCCCTGCCGTCCCGGTTCCTGGGCGAGATCCCGCCCGAGCATGTCGAGGAGATCCGCCCGCGCATGGACGTCCGCCCGGCCCTGGATGCGATGGGAGGCGACGCCCGCGAGGTGCCCAGCATCGAGGAGGTCCCCATCCGGCTCGGGGCCGTGGTACGCCATCCCCGGTTCGGCGACGGGGTGGTGCTGAACTACGAGGGGCAGGGCGCGCATGCACGCGTGCAGGTCAATTTCCGCGAGGCCGGGGCCAAGTGGCTCGTGCTGGCCTACGCGAAGCTGGAAGTCAGGGGTTAGAAGATAGGAGCTAGAAGCTAGAAGATAGGAGCTGGAAGACAGAAGTCAGAATACAGAAGTCAGAAGACAGAAGGCAGAAGGCAGGAGTCGGAAGGTTGGGCATCGGTCTCGGGCTATCCCTCTTGACTTTCTTTTCCAGCTCCCGGTTGTTTGAACACCGGGTGCAATTCCCTCCTCATTGGCAGTAGGGATCGGCGTGAAGGGGCTGACAACAAGAAGCTCGAAATTGGAAGCCGGAAGTCGGAAGATTTCGCACTGGCTTCAGGGTGCAGCCCTTCTGACTCCTGTCTTCCGACTTCTGACTTCCAGCTCCTAGCTCCTATCTCCTATCTCCCAGCTCCTATCTCCCAGCTCCCAGCTCCCAGCTCCTCACTCCCCTATCGCCCCCCTTGACATCCGTCAAGGCAGAGCGAATCGCTCGGTCTTCTAATGGAGCTCCAACCGTGGGAGATGGAAAGGTAGGTGTGCCATGAGCGAGGTCTTCACGAAAAGCATGGCGAGAAACATCTATTACGGAGGGAGCCTGTTCTTCATCCTGCTGTTTCTCGCCCTCACGTTCCAGACCCACCAGGAGCTGCCCCGCCGCGACAACCGCGCGGCGATCACGCCCAAGGTGGCGATGGGCAAGAAACTGTGGGAGGAAAACGACTGCATCGGCTGCCACACCCTGCTGGGGGAGGGGGCCTATTTCGCGCCCGAGCTCGGTAACGTCTACGTCCGGTTCGGCCGCAACAAGGAGGCGATCAAGCGCTTCATCGCCAGCCGGCCGGAGAACGGCATACCGGGCCGCCGCAGCATGCCCCAGTTCCACTTCACGGAAGAGGAGCTGGACGCCATCGCGGAGTTCCTGAAGTACACCAGCGAGATCAACACCAACCACTGGCCGCCGAGCGTCAACGGCTGAGGAGGGTCGCCATGCAATACCGTTCGCAATCCGTCGCCAAGCTCTATTTCACCGCCGCGATCGCCCTGTTCGTCGGCCAGATCCTGTTCGGGTTGATCATGGGCCTGCAGTACGTCTGGGGGGATTTCCTCTTCCCGGCGCTGCCCTTCAATCAGGCTCGCATGATCCATACCAACCTGTTGATCGTCTGGCTGCTGTTCGGCTTCATGGGTGCGGCCTACTACCTGGTTCCCGAGGAGGCCGAGCGGGAGCTGCACAGTCCCGGGCTCGCGGTGGCGCTGTTCTGGATCTTCCTGATCGCCGGCGCATTGACGATACTGGGATATCTCCTGGTACCGTACGGGACCCTGGCCGAAATCACCAAGAACTCGATCTTCCCCACCATGGGGCGCGAGTTCCTGGAGCAGCCGACCATCACCAAGCTGGGCATCGTGGTGGTGGCCCTGGGCTTCCTG
>RFHK01000101.1 GCA_003695825.1 Gammaproteobacteria bacterium | reverse complement strand
TCGGCGATTTCTTCACCGATTACCACCCGGTTCCTTCGCTGTTGCACGGTGATCTCTGGGGCGGGAACTGGGGGACGCTGGAGAGCGGGGAGCCGGTGATCTTCGATCCGGCCGTCTACTACGGCGACCGGGAGGCGGACCTCGCGATGACCGAGCTCTTCGGGGGGTTCGGTCGGGATTTCCGTGCCGCCTACGAGGCGGCCTGGCCGCTCGATCCCGGCTACCGGGTGCGACGCACCCTGTACAATCTCTATCACATTCTCAACCACTTGAACCTGTTCGGCGGCGGCTACCTGGGCCAGGCGCTGTCGATGATGGAGGCCCTGCTCGCCGAGACGCGCGGGTGAGCCCGTCCATCGCCCGGCGGCGCCGAGTCGCCCGCGCCGGGGGACGACGCCGGGAGGCCTTGGGTGTTATTGGGGTTACGGCGTCGTGTCCCCCGTCCCGGGCTTCGCGGCTTGCCCTGCCGGGTACCCTGCGCGCCGCGCGCCGGCCGCGCGCCCGGGAACTCGCCCTGCGGGCTCGGACACCCCTCGCTCGATCGCGGCCGTCGCCCGGTGCTCGGCGGCGCCGAGTCGCCCGCACCGGGGACACGAAGCCGGGGGTTACCGTCGCTCGCGCGAGGGCTCGGTTTCGCCCTTGCGCTGCTGTTGGGCTTTCAGCCACTGCCGCCAGCCGGATGGGGCGTCGCGGGAGAAGTTGGCCCGCTGGCCGTAGAGGGTCTCGAGGACGCGCGCGAGGGCCTGCACGAAGGGACGGTCGGGCGTGCGCGTGCACTGGGCGTCGATCCGGGTGAGGAGCTGGGTGGGGGTGAGGTCGCCCAGCAGGTTGTAGGTGTGCGCGAGCAGCAGGTTGTAGGCCGAGATGTGCCCGGCGATCCACTGCTCGTAGAGGACGAGCTCGGCACCCCCGCCGTGGCGGGCCTCGAGGAAGTCACGGCAGCTGCCCTCCCCGATGCCGAAGACGGCGTAACGGCCGTTGAGGTCGCGGGCGGAGGCGTGTCCACTCAACCCCAGGCACAGGAACGGCAGCAGCAACAGGACCCAGGTGCGCATCATTCCCTCCGCAGCGGGAAGACCAGCAGTTGCCGCGGCTCGGGGGTGTCGGCCATCGCCTGGGCCTGGCGTGCGAGCCAGCGGTTGAACCCTTCCGGGGGGAGGGGCCGGCTGATGAAGTAGCCCTGCGCCATGTCGCAGCGCAGGATCTCGAGCAGGGCGAACACCTCGCTGCTGTCGACGCCTTCGGCGATGACCTTCATGCCCAGGTTGTGGGCCAGGTCGATGATCGAACGCACGATGATGGCGTCGTTCTCGTCCTGGAGCATGTCCATGACGAAGGATTTGTCGATCTTGATGTGGTCGACCGGCATGCGCTTGAGGTAGGTGAGCGAGGAGAAGCCGGTGCCGAAGTCGTCCACGGCGAGCCGGATGCCCAGCCCCTTGAGGCGCCGCAGCAGGCGCACGGCCCGCTCGGGGTTGCGCATCATGGAGTTCTCGGTGATCTCCACTTCCAGCAGGCCGGGCGAGATCTGCTGGCGCTGGATCAGGCCGTCGAGGTAGGTGTCGATCTCGGAATGGGCCAGGTTCCAGGCCGAGAGGTTGACGGCCACCGGCAACTCCAGCCCCATGCCCTGCCAGCGTTTGAGCTGGTCGACGGCGGCTTCGAGCACCCACTGGGTGAGCGGCTGGATGAGCCCGGCCTGTTCGCAGGTCTGGATGAGGCTCTCGGTGGAGAGGTTGTGCCACTTGGGCCAGCGCAGGAGCGCCTCGGCGCCGACCACGGTGCGGTCCTCGATGGCGATCTTGGGCTGGTAATGGAGCTCGAGGCTGCCGGTCTCGATCGCACGGCGCAGCTCGCTGATGAGGGTCAGGCGGCTGATGGAGTGCTGGTCCTTGCGGACGTTGTAGACCGCGTAGGGGAGGTCGTTGTTCTTGGCGACGTACATGGCCACGTCGGCGCGCTTGAGGAGGGTATCGACGTCGTGCCCGTGGGCGGGGTAGGCGGCGATGCCGATGCTGGTGCCCACGTAGAGCAGTTGCTCGTGCCAGCGGATGGGTTGCTCGACGGCCTCGGCGATCTTGGCGGCGATCTCTTCGGCCTCGCGGCTGCCGGTGGAGGGCAGGAGGATGGCGAATTCGTCCCCGCCCAGGCGGGCGACGGTGTCGGAGCGTCGCAGCAGCAGGGCGAGGCGGTGGGCGATCTCGCGCAGGACGTCGTCGCCGGCCTGGTGCCCGAGGGTGTCGTTGATCTCCTTGAAGCGGTCCAGGTCCAGGATGAGCAGGCAGAATTCCTCGTTCTCGCGCTGGGCGTGGTAGAGGGTCTGCTGGAGGCGGTCGGTGAGCAGGGTGCGGTTGGGCAGCCCGGTGAGGGCGTCGTGCAGGCTCTGGTAGCGCAGGGCCTCCTGGCGGATCAGGATCTGCTGGCGCATGTGCCGGAAGGCATCGGTGAGCTGGCGGGTCTCCATGGTGGAGGCCTCCGGCAGGCGCTCGATCTCCTCGTCGCCGCGGGCGACGGCATACATCGCGCGCGTGAGCTGGCCGAGTGGGCGCAGGATGGTCTGCCGGAAGTGGTGGTAACCGAACAGCACCAGCCCGAGGGTCAGGAAGGAGAGGATGGCGATGTTCTGGTAGAGGCTGGTGGTGAGTTCCGCCCAGCGGGTGACGTCGTTGTCGGCGGAGAGCTTGAGGTGTTCCTCGATGCGGTCCGTCTCCTGCCAGATCTCCTGGTAGAGGGGCTGGACCCGGTTGACGAGGAAATCGAAGTCGGTGCGCCAGACGTTGTTCTGCTGCAGCCGGCGGATGCGTCGGAAGGCGCGGAACCAGTCGTCGATTCGCCCCAGGGTGCGTTTGATCTCCTCGCGCAGGACGGGGTCCGGGCGGGTGCGCAACCGCTGCAGGCGTTCCCGGGTGGACTGGAAGAGCAGCAGCACGTCGTGGAGGGCGGCCTCGAGGCCTTCCGGGGAGCGCTCGTAGAGCCCGGTCTGGCGCAGCAGGTAGAGCCGGAAGGCGGAGATCATCCGGTGCCAGTCCTCGTCCGCCGCACGCAGGGACTCGCGCAGGCGGGCATCCTCCGTCTGGGCCTGCAGGGCCTGGAGTTCGGCCACCACGTCCTGGTAGGCCGGGCCCAGGCGCTTGTCGATCATGTCCAGGGCCGGGTAGAGCGCCGTGGGCCGGTTGCGCAGGGCGATGAGCCGGTCGAGTTCCTGTTGCAGGGCCTGGAGGCGTTCGCGCAGCGTGGTCGTCGGCAGCGGCGGGAGGTGCTCGCGCGTGGCGTCCTGGCGGGTGGCGAGCGCGGCGAGGCGGCCGGCGAGTTCCCGGGTGAGGCGGGCGTGGTGGCGGATCTGTTCGCGGGTGACCGGGTTGGGTGCGAGCAGGTAGTTGTAGAGATGGAAGTTGGTCTGCCAGAGATGGTCGCGCAGCTGTTGCAGCAGCCCCTGGACTTCCTGGCGGAACAGGCCGTTGTGGCCCGTCTCCTGGTGCACCCGGTTGACGCGGTAGGTAACGAAGAGGGCGCTCGTGAGGATGAGCGCCCCCAGCACCAGGGCGATGAAGAGGTAGCCCTGGTGGAGGCTTTTCGGCGATCGGCGACCGAGCCGCGCACTCAGTCGCTTCCACGCCCCCCGCGGGCGGGGGGCAGCGGGGTCAGCCATGGTAGGGTCGGCTCAGTTCATGAACGGCATCGATCATGACAGCGGCATGTTCGGGGGGAATTTGAGGGTGAATCCCGTGCCCGAGATTGAACACATGCCCATTCCCCTTACCATAGTCCGAAAGGACCTCCGCGACCAGTCGCCGGATGGTCTCCGGCGAGGCATAGAGCGCGGCGGGGTCCAGGTTGCCCTGCAGGGCCACGCGGTCGCCGACCCGGCGCCGGGCTTCCCCGAGGGAGGTGGTCCAGTCGAGTCCCAGGGCATCGGCCCCGGCGTCGGCCATGGCCTCCAGCCACTGCCCGCCGCCTTTCGTGAATAGAATCAAAGGGATGCGGCTTTCACCCGTGCCACGGTGGAGGCCGCGTGCGATGCGTGCCATGTACTGGAGCGAGAATTCGGGGAAGGCCCGGTGCGAGAGGACGCCGCCCCAGGTGTCGAAGAGCATCAGGGCCTGGGCACCGGCGGCGATCTGGGCGTCGAGGTAGGCGGTGACGGCCTCCGTGACCACGTCCAGCAAGCGGTGCAGCAGCGCCGGCTGCTCGTAGAGCATCCCCTTGATGCGCCGGAAGTCGCGGCTTCCTCCGCCTTCCACCATGTAGGTGGCCAGGGTCCAGGGGCTGCCCGCGAACCCGATCAGCGGCACCCGCCCGTCGAGCTCCCTGCGGATCAGCCGCACGGTGTCCATCACGTAGCCCAGGTCCTGCTCCGGGTCGGGCACGCCGAGGCGGTCGACGTCGGCCGCGCTGCGTACCGGGCGGCGGAAGCGGGGGCCTTCCCCGGCCTCGAAGTACAGGCCGAGGCCCATGGCGTCCGGCACGGTGAGGATGTCGGAGAAGAGGATGGCGGCATCGAGGGGGAAGCGCTCCACCGGCTGCAGCGTGACCTCGCAGGCCAGTTCCGGCGTCTTGCACAGGGTGAGGAAGTTGCCGGCCTTCTTGCGCGTGGCCCGGTACTCCGGCAGGTAGCGACCGGCCTGGCGCATCATCCACACCGGGGTCACGTCCACCGGCTGGCGGCGCAGGGCGCGAAGCAGTCGATCGTTCTTCAGTTCGGTCATATGTCCGTTTCGCCGCCAGGGCCCCGAGTCATGCGAGAAGGTCCAGTTTCCTGCCAGGCCGATTGCGTTGCCGGCATGCAGCCTGGCCCGAACGATCGCCGGATCGGTTCCGGATACAAGCCCACACACCACCGAGGGACAGGCTCAATCAGCACAAACCTCCCGGCGTTCCTTGCCACCTTGGCGGTTGCTTTGCCCGCCGCATCAGCAAGGCAGGACGGTCTGGCCCATGAGGTATTCGTCGACGGCCTTCGCGCACTGGCGCCCCTCGCGGATGGCCCAGACCACCAGGGACTGGCCGCGACGCATGTCACCGGCAGCGAACACCTTCTCGAGGGAGGTGCGGTAGGCGCGGGGCCCCTCGGTCGCGCCCTTGACGTTGCCGCGCGCATCCAGTTCCACGCCCAGCTCTTCCAGCATGCCCTGGTGCACCGGGTGAACGAAGCCCATGGCCAGCAGTACCAGGTCGGCCCGGAGGGTGAAGCCGGAGTCCGGGATCTCCTCCATCGTCCAGCGCCCGTTCGCGTCCTGCTTCCAGTCGACCTTGACCAGCTCGAGAGCGGTGACCCGACCGTTCTCGCCGAGGAAGCGCTTGGTGGAGACGGCCCAGTACCGGGTGCAGCCCTCTTCATGGGAGGTCGAGGTGCGTAGCTTGTGGGGCCAGTTCGGCCAGGTGAGGTCCTTGTCTTCCTTCTCCGGTGGCATGGGCAGGATCTCGAGCTGGGTGACCGAGGCCGCGCCCTGGCGGTTGGCGGTACCGATGCAGTCCGAGCCCGTGTCACCGCCGCCGATGACCACCACGTGCTTGCCGGTGGCCAGGATGGCCTCTTCCTCGGGGATGGCGTCCCCGGCCACGCGCCGGTTCTGCTGGCGCAGGAAATCCATGGCGAAGTGAATCCCGGCGAGCTCGCGCCCCTCGACCGGCAGGTCACGTGGCTGTTCTGAGCCGCCGGCCAGGACCACGGCATCGTATTCCTCGACCAGGCGCTTCGCCGGCAGATCCACGCCCACGTGGGTGCGGGTCCGGAACTCGACGCCCTCGGCGCGCATCTGTTCGATGCGCCGGTCGATGTGCCACTTCTCCATCTTGAAGTCGGGGATGCCGTAGCGCAGCAGCCCCCCGATGCGGTCCTGCTTCTCGAAGACCACGACCCTGTGCCCGGCACGGGCGAGCTGCTGGGCACAGGCCAGGCCGGCCGGCCCGGAACCGACCACGGCGACCTGCTTGCCGCTGCGGCGTGCCGGGGGTTCAGGCCGGATCCAGCCTTCCTCCCAGGCCCGGTCGACGATGGCACACTCGATGGTCTTGATGGTGACCGGGGCGTCCTGCAGGTTGAGGGTGCAGGCCTCCTGGCAGGGGGCGGGGCAGATGCGCCCGGTGAAATCGGGGAAGTTGTTGGTGCCGTGCAGCCGGGCGATGGCCTCTTTCCAACGCCCCTTCCAGACCAGGTCGTTCCAGTCGGGGATCAGGTTGTTGACCGGACAGCCGCCGTGGCAGAAGGGGATGCCGCAGTCCATGCAGCGGGCACCCTGGCGACGCAGCTCCTCCTCCGGGAGGGGCACCACGAACTCGTGATAGTGGCGCACGCGTTCCTCGACCGGCGCATAGCCCCGGTCGTGGCGGGGGTATTCCAGAAATCCTGTCGGCTTGCCCATCAGTTCGAGAATCCTGGCTGTCCCCGGTCCCCCTCTCCGAGGCCCGGGCGCGGCGCCAGCGCCTTGCCCGGCTTCGCCTCCGGGGACGGGATCCGGGGGTTGGTCCTCTTCAGCTCGTGCATGTCGTTTCGGCCGCCTCCATCGCCGCACCCGTCGTACCGGGCACCGCTCAGGCGGTGGCGGCGGCCAGCTCCTGGGCCTGGGCCCGTTTCATCTCTTCCAGCGCGCGGCGGTAGTCGACCGGCATCACCTTGACGAACTTGGGCAGGTACGCGTTCCAGTTCGCGAGGATGTGCGCGGCCACCGTACTGCCGGTGAAGTGGTGGTGGCGGCGGATCAGGGTGCGCAGGCGTGCCGCATCGTGGCGCGTCATGTCACGCTGGATGGCCACCAGGCCGTGGGTCTCGAGATCGCCCCCTTCGTGCTCGAGCTCCTCGAGGGCCTCGTCCTCCTCGGGCACGGGCTCGAGCTCCACCATGGCGAGGTTGCAGCGCTGCTCGAAGGTGCCGTCCTCGTCGAGCACGTAGGCGATGCCACCGCTCATGCCGGCCGCGAAGTTGCGCCCGGTGCGACCCAGCACCACCACGATGCCGCCGGTCATGTATTCGCAGCCGTGATCCCCCACCCCCTCGATCACGGCGATGGCACCCGAGTTGCGCACGGCGAAACGTTCGCCGGCCACGCCGCGGAAATAGCACTCCCCGGTGATCGCCCCGTAGAGGACGGTGTTGCCGACGATGATGTTCTCCTCGGGCACGATGGGGCATTCCTCGGGGGGGCGCACGATGATGCGGCCGCCGGAGAGCCCTTTGCCGACGTAGTCGTTGGCCTCGCCCACCAGGTCCAGGGTGATGCCGTGGGCCAGCCAGGCGCCGAAGCTCTGCCCGGCGGTGCCGCGCAGGCGGATGTGGATGGTGTCCTCGGGCAGGCCCTGGTGTCCGTAGCGCCGGGCCACCCGGCCCGAGAGCATGGCGCCCACGCTGCGGTGGATGTTGCGGATCGGGTGTTCGATCACCACCCGCTCGCCCCGCTCCAGCGCCGGCTTGGCCTGCTCGATCAGGGTGTGGTCCAGGGCCCGGTCCAGGCCGTGGTCCTGGGCCTCGCAGTTGTAGACCTTCTCGCCGGGTTCGGTGGGCGGGGGCGTGAGGATGCGACTGAAGTCGAGCCCCTTCGCCTTCCAGTGGTCGATGGCGGCGCGCATCTCGAGGCGGTCCATGCGGCCGATCATCTCCTCGAAGCGGCGGAAACCGAGCTCGGCCATGAGGCGCCGCACCTCCTCGGCGACGAAGAAGAAATAGTTGATGACGTGCTCGGGCTTGCCGCGGAAGCGCTTGCGCAGCTCGGGGTCCTGCGTGGCCACGCCCACCGGGCAGGTGTTGAGGTGGCACTTGCGCATCATGATGCAGCCCTCGGCGATGAGCGGGGCGGTGGCGAAACCGAACTCGTCGGCCCCGAGCAGGGCGCCGATGACCACGTCGCGGCCGGTACGCAGCCCGCCGTCGACCTGCACGGCGATGCGGGTGCGCAGCTTGTTGAGCACCAGGGTCTGGTGGGTCTCGGCCAGGCCGATCTCCCAAGGGCTGCCGGCATGCTTGATGGAGGTCAGCGGGCTGGCGCCGGTACCGCCGTCGTAGCCGGCGATGGTGACGTGGTCGGCATGGGCCTTGGAGACGCCGGCGGCGACGGTGCCCACGCCCACCTCCGAGACCAGCTTGACGCTGATGCGGGCCTCGGGATTGACGTTCTTGAGGTCGTGGATGAGCTGCGCCAGGTCCTCGATGGAATAGATGTCGTGGTGCGGCGGCGGCGAGATCAGGCCCACGCCGGGCGTGGAATGGCGCACGCGGGCGATCCACTCGTTGACCTTGTGACCGGGCAGCTGCCCGCCCTCGCCGGGCTTGGCGCCCTGGGCCATCTTGATCTGGATGTCGTCGGCGTTGACCAGGTACTCGGTGGTGACCCCGAAACGCCCCGAGGCCACCTGCTTGATCGCCGAGCGCATGGAATCGCCGTTGGGCAGCGGCTTGTAGCGCTCGGCCTCCTCGCCGCCCTCGCCGGTGTTCGACTTGCCGCCGATGCGGTTCATGGCGATGGCGAGCGTGGTGTGCGCCTCCCAGGAGATGGAACCGAAGGACATGGCGCCGGTGGCGAAGCGCTTGACGATCTCGCTGGCCGGTTCCACTTCCTCGAGCGGCACCGGGGTCTCGGCCTTCTTCAGCTCGAACAGGCCGCGCAGGGTCAGCAGGCGGCGGTTCTGCTCGTTGATGGCCCGGGCGAATTCCTCGTAGGTCTCCCAGCGGTTGCTGCGCACGGCGTGCTGCAGCTTGCTGATGGTCTCGGGGGTCCAGGCATGGTCCTCGCCGCAGACCCGGTAGGCATAGTCGCCGCCCACGTCCAGGGCGTTGCGGTACTGGAGATTCTCCCCCCAGGCGAGGCGGTGCCAGCGCACGGCCTCCTCGGCCACTTCCTGCAAGCCCACCCCCTCGACGGTCGTGGCCGTGCCGGTGAAATACTTCTCCACGAAATCGCTCTTGAGACCCACGGCGTCGAAGATCTGCGCCCCACAGTAGGACTGGTAGGTGGAGATGCCCATCTTGGACATCACCTTGAGGATGCCCTTGCCGATGGCCTTGATGTAGCGGGCGTGCACCTCCGCGGGGTCGGCCGGCTCCGGCAAGTCGGCATTGAGCTGTTCGAGGGTCTCGAAGGCCAGCCAGGGACAGATGGCCTCGGCCCCGTAGCCGGCCAGGGTGCAGAAGTGGTGCACCTCGCGCGCCGCACCCGTCTCGACCACCAGGCCGGTCTCGGTGCGCAGGCCGGCACGCACCAGGTGATGGTGCACGGCCGAGGTGGCGAGCAGGGCCGGGATCGGGATGCGGTCCGGTCCCACCTGGCGATCGGAGAGGATGAGGATGTTGTAGCCCTCGTGCACGGCGCGCTCGGCGGCGGCGCACAAGGCCTCGAGGGCCGGCTCCATGCCGGCCGCCCCTTCCTCGGCCGGGTAACAGATGTCCAGGGTGCAGGTGCGGAAGGCCCCATCGGTGTGTTTCTCGATGTCCCGGATGCGTCGCATGTCCTTCTCGGTGAGGATCGGCTGGGCGACCTCCAGGCGCATCTGGTTGCCGGCGCTCTCGGGATCGAGCAGGTTGGGACGCGGTCCGATGAGCGAGACCAGCGACATCACCAGTTCCTCGCGGATCGGGTCGATCGGCGGGTTGGTGACCTGGGCGAAGTTCTGCTTGAAGTAGTTGAACAGCGGCTTGGGCTTGTTCGAGAGCACGGCGAGGGGGTTGTCCGCCCCCATGGAGCCGACGGGTTCCTGGCCGGTGGCCGCCATCGGCAGCATCAGCATCTTGAGGTCCTCGACGGTGTAGCCGAAGGCCTGCTGGCGGTCGAGCAACGCGGTGTCGGTGAGCTCACCGTCGCCCCGGGCGGCGGCCGGCAGGTTCTTGAGGTGGATCTGGGTGCGGTCGAGCCACTCCTGGTAGGGATGGGCCTCGGCCAGCTCCCGCTTGAGCTCGTCGTCGTCGATGATGCGGCCCTGTTCCAGGTCGATCAGGAACATGCGGCCGGGCTGGAGGCGCCACTTACGGACGATCTTCTCGTCCGGGATGTCGAGCACCCCCATCTCGGAGGCCATCACCACCAGGTCGTCGTCGGTGATGAGGTAGCGGGCCGGGCGCAGGCCGTTGCGGTCCAGGGTGGCGCCGATCTGGCGCCCGTCGGTGAAGGCCACCGCGGCCGGGCCGTCCCAGGGTTCCATGAGTGCGGCGTGGTATTCGTAGAAGGCCCGCCGCTTCTCGTCCATCAGCGGGTTGCCCGACCAGGCCTCGGGGATGAGCATCATCATGGCATGGGCCAGCGAGTAGCCGCCCATGACCAGCAGCTCGAGGGCGTTGTCGAAGCAGGCCGAGTCGGACTGGCCCTCGGGGATGAGCGGCCAGACCTTGTCGAGGTCCTCGCCCAGCAGGCGGGAGGACATGGCGTGCCGGCGGGCCCGCATCCAGTTGAGGTTGCCGCGCAGGGTGTTGATCTCCCCGTTGTGCGCGATCATGCGGAAGGGGTGGGCCAGGTCCCAGGAAGGGAAGGTGTTGGTCGAGAAGCGCTGGTGCACCAGGGCCAGGGCCGAGACCACCCGTTCGTCCTTCAGGTCCCGGTAGTAGGCGTCCACCTGGTTGGCCAGGAGCATGCCCTTGTAGACGATGGTGCGGCTGGAGAAGGACGGGATGTAGAACTGCTCCCGGCCGGGCCAGTCCGAGGCCCGCACCCGGTTCTCGACCACCTTGCGGATCACGAACAGCTTGCGCTCGAAGGCGTCCTGGTCGAGATCCTCGGCCCGGGCGACGAATACCTGTCGCACGAGGGGCTCCACGCGGCGCACGCTCTCGCCCAGCCCGCTGCCGTCCACCGGCACGTCGCGCCAGCCCAGGAGGACCTGTCCCTCCTCGGCGATGGTGCTCTCGATCAGGGCCTCGCACGCCGCCCGCCCCCGCGGGTCGCGGGGAAGGAAGATCATGCCCACGCCATAGGCTCCGGCCGGGGGCAGGTCGAGGTCCAGCGTGGCGAGTTCCTCGCGGAAGAAGGCATCCGGGATCTGCATGAGCAGGCCGGCCCCGTCGCCGGCCAGCGGATCGGCGCCCACGGCGCCCCGGTGGGTGAGGTTTTCGAGGATCTGCAGGCCCTGGCGGATGATGGCGTGGCTCTTGCGTCCCTTGATGTGGGCCACGAAGCCGACACCGCAGGCGTCGTGTTCGTTGGCCGGGTCGTAGAGACCGTACTTGGAGGGGCGGGCGCCAGACATGCCTGTGTCCTCGTCTTCTGCTCGTTCGTGGATGCCCGGAGAATCCGGCGGGATGCTGCGCGGGCAGGCACGCTCGCCATGCGCGGGGCGGGCCGGACGCCCCGGAGCCTCGGTTCCGTACCCGGTCTCCGGAGCGGTCGGCAAGTATAACTTCCGGATCGAGGGCGTTCAAACCGCCCGGATGGGGGGTGAAGGGGGTCAGAGACTGCCGAAGGTCCGCGGCCAGGGCTGGTTGCGGCGCAGGCGGGCCGGCAGGTGCGCGATGGCGGCCTTGGCGGCCGCGCGGTCGGGGAAGCTGCCATGGACGACCACGTACCAGGGGTGCCCGTGGTAGCGGGTCTCGACGATACCGGTGGTGCGGGGATCGAGGCCGGCCCGTGCGAGGAAACGCTCGGCGGCACGGCGGTCCCGCACGCCCAGCAGCTGGATGGTGAAATGCGTCCGTGGCTGCGCGGCGAGCCATTGATCGAACGGCGATTTTCGCCCCTGGCGGGATGGCGCCGGCGCGGCGGGCCGGGTCGCCGGGGAGGCAGACGGCGACGCGGACGCGGCCCGGGCGGTGGGGGGCTTCGGGGCGGTGCCGGGCTTGGAGGTCGAGGCCCGGGGCGCCGGCCCCGGGGGTGGG
>RFHK01000100.1 GCA_003695825.1 Gammaproteobacteria bacterium | reverse complement strand
TCGTCAGCGCCGCCGTCAACGTCGTCTTCCCATGGTCCACGTGACCAATCGTACCCACGTTCACGTGCGGCTTCGTACGCTCAAACTTCTCCTTGGACATGCGTGATCTCCCCGATCGATGTACCTGCGAAAGTGCCGCCGGAGCCGCCCTCGGCCCCGGTCCCGGCAAGAGTTGGAGCCCATAACCGGACTTGAACCGGTGACCTCTTCCTTACCAAGGAAGTGCTCTACCGACTGAGCTATATGGGCCTGGATTCCTGGCCCGGCGCCCGCAGCGCCGGCCCTCTGCCTGGAGCGGGTGATGGGAATCGAACCCACATCATCAGCTTGGAAGGCTGAGGTTCTACCATTGAACTACACCCGCGGGTGCAGGGCCACCATCAGCCCGCAAACGCTTCCGTCCACGCCGCCACGGCGGACGGCGAACCCCGCCCTGGAGGTCCGCATCCTCCCCCGCGAACGCCGGGGGAAGGATCCGAGACGCTGGTGGAGGGGGGAGGATTCGAACCTCCGAAGGCGGAGCCAGCAGATTTACAGTCTGCCCCCTTTGGCCACTCGGGAACCCCTCCTCGAGCGAAGCCGGGTATTTTCAGGACATGCCCCCCGGGTGTCAAGGGGGCGGGTGTCCGGGCGGCGATCCGAGCGATCTGGTAGGATTGCCGCCGCCGGGACGTACCCCGGCCGGGAATGGATATTCTGACACCGAACCAGCTGGGAGCGGAAGACCCGTCATGAAGATCACCATCTACGGTTCCGGCTACGTGGGCCTGGTCACCGGCGCCTGCCTGGCCGAGGTGGGCAACGAGGTCCTGTGCATGGACGTCGACCGGGAGAAGATCGCCGCGCTGCGCGCGGGCCGGGTCCCCATCTACGAGCCGGGCCTGGAACCCCTCATCCGCGAGAACGCCGCGGCCGGGCGCCTGGCCTTCACCGACGACCCCGACGCGGCCGTGGAACACGGGCTCTTCCAGTTCATCGCCGTGGGCACGCCCCCGGACGAGGACGGCTCGGCCGACCTCAAGCACGTGCTGGCGGTCGCGCGCACCATCGGCGAGCGCCTGCGCGAATACCGCATCGTGGTCAACAAGTCGACCGTGCCGGTGGGCACCGCCGACCGGGTGCGCGCCACCATCCAGGAGGCACTGGCCGAGCGCGGCGTCGAGGTGGAGTTCGACGTCGTCTCGAACCCCGAATTCCTCAAGGAAGGGGCGGCCATCGAGGATTTCATGCGCCCGGACCGCATCGTGGTGGGGACGGACAACCCGCGCACCACGGAGCTGCTGCGGGTGCTCTACGCCCCCTTCAACCGCAACCACGAGCGCCTGCTGGCGATGGACATCCGCTCCGCCGAGCTGACCAAGTACGCCGCCAACGCCATGCTGGCCACCAAGATCAGCTTCATGAACGAGCTCTCCCACCTGGCCGAGCGCCTGGGGGCGGACATCGAGGCGGTGCGCAAGGGGATCGGCTCGGACCCGCGCATCGGCTACCAGTTCATCTATCCCGGCGCCGGCTTCGGCGGCTCCTGTTTCCCGAAGGACATCAAGGCCCTGGAACGCACGGCGCGGGAGGTGGGCTACGAGGCGCAGCTGCTGGCGGCGGTCGAGGCCGTCAACGAGCGGCAGAAGCGCGTCCTGTTCGAGAAGCTGCAGGGGCACTTCGGCACGCTCGCGGGGCGCACCATCGCCCTGTGGGGGCTGGCCTTCAAGCCCAACACCGACGACATGCGCGAGGCCCCCAGCCGGGTGCTCATGGAGGCCCTGTGGGACGCCGGCGCCCGCGTGCAGGCCTACGACCCGGTCGCCATGGACGAATGCCGCCGCCTCTACGGCGCACGCGAAGACCTCGTGCTGTGCGAGAACGCCCTGGCCGCGCTCGAAGGCGCCGACGCCCTGGTGGTGATCACCGAGTGGAAGCAGTTCCGCAGCCCCGACTTCCGGGAGATCGCCGCGCGGCTGCGCGAGCCCGTGCTCTTCGACGGCCGCAACATCTACGATCCCGACCTGGTCACGCGCGCCGGGCTCACCTACTACTCGATCGGCCGCCGCCCGGCACACCCCTGATCCCGGCAGACCTGCCCCGGCCGGGCCTCAGTGCCGGAAGTGCCGCATGCCGGTGAACACCATGGCCATGCCGTGCTCGTCGGCGGCGGCGATGACCTCCGCGTCGCGCACCGAGCCGCCGGGCTGGATGACGGCGGTGATGCCGGCCTCGGCGGCCTGGTCGATGCCGTCGCGGAAGGGGAAGAAGGCGTCGGAGGCCATGACGGCCCCGGCCACCTCGAGGCCGGCCTGCTCGGCCTTGATGCGGGCGATGCGGGCGGAGTTGACGCGGCTCATCTGGCCCGCGCCGACGCCGATGGTCATGCCGTCGCGGGCGTAGACGATGGCGTTGGACTTGACGAACTTGCACACCCGCCAGGCGAACAGCAGGTCCTGCAGGGTCTTCTCGTCCGGCTGCTTCTTCGTCACCACGCGCGTCTGCTCGAGCAGCGCGAGATCGGCGTCCTGAACGAGCAGCCCGCCGTTGACGCGCTTGTAGTCGCGCCGCGGCGACGGCGTCTCCGGCCACCGGCCGCAGGCCAGCACGCGCACGTTCTTCTTCTGCGCAGTGACGGCGAGCGCGGCCTCCGTGACCTCGGGCGCGACGATCACCTCCACGAACTGGCGCTCGATGATGGCGCGTGCCGTGGCCTCGTCCAGCGGCCGGTTGAACGCGATGATGCCCCCGAAGGCCGACTCGGGATCGGTCGCGTAGGCCCGGTCGTAGGCCTCGCGCAGGCTCGCACCGAGGGCCACGCCGCAGGGGTTGGCGTGCTTGACGATGACGCAGGCCGGCCCCTCGTCGAACTGCTTGACGCACTCGAGGGCGGCGTCGGTGTCGGCGATGTTGTTGAAGGACAGCGCCTTGCCCTGCAGCTGGCGCGCCGTGGCCACCGAGGCCTCGGTCGCCTCCGGCTCCACGTAGAAGGCCGCCTGCTGGTGCGGGTTCTCGCCGTAGCGCATGGACTGCGCCTTGCGCACCTGGAAGGTGAACGTCTGGGGAAAGTCGGCATATTCCTCGCCGAGCGGCGCGCCGCCGAGGTAGTTGGAGATGGCCGCGTCGTAACGGGCCGTGTGCTGGAACACCTTCACGGCCAGGCGATAGCGGGTCCGGTCCGTGACCGCGCCCGCGTGGGCGCGCATCTCCTCGAGGACCACCGGGTAGTCGGCCGGGTCCACCACCGCCGTCACCGCCGCGTGGTTCTTGGCCGCCGCGCGCAGCAACGTGGGGCCGCCGATGTCGATGTTCTCGATGGCGGTGTCCAGGTCGCAGTCCGGATCGGCGACCGTCTTCTCGAAGGGATAGAGGTTCACCGCCACCAGGTCGATGGGGGGGATGCCGTGCTCGGCCATGACCGCATCGTCGATACCGCGCCGGCCCAGGATGCCGCCGTGGATCTTCGGATGCAGCGTCTTGACACGCCCGTCCATCATCTCCGGGAAACCCGTGTGGTCGGAGACCTCGGTCACCGCGATGCCGGCCTCGGCGAGCAGCCGCGCCGTGCCGCCGGTGGAGAGGATCTCCACGCCCATCCCGGCGAGGGCGCGGGCGAAATCCACCACGCCCGTCTTGTCCGAGACGCTGATCAGCGCGCGTTCGATGCGATGCATGCGGTGTCTTTTCCTTCTGTCCGTGCGTTCAGAAATCCCGGGAACCCGTCCCCCGCCTTCATCCCCACCCCTGCAGGGGCGAAGGCGTCAGCCGGCTCCCAGCTCCTAATACTCGATCCCGTACAGGCGCAGCTTCTTGCGCAGGGTGGCCCGGTTGATGCCCAGGATGCCGGCGGCGCGTGTCTGGTTGCCGCCCGCCTGCTCGAGCACGGTACGCAAGACCACCGGCTCCACCTCACGCAGCACCATCTGGTAGACGCCGCTCACCTCCTGCCCGTCGAGATCGGCGAAATAGCGTTCCAGGCAAGCGCGTACCGCCTCTCGCAACGGCGCGCCTTCCCCCTCGCTGGCCCTTTCCGTCATGATGCCCTTCCCCTCTCTTTCAAGCGGCGCGTGCCTGCCGCCGCGCCAGGGTTTCGAAGAACTCGTCGACCATCGCGCGCTGCGCGGCCACGGTGCCGGCCTCCATCACGCGCCGGCGAAAGGCCGCCCCGCCCGGCCGGCCCCGGGTGTACCAGGCGATGTGCTTGCGCGCCACCCGCACGCCCGTCTCTTCCCCGTAGAACGCATAGAGGGCCTGCAGGTGCTCGACGAGCACGCGGTGCACCGCCTCCACCGAGGGTTCCGGCAGGTGTTCACCGGTCTTCAGGTAGTGATCGATCTCGCGAAAGATCCAGGGCCGTCCCTGGGCGGCCCGTCCGATCATGACGGCATCCGCGCCGGTGTATTCCAGCACGAACCTGGCCTTCTCCGGCGTGTCGATGTCGCCGTTGGCGATGACCGGGATGGAGACGGCCTGCTTGATCTCGCGAATGGTGTCGTACTCGGCCTCGCCCCGGTAGGCATCCGCGCGGGTACGGCCGTGGACGGCCAGGGCCGCGATCCCGGACGCCTCGGCGATGCGCGCGATGCGCACGCCGTTGCGGTGCGCGCGGTCCCAGCCGGTGCGGATCTTGAGCGTGACGGGCACCTCCACGGCGCCCACCACGGCCTCCAGGATGCGTGCCACCCGTGCCTCGTCCCTGAGCAGGGCCGATCCCGCCATCACGTTGCACACCTTCTTGGCCGGGCAGCCCATGTTGATGTCGATGATCTGCGCCCCCCGGTCCACGTTGTACCGGGCGGCCTCGGCCATCATCCGGGGATCGGCGCCGGCGATCTGCACCGACTTGGGGGCCGGCTCGCCGTCGTGATCGGCCCGCCGCCGGGTCTTGCGGCTGCCCCACAGCAGCGAGTTGGAGGTCACCATCTCCGAGACCGCCATGCCCGCGCCCAGGCGCCGGCACAGCTGCCGGAACGGCCGGTCGGTGACACCGGCCATGGGCGCCAGGATCAGGTTGTTGGGCAGGGTGTAGGGACCGATGCGCATGCCATCCCGTCCGGCGCAGGCCGCCGGGCCGTCCGCCTCTTCCGGTTGCCGGGGGACGTGGGATGATAGCGCGTCGGGACCGCCGGCGGAAGCGCCGGGCTCAGCGCAGGTAGGCCTCGAGTTCGCGGGCCAGCCGGGCCGGCGAGATGCCGGAGGCGAAGCGGGTGACGAAACGCCCGTCGGGGGCCATCAGGTAGATCCCCGCGGTGTGGTTGATCAGGTACTTGTGCGGGTCACCGCCGGGGTCGGGCACCTTCTGCACCTGCACCTTGAACTGCTGCAGGACCCGGTCGATCATGGCGCGCGTGCCCGTCAGCCCGATGAGGTCCTTGCCGAAGTAGGGCACGTACTTCGCCATCACCTCCTGGGTGTCCCGCTCCGGGTCCACGGTGATGAAATAGGGCTGGATCCGCCGGCGCAGCCCGGGCGGCAGCCGCTCGAGCGCCGCGTGCATCACCTGCAGCGAGGTGGGGCAGATGTCGGGGCAATGGGTGTACCCGAAATAGATCAGCTGGAACTTGCCCAGCATCCGTTCCCGGTCCACCAGGCGGCCGTTCTGGTCGATGAGCACGAAGCGCCCGCCGATGCCCTCGGGGATCTGCGCCGGCATCGGTTCCACCGCGGCCTCCAGGGCCGGCGCGTGCTGCCCCAGGCAGTCCTCGATGGCCCGGGTGAGCTGCGCCATGAGGGCCAGGTAGAGCCCCTCGCCGGGCGGTAGGTGCACCCCGAAGACGTCGATCTCGGCGGACCGGACCTTCACCCCGTCCATGAGCAGCGACCAGTCGTCCGCCGGCAGGCCGGCCTCGCGCAACACGCAGGCGTAGTCCCCGTCGGCCAGCCGGGCGCGGGCCTGGAGCAGGCGCGCCGCCGCCACCGGCGTCCCGGGGCCGGGGGAGAGGCTGGCGCCCACGCGCAGGGCATAGGCCTGCTCGAAGTACTGGAGGGTGTCGTAGTAGTTGAGCACCGTCCCGCCCTTGAGCGCCCGGTAGCCGTACTCGAGGCGCCGGTCCAGCGCCGCCACCTGGTCGCGGATCCGCTCGCGGTTGCGCAGGTAGAGGTGGGCGCGGGCCGGGTCGCGGTCGATGAAGCGCTGGGTGAGCTCGTCGATGAGGATCAGGATGTTGCGCGTATCCAGCCAGAAGTAGGGATCGCGCTCGCGGTCGTTCCAACGCGAAGGCAGCACCTTGATGGCCGGGTCGTCGAGGAGCGTGAAGACGCGCGCCTTGGGCAGGCTGGCCGCGGGCTGTGCCAGGAACCGCTCCAGCTCCGGCCCCACCCAGACGAGCAGGTCGGCCCGGGCCACCTGCCGCCGCTGCGCCGGCGAGAGCCGGTAGCCGGTCGGCACCCGGCCACGGCCCACCAGCAGCACGGGCTCGGTGATCCCTTTGAGCAGGGCGGCGACGATGGCATGCACCGGCTTGATGCTGACCACCACACGGAAGTCGCCGTCCGACCCGGCGAGCGCCGGCCCGGCGGCGCCCAGCAACAGAAGCAGGCCGCACAGCAGATCGCGCACGCGCACCGCCACCCGCAGGCGCCTCCGGCGCGCCGGGACCGGGATGGACCGCTCCCGCAACCCCGGCCCCCGCCGCCCGGGCTCAGGACCCGGCCCCGGCATAGGCCTGCTCCAGCCGTTGCACGGCCCGGTCCACCTCGCGGGCGAAACCCGCCGGCGAAGGGCAGGTCCGCCCCGCCTGCACGAAGGCCATGAAGGCGGCGTTGGTCTTCTCCTGGAAGCGCGCGCCCAGGCGGCGCTGCTTGGGCAGGGTGTCGATCAGGGCCTGCTTGATGCGGCGCATCTGGTCGTCGAAGCGGCAGGCCAGAGCGACGCCGTTGAGCTCGCCCATGCGGTCCAGGGCGGCGGCGCGCTCGGCAGGAGGGGCGGCCAGCGCGCCCAGCGCCCAGGGGGCCAGGAAGGCGATCCAGAGGTAGCGTGCGTGCATGGTCGGGGCGTGCCTCGTCCTTCGTCGGTCCATTATGCGGCCGCCGGGCGGCGGTCACTTTGACCTCCGTCAGGCCGCGAAGTTGCCGGGGCCGCCCGGCCACGGTCCGCCGAGGGGCGGGGCTCAGGCGTCGATCGCGGCGGCGATCTCGCGGGCGAGCACCTCGCCGCCGGAGAGCGGCCGCGGTTGCCAGACGATCCCCAGCCCGGCCCCGTCGGGATACTTGGGAATGATGTGGAAATGCACGTACATCACGGCCTGGTGGGCACCCGCGCCGTTGTTCTGCAGCACGTTGTAGGCCTTCGCGCCGGTGACCTTCAGGATGGCCCGGGCGATCTTCGGCAGGGCCGCGCCGAGCGCGGCGGCGTAGTCCTCGGGCACCTCGTCCAGGGTCTCGGCATGGACCTTCGGAATGACCAGGGTGTGCCCCTCGGAGAGGGGGTTGACGTCGAGAAAGGCCAGCACCTTCTCGTCCTCGTAGACCTTGTGGCAGGGAATCTCGCCGGCGACGATCTTGTCGAAGACGGTTTCAGCCATCGTTGCGTTCCTCCTTGGGTTCCGCCTGTGACTCCGCCCGCTGCACGATCTCCCGGACCACCTCGCCCTCGAGCACCTCGTGCTCGAGCAGCGCCTGCACCAGCGCCTCGTGCGCGGCCCGGTGGGCCTGCAGGAGGTGCAGGGCGCGCTCGTGGCCTTCCTCGATGAGACCGCGCACCTCCTCGTCGATGGCGCGGGCGGTCGCTTCCGAGTAGTTCTTCTCCTCCTGCGCCACGCCCAGGTAGGCCAGCTCGTGGCGCTCGCCCCAGGTGGCCGGCCCCAGCTTGCGGCTCATCCCCAGGCGGGTGACCATCTCGCGGGCGATCTGGCTGGCCCGCTCCAGGTCGTTGGAGGCACCCGAGGAGACGTCCCCGTAGCGCAGTTCCTCGGCCACCCGCCCGCCCAGCAGGATGGCGATCTGGTCCTTGAGTTCCTGCTCGGTCGAGAGGAACTTCTCCTCGACCGGCAGCTGGAGGGTATAGCCCAGGGCGGCCACGCCGCGCGGGATGATCGAGACCTTGTGCACCGGCTGCGCGGTGGGGACGTGGAGCGCGACCAGGGTGTGCCCGGCCTCGTGCCAGGCCACGCGCTCCTTCTCTTCCGGCGCCATGCCGCGGTGTTTCTTCTCCGGGCCGGCGATGACGCGGTCGATGGCCTCCTCGAAGTCCTCCATGGTGATGGCCTCGTGGTTCTTGCGCACCGCGCGGATGGCCGCCTCGTTGGCGATGTTGGCCAGGTCCGCGCCCACGAAGCCCGGCGTGCGCTGGGCCACCACCCGCAGGTCCACGTCCGGTGCCAGCTTCATCCGCCGCGTGTGCAGCTCGAGGATGGCCAGGCGCGCCTCCAGGTCCGGCTTGTCGACCACGATCTGGCGGTCGAAGCGCCCCGGCCGCAGCAGCGCCCGGTCGAGGATCTCCGGGCGGTTGGTGGCCGCCATCACCACCACCCCCGCGGCCGGGTCGAAGCCGTCCATCTCGGTGAGCAGCTGGTTGAGGGTCTGCTCCCGCTCCTCGTTGCCGCCCATGCGCGGCCCCAGCCCGCGCGAGCCGCCGATGGCGTCGATCTCGTCGATGAAGATGATGCACGGCGCCTTCTGCCGGGCCTGGTCGAAGAGCTCGCGCACCCGCGCCGCGCCCACGCCGACGAACATCTCCACGAACTCCGAGCCGCTGATGTTGAAGAAGGGCACGTCGGCCTCGCCGGCCACGGCCCGGGCCAGGAGCGTCTTGCCGGTGCCCGGCGGCCCCACCAGCAGGACCCCCTTGGGCGGGTGCCCGCCGATGCGCTGGATCTTCTGCGGATCGCGCAGAAAGGCGATGACCTCGCGCAGCTCTTCCTTCGCCTCCTCCGCCCCGGCCACATCGTCGAAGGTCACCTTCGGCCCGCCTTCCGGGTGCACGCGGATGCGCCGCCCCAGGCTCAGGAAGTCCCGCCCCAGGCCGGGGCCCATGCGCTGCGAGAGCCAGATCCAGAACAGGAACACGAGCCCCAGCGGCAGCACCCAGTTGAAGAAGAAGTTGCCGAGCCAGTCGCTGCTGGGACGGACGACGAACTGCACCCCGTGCTGCTCGAGGAGCTTCGTCAACTGGGGATCCCTCAGCGGTACGGTATAGAAGCGCTGCGGCCGCCCGGTGCGCGGGTCGGTGCGCTTGAGCTCGCCGGTGATGAGCTTCTCGGTGACGACGACCTTCGCCACCTGGTCCTTCTTCAGGTATTCCAGGAACCGGCTGTAGGGAATCTCGAGCCGCTGCGCCTCCCGGGCGCCCTGCCAGAGGTAGAAGGAGCCCAGGATGAGCAGCAGGTACAGGAACAGGTTGAACCAGGGGTCCTGCCAGAAGCGGCGCGGTGGACGTTCGCCGTGGTGGTGGTCGATCTCGATGCGGGGGCGTGACCCGCGGCCCTCTCGGTCGTTGCGCTGGAATGCCTGCCGAGACTCCTCCGTCGCCATCGTCGCGTCCCCGCTGCCGTATTCGGATACCGGCCTCGCAGTATACCCGCTCCCCGGCGCGGGCCAAGCCGTCC
>RFHK01000013.1 GCA_003695825.1 Gammaproteobacteria bacterium | reverse complement strand
TGGGGTTACCGCTCCATGACCACGGTCAAGGGCCTGTTCACCGCCGGTGACGGTGTGGGCGCTTCGGGTCACAAGTTCTCCTCGGGTTCGCATGCCGAGGGCCGCATCGCCGCCAAGGGCATGGTGAAGTTCGTCCTCGACAACAAGGACTGGACGCCCGAGCTCGACACGCCCGTGGAAGAGCTGGTCGAGGAGATCTACAAGCCCGTGCGCAACTTCCTCGAGCACAAGGACTACACCACGGCCATCGACGTCAACCCGCACTACATCACGCCCAAGATGCTGCAGTTCCGTCTGCAGAAGATCATGGACGAGTACGTGGGCGGCGTGGCGACCTGGTACCGTACCAACGCCAAGATGATGGAAGTGGCCGAGGCCAAGCTCGAGATGCTCAAGGAGGACGCCGAGAAGATGCGCGCGAAGGACCTCCACGAGCTGTTGCGTGCCTGGGAGAACTACCATCGTATCCTGGCCGCCGAGGCCCACATGAAGCACATCCAGTTCCGCGAGGAGTCCCGTTACCCGGGCTTCTACTACCGGATGGACTTCAACTTCATCGACGACGAGAACTGGAAGTGCTTCGTCAACTCCGTGTACGACAAGAAGACCAAGAAGTGGACGGTCTTCAAGCGTGCACACGTGGACCTGGTCGACAAGAGCCAGTCCTACAACAACTGAAGCCGGTCGGCTCGCCGACCTGGCAGGGAGGTCCGGGCGCGCCCGCGCCCGGACCTTTTGCTTTTGTTTCCATCGGTGCCCGCACTGCGAACGGCGGACATCGATCCCTCTCCGCATGTCCATGCGAGGTTGCTGATCATGGCTGAACACGACAGGGAAGCGCCCTACATCCCCGAGAAAGTCCCCGTCAAGCTGGGGCTCGACGACACCTTCCGGTTCCGTTGCCACAAGGACATCGCCTGTTTCAATGTCTGCTGTCACCAGATCGATTTGCCGCTCACACCCTATGACATCCTGCGCCTGAAGAACCGGCTGGGGATGACGGCCATCGAGTTCATCAAGGAATACGGCCTGCCCTACGAGATGGATGCCCACGGCATGCCGGGCATCAAGATGCGCCCGCTGCCCAACACCACGTCCTGTCCCTTCGTGACCGAGGAGGGTTGCAGCGTCTACGAGGATCGACCGGTGGCCTGCCGTTACTACGCGCTGGGGCGCGGTTCGATGCGACCCGTCGGCGAGGCACGCATCGAGGACTACTATTTCATCGTCAAGGAAGACCACTGCCAGGGGCACGAGGCCGAGGAAGAGATCAGTATTCGGGAGTACCGCGAGCAGCAGGGCATTCCGAAGTACGACGAGATGAACGAAGGCTGGCGGGACCTGATCATCAAGAAGCGTTCCGCCGGACCGGCGATCGGCAGGCCCCCGGAGGCCTCCATGCGCCTGTTCTTCATGGCCAGTTACGACATGGAAGGGTTTCTCGCCTTTCTCGTCAGCGACGCCTTTCGCTCCGTCTACGACCTGGACCGCGACACCCTGGAGACCTTGGTCAAGGACGAGGAGGCCCGCATGCAATTCGCCTGGCGTTTTCTCAAGCAGGTGCTCTTCGGCGAGATGAGCATCCCGGTGCGCGAGGACGCCCGAAAGGCCTACGAGGAACGCTTGCGCGAGCGGGCACGCGCGCTCGAAGAGGAAAAGCGCTCATTCGCACGGGCCGAGGCTGCCTTCGACGCCCCCTTGCCGGATTGAGGGCAGCGCCCCGGATGGACCGTGCCGAGTACCTGCGCCGTATCCGGCGGGACATCCGTTTCGACGCCACCCTGCACGGGGTGGCGTTGTCGTTCGTGACCACCTGGGGCCTGTTCTCACCGCGGGCCATCGACGAAGGCACCGAACTGCTGCTGCGCCACATCGAGGTCGATGCGGGCGACGACTGCTTCGATCTCGGATGCGGGTACGGCCCCATCGGGCTGACCCTGGCCGCGCTCGCGCCGCGGGGCCGGACCCTCATGGTCGACCGGGACTTCGTGGCGGTCGAGTATGCCGCCCGCAACGCCGAGCGCAATGGCATCCGCAACGCCCGGGCGCAATTGAGCAACGGTTTCCAGCACGTGGACCCCGCGCTGCGCTTCGACCTCGTCGCCACCAACGCACCGGCCAAGGTGGGACGGGAGCTGCTCATGATCCTGCTCGACGACGCCTGGCAGCGCTTGCGCCCGGGCGGGCGTATCTGGATCGTGTCCATCACCGGGCTGCGGCGTCTCTTCGCGCGTGAGCTCGAAGCCAGCTTCGGCAACTACACCAAGGTCAAGCAGGGCCGGCGCTACACGGTGGCGATGGCGGAGAAGGGAAGCTAGAAGCTGGGAGCAAGGAGCAAGGAGCAAGGAGCAAGGAGCTAGGAGCTGGGAGCTGGGAGCTGGGAGCTGGGAGCTGGGAGCTGGGAGCTGGGAGGCAGAAGGCGGGAGTTGGACTGTGTTTTCTGTGTCATGGATCGAGGGTGCGAGCAGCCGCGGAGCCCGGTGTGGCTTCAATGCCGGTGCGCGATCTCGCGCACGGGCATGCCATAGAGCCGTTCGAGTACCTTCTGGTCCACCTCGCGGGTCTCGTGGCAGAGAAGCGTGCGGTTGAGGCAGGCGACGCGGTCCACGTAGCGGCTGATGAACCCGATGTCGTGCGAGACCACCAGGATGGTCATGCGTGCGTTGAGTGCTCGGAAGAGCTCGAAGATGTCGCTCTCCGAGCGTTGATCGATGTTGGCCGTGGGTTCGTCCAGGATGAGGATCCGGGGATCGCTGGTCAGCGCGCGCGCGATCAGGGCCCGTTGAAACTGTCCCCCCGAGAGCGTGCCGATCTGGCGTTCGGCGAGGTGCAGGATCTCGGTGCGCCGCATGGCATCCTCGGCGCGTGCGTGGTCCTCGCGCGTATACCCGATACGGCGGGTGCCGCCGGTACCCAGGCGTCCCATGAGCACCATGTCCCGTACGCGCAGCGGGAAGTCACGGTCGAAGTGCACGGCCTGGGGTACATAGCCCACTGCGCGACGCCCGATCTCCGGGGGACGGCCGAGCAGTTCCACCCGGCCGCTGTCCGGCTCGAGCAAGCCGAGCAGGATGCGCAGCAGGGTACTCTTGCCGCCCCCGTTGGGCCCCACCAGGGCGACGAATTCGCCCTCCCGGATCTCGAGGTCGATGTGCTCGAGCGCACGCACCTCGCCGTAGGAGAAACTCACGTCTTCGATGCGGATGGCCGGTGGCGGCATCCCAGGTACTCCCGCAAGGTCGCGACCAGCGATTCCATCATACCGAAATAGTCCGCCGAGAGCGGGTCGAGGCGCACCAGGTGGGCGCCTGCGGCCTCGGCCACTGCCCGGGCATCGGCGGTACTGAACTGCTGCTGGACCAGGATCAGGCGGATCTTCCGCCGTTTCGCCTGGGCGACGAGGTGGGCGAGGCGGCGTGGACCCGGCCTTTTCCCTTCCCGCTCGATGGCCAGCTGGTGCAGCCCGTAGGCAGCGGCGAAGTAGGACCAGGCGGGGTGAAAGGCCATGAAGGTGCGCGTGCGCAGGCAGGCCAGGCGGCGGCGGATGTCGGCATCGAGCCGACGCAGGCGTTCCGTCAGCCGGCGGGTACGGGTTCGGTACTCCTCGGCATGTGCCGGATCCAGCCGTGCCAGGGTCTCGCCCAGGCGGGCGACCATGATCCTGGCCCGGTTGGGGTCCATCCAGATGTGGGGATCGGCGCGGGGTGCTCCCCCGCGGTCCCGGGTCGCCGCGAGCAGGGGGATGCCCTCCCGCGCATCCAGCACCTTCATCCGGGGATGGAGGCGGCGCAGGCGGGGCAACCAGCGGTACTCGACGGGGACACCGATACGCCAGTAGAGGTCGGCCCGGGACAGCGACGCCAGTTGGCTCGCCGTGGGTTCGTAGGTGGCCGGGTTCTGTCCTGGTCCGACCAGGACGTGGACCTGGAGGTGCTCCCCGCCCAGGGCCCGGGCGAGCGCCTGTTGCGGCAGGATGCTGACGAAGAGTTCCAGCGCCCGGGGCGCCGGCAGGTTTCCGAGAAAGAGGAGCAGGAACAGGAAGGTTTGCGGCAGTCGCACCGGTTTCTTCACGCCACACGATGGGCGGGATACGATAGCACCCGGTGGGATGCGCGGGAAGACGCTCATGAAAGCAATCCTGATCGACGAATTGATGGCCCGCAGTGGCGTGGGGTTCGGTACCAGCGGCGCCCGGGGGCGGGTCGAGGACATGACCCCGGAGGTCTGCTATGCCTATACGACCGGTTTTCTGCAATACCTGCGCGGCCGCGGGTTGCTGCATGCCGGCGGGGAGGTGGCCATCGCCGGCGACCTGAGGCCGAGCACACCCGGGATTCTCGCCGCCGTCGCCCAGGCCTGCCGGGATGCCGGGCACCCGGTCGTCCACGGGGGGCAGGTCCCGTCGCCCGCGATCGCCTATTTCGGCCTGCGTCACGGGCTGCCGAGCATCATGGTGACCGGCAGCCACATTCCCGAGGATCGCAACGGCATCAAGTTCAACCGGCCCGACGGAGAGATCCTCAAGCCGGACGAACAGGGCATCCGGGCCCAGCGCGTCCGGTTGCCGGAACCCTTCGTGCCCCTGGGCCCGGAAGCACTCCCGCCCGTGGATGCGCGGGTGCGCGATGCCTATCTCCGGCGCTACCTGGATTACCTGCCCGACCGGCCCCTCGAGGGGATGCGCGTGCTGGTCTACCAGCACTCCAGTGTCGCGCGCGACCTGCTCGTGGCCCTGCTGGAGGCGCTGGGTGCGGAAGCCCGGCCCGTGGGCCGGGCCGAGACCTTTCTCCCCGTGGACACCGAGGCCATCCGGCCCGAGGACGTGGCGGCGGCCCGGGAATGGGCCGAGACCCTGGCGCCCGATGCCATCGTCTCCACCGACGGGGATGCCGACCGACCCCTGGTGGCGGACGAGCGTGGCGAGTGGTTCCGCGGGGACGTCGCCGGGCCGTTGACGGCGCGTTGGCTCGGGATCCGTCGGCTGGCCACGCCGGTGAGCAGCAACACCGTGGTCGAGCGGTGCGGCTGGTTCGAGGAAGTCCTGCGCACCCGCATCGGCTCACCCTACGTCATCGAGGGCATGCAGGAGCTGCAGCAGAAGGGCGGGCCGGTGGCCGGGTACGAGGCCAATGGCGGATTTCTGCTCGCCAGCGACGTCGAGCGCGCCGGCCGGCGGCTGTCCGCCCTGCCGACGCGCGACGCCGTGATCGTGATCCTGGCCCTGTTGTGCAGCGCCCGGGAACAGGGGCTGCACCTGAGCGGCCTGCGGGATGCGTTGCCACCCCGTTTCACCGCCAGCGACCGGTTGAAGCAATTCCCCACCGAGCGGGCGCGCGCCATCCTGGCGGGGTTTCTCGACGCGCAGGGCCGTCCGGACGTGGAGGCCATCGAGCGGACCTTCGGACCCCTCGCTGGCCGCGTGGTGAAGACCGATACCACCGACGGCTTGCGCATCACCTTCGAGGGGGGCGACATCATCCACCTGCGGCCTTCGGGCAACGCCCCGGAATTCCGCTGCTACGACGAGGCCGACAGCCCCCGCCGTGCACAGGAACTCAACCGGGCCTGCCTGGAGGTGCTGCGGCGGCTCGCCGGTCCGGCCGTGGGCGCGACGCGGACGGACGACACCGGGCCGGCCGGAACGCGCAGCGGTTGAATCCCTCGTCAGGAGACCGCCACGATCTCGTCGAAATAGCGCGCCCGGTACAGCAGGCGTTCATGGCCGGGGGCATCGGCGAAGGCCGTCCGTTCGTGCAGCACGTTGCGGCAGATGAGTCCCATGCCGGCCTCCAGCCGCCCGTGCACCATGCCGGGGGGATGGCTGGCGAGCAGGGCCTCGAGCCGTGCCCGGGCGCGTTGTACGTCCGGGTCCGGCTTCCAGTGCGCGTTGCGTCCCCGCATGGTGTATCGCATGTGCAGTCGGCCGCTCGGGCTGCGCGAGAACACGGGTCCGACGATGTCCCGGCGCGCGAGCCGACCGTCCTCGTACCGTGCCGGGATGGTGAGCGCGTCGGGCTGTGCCAGGGCCTCGGTCAGGGTCGGGTCTTCCTCGTGCAGGTAGAGCCAGGCCAGTTCGTGGTCGAACAGCCCGCTGACGCCGCCGTACGCGGCACTGCGCTCGCAGTAGAGCAACAGTGCATGGATCTGGCGATCCATGGGATTGTAGTACCCGTCGGTGTGCCAGCGGATGGCCCGGTTGGTGTAAGGGATGAACTCGCCGCGCACGCCCCCTTCGCGCACGGTGAGCGAGGTGATGCCGTCGTCGTCGGCCAGCCAGTTGCTGTCGAGCCGGTGCAGCCCGAACTTTCCGGCCAGGGCCCGCAGTGCCTCCTTGTCGAACACGTGCGGGTTGCAGGCGAAGAGGGCCATGTTCCAGCGGGCGAGTCGGTCATGCACCGCCCGACATTCGCTGCGGGTGGGGTTGAGCGGGTTGCCGATCTCGACCAGCAGGTCACCCATGGAGAGGGGCAGGTATGCGCGTTTCCAGTCCCGCCAGCGGCGCCAGGCCTGCCGGTCTCCCGGTTCGGGGAAAGGGGGGGCGGAATCCATGGTGTGCTGGGCGAGTGGCATGGGTGCAGTCCCTGCGAGGTCTGTGGAAGCCGGTTGGACGCGCTGGCGGTATGCTGCCGGTCTCGGAGAGGGTCCGCATTGATCCGGGTCAATTGTCGGCACCGGTGGGCGTGAAAGAATTCGAGTTTCCGTATGCTGGCGGTGCGTGTCCATGGTACTGACCGAGCACGTCCGCACCCTGGGCCGGGAGCTGCTTGAACGTCACGGCGAGCGGGTGCACAAGGTGGCCATCCATGCCGGTTTCACCTGTCCCAACCGGGACGGGACCCTCGGCCGGGGCGGTTGCACCTTCTGCAACAACCGCTCTTTCTCCCCCAACGCCCGGCGGGTGGTGCCGATCGCCGAACAGATCGCCGCGGGGCGGCGGGTCATCCGGCGGCGTACCGGGGCACGCAAGTACCTGGCCTATTTCCAGGCCTATACCAATACCTACGGCAAGGCGCTCGAGGAGCTGGCTGCCCTCTACGAGGCGGCCCTCGCGGAGCCGGACGTGATCGGCCTGGCGGTCGGGACCCGGCCGGATTGCGTGCCCGATGCCGTGCTCGATCTGCTCGCGGGCTACCAGGCCCGGGGCTACGAGGTCTGGCTGGAGCTGGGCCTGCAATCGGCCTGGGACGTGACCCTGGAACGGGTCAACCGGGGGCATGGCTTCGCCGCCTACCGCGATGCGATCCGGCGGGCGCACGCTCGGGGGCTGAAGGTCTGCACCCATCTCATCCTGGGCCTGCCCGGCGAGACGTCCCGCCATGCCCATGGCACCCTGGACCAGGTGCTGGCCCTGGGCGTGGAGGGGCTGAAATTCCATCCCCTGCACGTGGTGCGGCACACGCTGCTCGCCCACCAGTGGCGTCGCGGGCGGTATCGCCCCCTCACCATGCAGGAATATGTCTCCCTGGTGGTCGATTTGCTCGAGCGCACGCCACCGGAAGTGGTGATCCACCGCGTGACCGGGACGGCGGGGACGGACATCCTCCTGGCCCCGGCCTGGTGTGCACACAAGTGGATCGTGATCAACGCCATCGTGCGGGAATTTCGGCGGCGGTCGAGTCGCCAGGGATGCCGCGTGACTTCGGACTCCCCCGATCCGCCCGTCGCACCTCCCGCCCCGGGACTCCAGCAAGCGAGGAGCTGAACCATGGAACTCGTCTGTCCCGCCGGCAGCCTGCCGGCCTTGCGGGCCGCCATCGAGAGCGGTGCCGATGCCGTCTATGCGGGCTTTCGCGACGACACCAATGCCCGGCATTTCGCGGGGCTCAATTTCGACGAGGAGACCCTCAGGAAGGGCATTCGCGAGGCCCATGCCCGGGGTTGCCGGGTCTACCTGGCGCTCAATACCTATCCCCGGGATGCCGGCTGGCCGCGCTGGCAGGCTGCGGTCGACGCCGCCATGGAGCTCGGTGTCGACGCGCTGATCGCCGCGGACCTCGCGGTGCTCGACTATGCGGCGCGCACCTGGCCTGCGTTGCGGTTGCACCTGTCGGTACAGGCCTCGGCCACCAATGAACATGCCCTGCGCTTCTACCACGAGGAGTTCGGGGTACGCCGGGCCGTACTGCCGCGCGTACTTTCCCTGCGCCAGGTGGCCCGGCTGGCCGAACGCAGCCCGGTGGAACTGGAAGTGTTTGGTTTCGGCAGTCTCTGCGTCATGGCCGAAGGGCGCTGCTTTCTGTCTTCCTACGCCACGGGCAAGTCACCCAATACCTTCGGCGCCTGTTCGCCGGCGGCGCACGTCACCTGGTGCGAGTCCGCCCAGGGGCTCGAGACCCGCCTGAACGGGATCCTGATCGATCGCTATGCGGACGGGGAACAGGCCGGCTATCCCACGCTGTGCAAGGGACGCTTCGAGGTGGGCGGCAAGGTCGGCTATGCCATCGAGGAGCCGGTCAGCCTCAACACGCTTGCGTTGTTGCCGCAACTGGCGGCGGCCGGCATCGCCGCCATCAAGATCGAGGGACGGCAGCGTTCGCCGGCCTATGTCCGGCGCGTGGCCCGCGTTTGGCGGCAGGCCATCGACGCCGTGAAGCGGGCCCCCGAAGCCTACCAGGTCGCGCAGGAGTGGGACGCCAGCCTGCAACGGCTCTCAGAGGGGGCCCAGACCACGCTCGGGGCCTATCACCGGCCCTGGCAATAGGAGGGGCGAGTGGATGCTCAGGTTGTCTCTGGGGCCGCTGCTGTATTTCTGGCCGCGCGAGGAAGTCTTCGCCTTCTACGCCCAGGTGGCGGACTGGCCGGTGGAAATCGTCTACCTGGGTGAGACCGTCTGTGCACGCCGTCGCCAGATGCGCCTGGACGACTGGTTCGAGATCGCGCGCCGGCTGGAGGAGGCGGGCAAGGAAGTGGTGATCTCCACCATGGCCTTGCTGGAAGCAGGCTCCGAGGTGGGCGTCATGGAGCGTATCTGCCGGGAATCGCCCTGGCTGGTGGAGGCCAATGACCTGGGGGCCGTGCACCTGCGACGCGACCGGGGATTCGTGGCCGGGCCCTCGGTGAACCTCTACAACCGCCGGGCCCTGGCGCGACTGGCCGCACTGGGCATGCGGCGCTGGGTCTTGCCCGTGGAACTCGGGCGCGCGGAAGTGGAGGCATTGGCCGGGGCCGTCCCGGGGCTGGAGACGGAGGTCTTCGCGCACGGGCGCCTGCCGCTCGCCTACTCGGCACGCTGTTTCATCGCCCGGGTGCACGATCGTCCCAAGGACGACTGCGGGTTCCTCTGCCTGGACCATCCCGAGGGGTTGCTCATGAAGACCCAGGAAGGTGAACCCTTCCTGGCGCTCAACGGCATCCAGACCCAGTCGGCGCGGGTCCACTCCCTCCTGGGCGAGCTTCCGGAGCTCGAGGCGGCCGGGGTCGGCGTGGTACGGATCAGCCCGCAGCCCCGGGTGACGGGCGAGGTCGTGCGCTTGTTCGATGCCGTGCGCCGCGGCAGCCTCGATCCCGCAGGCGCGTTGGAACGGTTGCAGCGCCTGCACCCGGTCGGACTCTGCAACGGTTACTGGCACGGGGGTGCCGGCTTCGAGCACCTCTCGCCGGAAAATCTCGTCCCGGACGCCGCCTCGATACGATAGCTGGAACCGCCAAGACGCCGAGGATCGCGAATTTTTAACCGCCAAGGCGCCAAGGACGCCAAGGAAAAAAATTATTTCGAGATAAAAATGCGTCATTCCGGAAAGGTCGCAGGCGAGATCCGGAATCCAGTGTTCCACGAGCTCCATATTTTTCCGGATTTCAGATGTCCCCCCTGCGTTTCAATCCGAAACCAGGAATCGATCTGAAATAAATCAATTTGTTCCTTGGCGCCTTGGCGGTTCAGAAGCTCGAGTCGGCCGTATCCACCGATGTCTCGCTGCGACCCAGCAGGCGTTGCAACCAGGCAGGGGGTTCGAAGGCGTCGAGAAAGTGCTTGGTGTGCATGATGGTCTCGGCGTCACCCTGGATGGAGAGGCGGCGCTGGAAGAAGAGCGCATCGGCATCCTCGCGCCCGCCGGCGAGATCGAGGAAGGCATCGGTCCGCCCCCGGACCCGGATGTGCGGGCGATCGAGCGGGTTGGCGGGGGTGAATCCCCGGCGATCGAGGCGCAGGTGCAGGCGTTGGGCAACGTCGGTCAGCTCGATCTCCAGCCGCTTGCCGGTGATGAAGTCCAGCTCCCCTTGTTCGCGGGCCGCCTGGAAGAGGCGGTCGAGGATCAGGCACAGGCCGTGTTCGAGCAGGGGGCGCGGCAACCGTCCGAGCAGGGCCAGGGGCGGGTACGGCCGGGTGTGCCCATGGCTCATGCCGCGCTCTCCCGGGGATCGAGGAGGCCGGCCCGCTTCAGCCACCAGGCATGCAGGCGGGGATCGGTGTTCAGTTCCGGGTGGAAGGCGCAGCCCAGGTGCGGGCCCTGGGCCACCAGCACCGGGTGACCGGCGTGCGTGAGCAGTACCTCCACCTCCGGGCCCACCGCCTCGATCCGCGGGGCACGGATGAAGACGGCCTTCACGGGGCCCGTGGCCCTGCCCTCGAGGGTGGTGGTGAAGCTGTGGATCTGACGCCCGTAGGCATTGCGGCTGACCTCGATGTCGAGCAGCCCCAGAGAAGTGACCCGCGGATCTCCCGGGTCCCGTGCCATGAGCACCAGCCCGGCACAGGTACCGAACACCGGGCGCTCGGCGGCGAAGGCCTGCAGGGGCGCGAGCAGGTCCTGCCGCTCGATCAGCCGCGACATGGTGGTGGACTCCCCGCCCGGGATGACCAGGGCCGCGACCGTCTCCAGTGCCTCGGCACGCCGCACGAACCGCGGGGTCACGCCCAGCCGCGCGAGGGTATCGGCATGGGCTTCGACGTCGCCCTGCAGGGCCAGGATCCCGATGTTCACCAGCCGCGCTCCGCCAGGCGTTGCCCGGGCGGGATCTCGGTCAGCTCGATGCCGCGCATCGCGCCCTTGAGTCCGCGGCAGGCCTCGAGCACCGCCTGCGGATCGTCGTAATGGGTGGTGGCCATGACGATGGCCCGGGCACGGGCCTCGGGGTCCTCCGAGCGGAAGATGCCCGAGCCCACGAACACGGCCTCGGCACCGAGCTGGCGCACCAGGGCGGCATCGGCCGGGGTGGCCACGCCGCCGGCGGAGAAATTGGGCACCGGCAGGCGTCCGTGTTCGGCCACCCAGCAGACCAGGTCGTAGGGAGCGCCGAGCTCCTTGGCCACCGTCATGCGTTCTTCCTCGCCCAGCACCGTCAGCCGGCGGATGTCGGTGACGATCTGGCGCAGGTGGCGCACGGCCTCGACGATGTTGCCGCTGCCGGCCTCGCCCTTGGTGCGGATCATGGCCGCCCCTTCCCCGATGCGACGCAGGGCCTCGCCCAGGTTGGTGGCGCCGCACACGAAGGGCACGCGGAAGGCCCACTTGTCGATGTGATAGCGGTCGTCGGCCGGCGTGAGCACCTCGCTCTCGTCGATGAAGTCGATCTCCAACGCCTCGAGCACCTGGGCCTCGGCGAAATGCCCGATGCGGCACTTGGCCATGACCGGGATGGACACCGCCTCCTGGATGGCCTGGATGAGATCGGGGCTCGACATGCGGGCCACGCCCCCGTCCCGGCGGATGTCGGCGGGGATCCGTTCCAGCGCCATGACGGCCGCTGCTCCCGCGGCCTCCGCGATGCGGGCCTGCTCCGGCGTGGTGACGTCCATGATGACGCCGCCCTTGAGCATCTCGGCCAGCCCGATCTTGACGCGGTGCCGCTCTTCGTTGAGGCGCTCCAACAGCGCTTCGGCCATATCGCTACTCCACGTTGGTCGATCCGTTGCCTGTGGAAAGTATACCCCTCCACGCCCCGAGTTGGTGAATTTTGATCTGTGTCAAGAATCACGCCCATCCCGGCCG
>RFHK01000099.1 GCA_003695825.1 Gammaproteobacteria bacterium | reverse complement strand
TCGGCGAGGCCGGTGGTCACCGACAGGGCGGTTTCGGCTTCCAGCACCACCCGGGCCAGGTGGAGTACGTGCAGCTCCGTTCGTTCCATCAGGCTCTCCTCCGCTGAATGTCGTCCTGGATGCGGCGTGCGGCGGTACGCAGGAAGTGGGCATAGCCGCGGGCATCGGCAGGAATGCCATCGGTGCCGGGACGCAGGCGTTCGCGCAGCCAGGCGGCGAGCGGCCGGTATGCGCGCTCGACCCGGACCTCGATGTTCCAGCCCTCGCCTTGTTCCTTGATGACGCCGTTCGTTGGGTCGAACAGGGCCCGGTGGAGCGCCTCGGCCGTTTGCGCGTCACCGCCCTTGGCCTTTTGCAGCACGCTGCCCCACTGGCTCCGCGAGGGACCGAAATCGACGCTGGAGGGGATGCCCGCGAGCCGCCGGGCGGCCGCGAGTCGCTCCAGGTATTTCTCCTCGAAGTCCCGCGCCGCTTGTTCGGCGGCCTCCTTCCAGCCGATGTCCTGTTTCATGAGCCAGTCGACCAGGGGGTGACTCGGCCGGCCGGGCATGCCCGCTGCCGGCTGCTCCGCGGTTTCCGTCGGTTCGAAGCGTGGCTGTTCTCCCGCCAGCAGTGGCGGGTCGAGCCAGATCCGGCCGAGCCCGGCCTCGCGATACAGGCCGATGCCAGGCTCCAGTCGCCGGCGGAGCGCCTCGCGGTCGTAGTCCGGGGGCGGTTCGAGGGTGATCACGCTGCCGGCGACGACTACCAGGCGCTCGCGGTCGAAGCCGCCACGCGCGGCGTTCCAGGGCGAGTAGCGCCGTGTGCGCAGGAAGGTTCTTTCCCAGAGGATACGTCCCCCCTTGAGCCCGAAGTGTTCGGGCGCCGGTTGCAGGGTGGGCTGGCCGTGCGCGTCGGCGAGGGCGAGGTCCGAGAGCAGCCAGAGGGTGAGGTGGCCCTCGTGGGCCGGGCCGGGTGCCGGCCGCGTGTCATTGGAGATCGGGGTGATCCGGGCCCGGCCGTATTCGGCCGAGCGCGAGCGGCCGAGCAGCACCTCGCCCGTGAGGGCCTCGACCACGCGTTCGAAGAGCGCAGCGTCGAGATCCGCGTCGGCCTCGACCCAGGCCCGGAACCGCTGGCCGCGGTGCAGGGCGTCATAGCCGAAGAGTTGGCCCTCGGCCGCGCGCCCGGTGACCGGATCGATGGCGGTCTTCAGGCGCAGGTCATGGGTGGGCCTGAGCCATTCGCCGCTGGCGGTGACATAGCCCTGGCGCAGCTGTTTCGGTTGCTGGGAGCGGCCGTTTCGGGTCGGCAAGGTTTTCTGGTGCTGGAAGTTGAACAGCACCTCGGGCCGGAACCGGCCCGGTTCGTCCTCGATCCGGGTGTTCTTGGGGTAATGCCAGGCCAGGGGCACCGGCCAGCCGACCCGGCCCGAGGCAGAGAGGGGCAGTCCGTCACCAAAGCGCAGCCGGCCGGAGTGGAAGACCGTGAAAGCCTCCGTGCCGAGTTCGAGTTCGGCGTAGAGGCGCCCGGCGGCAGCGCCGAGCAGGGCGGCGCCGGGGATGCGGTCCAGCGTTTCGTGCCCGCCCTCGGTCGCGGCGCGGGCGGAGAACACGGCGTCTTCCAGCAGTTCGATCTCGAGAGCCCGGCGGTGCATCATGCGACCTCCTTCAGGCGCAGAATCGCCCGCCCCAGGCCGCGCGTGCGGTGGGCGCCGACGGCATCGATGAGCGGCAGTACGGCCCGAATCCGGTCCTGCCAGTCCGGGGGCGGTTCCCGGTCCGGCACGGGTGTGATGCGGGAGAACAGCGTGAGGGGTACGACCACCTCGATGCCGCGCAGGCTCCGGTCGCGCGCGGTGCCGGTTTCATGGTCGATGGCGGTGGCGTACAGGCTGCGGAAGAGGTGGGGCAGGCTGCCCTTCCCGCCGCTCCCGGCCAGCCAGTGGGCGAGTTCGTCCGGCAGGGTGGCGTCGGAGACGCGCAGGCAGCCGGGGCTTGAGGGTGCAGGGGGGTGCTCCTTCCCTTTCCCCTCCCTGGCCGGCGCACCGAACAGGGTCTCGGTGCTGCCGGTGGGGACCCCGGGCCAGTCCCAGGCCTCGGCGCGGGCCAGGGCGTCGCGCAGCAGGCCCTTGAGGTGGCGGCCGGGCAGCACGGGCAGGCCGTTCGGGTCGCGGTGGACCACGGCATCCAGCACGGCCCCGGCCCCGCGGCCGCCGCCGGCGTGCCAGTACCCCAGCAGTTCGATCTCCAGGCAGGCAGCGTTCATGCGGCGTGCTCCTTCTCTGCTTCGTCAGGTTGATCCTTCCCGCGGACATGCCCGGCACCGAGCAGGGCCAGCGCATCGCCGAGCGGGCTCTTGCCGTCGCGGTTGTAGGGCAGCTCGTCGCCCGACCCGACCTCGGCGAGGTCGTGGAGCAGGGTGTCGAAACGTTCGAGCTTCTCGGCATGCTTGTCCCGCATCACCTGGCGCCACCGCCGGTAGCGCGCGACCGCCTCGCCGTGGCTGTGGCCCATGAGGGTGAGCAACTGGCGGGTGGGACCGCGGGCCATGTCCGGCGCGCCGAGCAGGTTCGCCAGTGCGAGCAGGTCATCGAGCCGGGGCCGCGGGGAGGCCTCACCCAGGTAGTAGGCTCCCAGGGTGTCGACGTAGCGGGTATCCCCGTGGCGGTGGGTCAGGGTCTGCTCGACGAGGGCGTCGTAGTCTTCGATCAGGCTCGAGGTGACGCGGTGGAAGGCCAGCGCCGAGGGCGGGTCGGTGTCGTCGTGCCGCTTCGCGGCCTGCTTGGCGACGCCGGTGAGACTCTCGGCCAGCCGGATGGCCATGCGGAAGGGCTGGCTGGCCCGCAGGTAGACCAGGCCGATGCCGAGCGTGAGGCGGGCGGGGAGGGCTTCCCCGAGGCCGTGGCGGTCTTTCAGCCGGGCGAGTTCGGATGCGCTCGCCTCCTCGAAGGCCGTGGCGAAGGTGCGGACATAGTCCATGGCGAGGTCGGCGCGCACCAGGAGCGTGATGTCGTCGCCCCCGAGCAGGATGGGGCGGGCGGGCAGGCAGCGGCCCGGCTCGCGCGCGGGCAGGAGCACCTGTTGCGTGGCCGTGCGTGCGGCCCGGATGGTGATGCGCTCGACCAGTGCCGAGAAGTCGGAATAGAGAGACACGAAGGCCTCGGGGCGCACTTTCGCCGCCGCGTTCAGGGCCTGGAGGACGAGACCCAGGCCGTTGCCGTCGGCATGGACGAGTGCCAGGATGCGGGATTCGCCCGGGAAGGGGAAGGCGCGCTTCGGATCTGCATCCGTGTCCGGTTCCAGGTCACGCGGCCAGTCGTCCCACCGCAGGCCGCTGCCTTCGGGCGCGAAGCGGTCGAGAAAGGCCGAATGTGCCAGGTCGGCGAACTCCTTGCGCCGGACGGTGGCGGCATCCATGGCGCCGTCCTTCGCCTTGCCGAAGGCGACGGCGGGCAGGCCGGTGCGCCGCGAGCGTGCCGCCACGGGCGCGGCCGCCGGCAACGCGGGACGCAGGCGGCTGGTATCCGCACGCAACGCCGCCCGGGCGCATTCGAAGGCCTGGGCGGCGGTGTCGCCCCCGCCCAGGCCCAGGCTGTAGGCGAGGTAGGGGACGGCCTGTTGCAGCGCCAGCGTCCAGAGATCGCGCAGGCGGGCCAGTGCCTCCCTGGATTCGCTGAAGGCGTAGAAGGCCCCGCCGGCGCGCCGGGAGAAGGCGACTTCCTCGCCCTGCGGTGTTTTCTCCACCACCTCGAGGTCGAGGGCGCGACAGACGGCATCGAGCAGGTTGTCCTCGGCCTTCGCATTGGTCAGCCGGTCGAGCAGTTCGCTCGCCCCGGAGACGTCGCGCAGACGGCCGGAGGCGAAGAGGAAATCCTGGATGGAATCGAGTTCGAAGAGCAGCGCGTACATGCGATCCTCCCTGGTGATGGCAAGGAAAGGTATACGCATCACACCCGGGGAGGAGGACTGGCAAGCTTGCGGGATCCGCGGCCGCGGGAGCGGGCCCGTACCGGGTCGGGAATCGCCCGGCGTTCTTCTTCGACTCCTCCCTTGGTGGCGGTGGCACCTGTGGACCCGGGGACGCGCGGGTCCATCGACGGCCCATACTCGCACAGAATCCGTGTGGGATCCAGCACCCCTTGAAACCGGGCGCGGTCCGGTCTTCACTTCGGGAGGGATACCCTGCAAGGAGGAGGAGCCATGGGCCAGGCGCTCCGCAGGCTGGAGTCGCTCTGCATCCACTGCACGGTGGCACTGATCGTCCTCGTGGCGCTCATCAGCCTGGGCGTGCTGCTCTGGGTGGCGCTGCTCTGAGCCTCGCCCGTCAGCGGGCCCGCAGGCGCTCGGTGAGCCCGCTGGCGCGCTGGGTGCGGCGGTTCACTCCGGCATCCCAGGTCTCGGGGCCGGCGAGGATGCGTACAGCACGGCGCGCCCGCGTGAGCGCCGTGTAGAGGAGTTCGCGCGTGACCAGCGGGTGGGGCGTATCCGGGAGCACGAGCAGGACGCGGTCGTATTCCGAGCCCTGGGACTTGTGCACGGTCAGCGCGTAGGCCGGCTCGTGCTCCGGCAATTCCGCTCGGGGCAGGCAATGGATCTCCCCGTCCGGGCCAAGGAAGCAGGCACGCACGCGCCGCTCCCCCGTGGCCGTCTCGTGTGCCCAGAGCACGCCCATGTCGCCGTTATAGAGACCGAGTGCCGGCGCATTGCGGGTGACCAGGACGGGGGTGCCGTGGAGGCTCGGTTGTCCGCCCCGTTTCGCCGCCAGGCGCTCGGCCACCACCTGGTTGAGCGTCTCCACGCCCGCCGGGCCGCTGCGCAGGGCGCAGAGCACCCGTGCCCGTCCCAGGTGGCGCAGGGCGCTCGGCAGGTTGGTACAGGTGCGGTTGTCGAGCGGCTCGACGAAGCCGTCGAGCCAGCCGGGCGGCAGCCGTTTGCCCTGCCAGGTGAGCAGCTCGATCTCCGGGTGCTGCGCGGCGATCGCCTCCACCTCTTCCCAGGAGGCCGTCCCGGAGCGCACGGCGGCGGCCAGTTTGCCGATGCCGCGGTCGGGCGGAAACCGGTGGCTCCAGGTCAAGGCCACCAGGGCGTCGTCGGCCCGGCTGCCGGAGGCTGTCCCTTCCGGAAGGGGGACGCCCAGGGCGCGCAGGCGGGCCTGCATGGCGGGAGAGAAGGCGCGGGGGTCGGCGCCCTCCACCAGGTCGGCCAGGACGCTTCCGGCCTCCACCGAGGCGAGCTGGTGCGGGTCGCCCAGCAGGAGGAGGCCGGCCGTCTCCGGGAGTGCCTCGAGCAGCCGGTCCATGGTCGGCAGGTCGATCATCGAGGCCTCGTCGAGCACCACCAGGTCCACCGGGGCCGGGTGGCGGCGATCGTAGCGCGGCCGGCCCCGCCCCAGGCCGAGGAAGTGGTGCACGGTGCTGACCCGGTCCGGGATGCGGGCGGGATCGAGACCCGGCACCGCCAGGCTCGAACGCTGCGCCCGGAGGGACTCGGTGAGGCGCGCCGCCGCCTTGCCGGTGGGCGCCAGCAGGTGGATCGCGAGTTCCGGCTGCCGGAGCAGGCGCAGGGCGAGCACGCGCAGCACGGTGGTGGTCTTGCCGGTACCGGGCCCGCCGGTGATGAGGGCGAAAGGACGCAGGGCGGCGATGACCGCCGCCAGCCGCTGGCCGTCGATGCCCGGCCCGTCCCCGGGAAACAGGGCCCGGATGTGCTCGGGCCGGGGAGGCGGGAGGTCGGGGGCCTCCAGGCGCCGGCGGAGGGCCCCGGCCACCCGGCATTCCGCGGCATGCATCCGTCCCAGGTAGAGCCGCGCGCCGTCCAGCACCAGCGGGCTCCAGGCGCCCGGGCCACGGCCGAGCCAGGGGGAGTCCAGAGACCGGACGGCGCGCCAGGCGGCCTCGAGTTCGGGGCCGGGCAGGTCCTCCGGGAGTTGCCGCGCATCGAGGCAGACGTGCCCCAGGCTGCGTTGACGGCTCACCACCGCCGCGAGCAGCCCGAGCGCCGCGTGGCCGCTGCCCCGGGCCACGAACCGCCCGAAATGCGCATCCAGGGGGGCGATCCGGCCGTCCCGTCGCCAGTCTTCGAGCTGCGGCAGCGGATCTTTCTCCATACCCATCCTCAGGCTCCAGCCTCGAGCAGGGCGTCGAGGCCCTCGACGAGCGCGCGCGGCGGGCGCGTGACGAAAACGCCCTGGCCGGGATGTCGCGGGGTCATGCCGCGCAGGAAGAGGTAGCGTACGCCGCCGAAGTGCGTGTCGTAGTCATAGCCGGGCAGGCGCAGCCGCAGGTGGCGGTGCAGCGCCAGGGTATAGAGCAGGTACTGCAGGTCGTAGCGGCGCTCGCGCATGGCCTGTCGCAGGCGGGCCGGGCCGTAGTCGGGCAACAGGTTGCTCTTGAAGTCGGCGATGTAATAGCGGCCCGCGCGGCGGTAGACGAGATCCACGGCGCCGGTGAGCAGGCCCTCGAGCCGTCCGCCCGGGACCCATTGTTCCAGGGGTTCCATGCCGTGTTCGCAGAGCAGGGCGTTGAGCGCGGTCTCGGCGGTGCCGCGCACGCGGAAATGGAACAGGGTCTCGTGCAGGCGGTCGGGAAAGGCGAGATCCGCCAGCCGCCCGCCCTCGGGCAGGGGAGCCGTGAGCACGTCGCCCATCCATTCGACCAGCCGCGACCACCAGCCCTCGGGCGCGGGCAGGCCGTAGCGCAGCCGCAGCTGTTCGATGTGTCCGCGGCGTGACTCCCATTGCGGGTCGGTGTAGTCGGTCTCTTCCAGCAACCGGTGCAGAAAGTTGCCGGTGGCCGCCCCGGGCGGGAAGTACTCGCGGCCGATGCCGCTCCAGGCGGCCGGGAGTGCTTCCTCCTCGGCGTCGTAGTCGGCCGCCCGGTGTTCGCCGCGCAGGATGCCGGAATAGCTGGTGATGCGCCAGGGATCGTCGACGCGTTTCGGCAGGGGTGCGGCGGAGAGCGCGAGCCCCCGGGTGGCAGGCGCGGGTGCCGCCTGCGGTTGCGGCCAGTCCGTCGCGACGGCGATGGCGTCACCCCGCAAGGTGCACACCCGCTCCCGCCAGGCGTGCGCGGTGGCGATGAACGCCTTGGGCCCGAAGTCACCGGCCTGGAAGCAGGCCGCCCCGCGCACCACGGCCTCCCGCCGCTCGGGGTAGAGGCACCAGTCGAACGCGGCCTTGCCCGCCTCCTTCCCCACCGGGCCGATCCAGCCGAAGAGCTTGGTCTCGGCACGGGTGAGGGCGACGTAGAGCAGGCGCAGTTCCTCGGAGAGCCGTTCGCGTTCGGCCAGGGCCCGCGCCTGCGCGTCCTTGGTATCGAACGTGAGGCGCCATGTACGCCCGTCGTGGAAGAGAAAGGACTTTGCCTCCCTCGACGCCGGCAGCATCGCCCAGAGGAAAGGCAGGTAGACGATGGGAAACTGCAGCCCCTTGGCCTTGTGGATGGTCAGGATGCGTACCGCGTCGGCCTCGCTCTCCAGGCGCAACACGTTCTCCTCGCCCTTGGGCGGCGACTCGACCTGGGCACGGAACCAGCGCGCGAGCGCGGCCGGTTCGGGATGGCGGAGCGCTTCGGCCTGCAGCAGTTCGGCCAGGTGCAGCAGGTCGGTGAGCAGGCGCTCGCCTTCCTCGCGTCGGGGGAGATCCGCGAACACGGGATCCTCGAGCAGCCTGAGCACGGCCGACAGCACGCCCCGCCGGCGCCAGAGGTCATGTAACCCGGCGACGCGATCCAGCCAGTCCTCCCATTCCTCTCGCAGGGCGCGGCGCAGGGAATCGAGGTCGAGTCCGGTCAGGGAATCGGCGAGCGCCCGGCGCAGGCGCGCGGGCGATCCGGGCTCGGCCAGGGCCTCGACCCAGGCGAGCAGACCCCGAGCCGCCTCGGTACCGAACACGCTCTCCTGGCTGGTGTAGGCGCTGGCGATGCGGTAACGCGCCAGTTCCTTGCGCATGGCCTCGGCCTGGGCATGGCCGCGCACCAGCACCGCGAGGTCCCTGGCCTGCACCGGTTCGGTGCCGATGCGGGCCTCCCCCTTGCGCCCGGCTTCGAGCAGGGCGGCGATGTGGCGTGCGGCGGAGGCGGCAGCGAGCCGGCCGGCCTCGTCCTTGCTGGGCACCTTGTCCCGCTCGACGAGGTCGAGGGGATGAAGCGTCAGGCCGGCATCGGGATCGGGATCCAGCGATCGGGGAAGGACCAGCGCGGGATAGTCGATTGCGTCCCGGGCAGCGACCGCAGGGGGATGATCGAGTCCTTCCCAGGCAAAAGGATAGTTGCCGGCGAACAGTCGGTTGACGGCCTGGCAGACGGCGGGACGGGAACGGTGATTGTGGGTGAGCAGAAAGCGGCTTGCCGGCGGTGTCTCCTCGCGCGCGGCGAGGTAGGTGTGCACGTCCGCGCCGCGAAAGCCGTAGATGGCCTGCTTGGGGTCGCCGATCAGCACCAGCCGGGTGCCGGCGTCCCGCAGCCGGCGCAGGATGCCGTATTGGAGGTGGTCGGTGTCCTGGAACTCGTCGACCAGCAGCAGGGGCAGTTCTGCGGCGATGCGGCGGGCGAGTGGCTGGCCATTGTCGCCTTCGAGGGCTTCGAATGTGAGGCGCAACAGGTCGTCGGGCGAGAGGCTGGCCGCCTGGCTGCGCAATCCGGCGGCCATTTCCGGCAGTGCCTGCAGCGCCTCGACCAGCAGGGCATGGCCCCGTACCTCGAGGGCACGGTCGAATTCCGTGGCTGCTTCATTCCATGCATCGGCGAGCCGGGGAAGCGAGAAGGCCTCCAGCCAGGGCAGAAAATCGTCGCGCGCGGCCTTGAGGACGGCGTTCTCCAGCCGGGACCTGCTGACCGCAGCGGGGAAGGGGGCTTGTCCTGCTTCCCACTTGGCGAGCGCTTCGGCGGCCTTCTCCCACCAGCCCTTGTCTTCCCCGTAGGAATTCTTCTTCAGCGACGTGGAACGCTCGCGCAGGCCGCCGATCAGGGCTTGCCATTCCTTGGCTACCGCCTCCTCCAGGCGCGGGCGCAGCACCTCCAATCGTTCCCGGAGCGTGGCGAGATCAGGGGGATTTCCGGGAGCATCGGGCCAGGGCAGGGGAGCGCGTGCAATGCTGCCGGAGAGCCGGGACTTCAGGTCCTCCGGGGCCATGATCTTCAGTTTCGCCATGGCTTCGCTGGCCTCCCGATTTCCCAGGACGTGGCGGCGCCAGAAGTCCCGCGCGGCATCGAGCAGACGGTCGTCGGCCTCGGGATCGAGGGCAGGTTCGGTCTCCACAGCGCCCGGATGGAGCGAGAGCAGGCGCAGACAGAAACCGTGGATGGTGGAGACGGGCGCCTCGTCCATCAGGACCAGCGCGTTGCGCAGACGCTCGAGCACGGCCTCGTGTCCAGCGTGCCTGCAGGCGCTGTCGACCAGCAGCCACCAGGGTTCGGCAAGGGGCCTCTCCTCCCGCAGGGCACGGAACGCCTGCCGCAGCCGTTCGCGCAGCCGGCCCCGCAATTCCTCGGTGGCGGCATTGGTAAAGGTGATGGCGCCGATATGCGTCGGGTCCAGACCTTCCAGT
>RFHK01000012.1 GCA_003695825.1 Gammaproteobacteria bacterium | reverse complement strand
TCCGCCAGCCAGGTGATGCGCACCGGCTCGCCCATGTCGAGCACGAAGATCTCCCCCCCGGCCCCCATCACGCCGGCCTGGAGGATGAGCTGGCAGGCCTCGGGGATGGTCATGAAATAGCGGGTCATGCGCGGGTCGGTGACCGTCACGGGCCCGCCCTGCTCGATCTGCTCGCGAAACAGCGGGACCACGCTGCCGGCCGAGCCCAGCACGTTGCCGAAGCGCACGGTGATGAACCGCGTGGGCGCACGCAATGCCTGGGCCTGGCAGACGAGCTCGGCCACCCGCTTGCTCGCCCCCATCACGTTGCCGGGGTTGACCGCCTTGTCCGTCGAGACGAGCACGAAGGTATGCACGCCGTGGCGCGCGGCGGCCTCCGCCACCCGGCGGGTGCCGAGGACGTTGTTGCGCATGGCCTCGCGGAGCTGGTACTCGAGCAGGGGCACGTGCTTGTAGGCCGCCGCGTGCAGCACCACCTGGGGGGCGTACCGGGTGAAGACCCGCTCGACGGCGGCGGCGTCGGTGACGTCGCCGAGCACGCATTCCAGCACCAGGGCGGGGAAGTCGCGCCGCAACTCCCGCTCGATGCGGTAGAGGTTGAATTCGCTCGCCTCGAACACCACGAGCCGGGCCGGCCCCAATCGTGCGATCTGGCGGCAAAGCTCGGAACCGATGGAGCCACCCCCGCCGGTGACCAGGACGCACCGGCCCGAGAGGCCGGCCCGCACTGCCTCCAGGTCCAGGTGCACGGGATCGCGCCCCAGCAGGTCGTCGATGGAGACCTGGCGCAGGGCCTGTACGCTCACGCGCCCGGCCACGAGGTCGGCCATGCGCGGGAGCATGCGGAAGGCCACGCCGGCCTGCTCGCAGCGCTCGACCACGCGGCGGATCTGCTTGGAAGCCGCCGAGGGGATGGCGATCAGGACCAGGTCGATGGCATTGCGCGCGACCAGGTCCGGCAGCTGTTTCGTGGTCCCGAGCACCCGCACGCCATGGAGCTCGAGGCCCTGCTTGCGGGGGTCGTCGTCCACGAAGCCGATCGGGTCGAGCGCGCGCTCCCGGTCACGCAGGATGTCCCGTACCAGCATCTCGCCGGCGCGGCCGGCCCCGACGATCAGGGTGCGGCGGCCACCACCGAGGTAGAGCTTGCGATCCTTCAGCCAGCGGTAGGCGAACCGGGGCAACCCGAGCAAGGCGACGAGCAGCACCGGGTAGAGCAGGAACACCGAGCGGGGAATGCCCGCCAGGCGGTTGACCAGGAAGCTGGTGACGAAGACGGCGAGCGTACCGCTGGCCGCGGCCTTGAGGATGCGCAGCAGGTCCGGCAGGGAGGCGAACCGCCACAGGCCGCGGTAGAGACCGAAGAAGACGAAGGCACCGCCTTGGAGCACCACCACCACCGGCAGCCAGTCGAGGGCGGCGCGCAGGAAATGCGGGGGGATGTCGCCCAGGTTGAAGCGCAGCCAGTAGGCGCCGAGCCAGGCCGGCGCGACCATGAGCAGGTCGTGGGCCATGGCCACGGTTCGGTTGCGGAGCCGGGAGAGCAGCCGCGGGAAGGCCTCCGGGCTATCCTTTCGTTCTTCGTTCTTCGGCATCCACCCATCCCATCAGCAGGGCCGCGACCAGGCCCCAGGCCAGCACGGCCGCCCATTGTACCGGTGCCGGGCGGCGAAAGACCAGCAGCACGGTCAGGCTGCAACCCGCCATGAGCAAGTACTCGACGAGCACGGTGCGGCGATGCCCCCAGCCCCGTTGCACCAGTCGCTGGTAATAGTGCGTGCGGTGCGCCTCCCAGAAACGCTCCCCGCGCAGGATCCGGCGCAGCAGGGTGACGGTGGCATCGAACACGAAGGGGGCGAAGAGAAGCACGCCCAGCCACAGCGGCAAGAGGCCGTGCAGGTGGTACTCGAGCAGCAGCCAGGCGGCCAGCATGCCCAGCAGGGTGGCGCCGGCGTCCCCCAGGAAGATGCGCGCGGGGGGGAAGTTCCAGGCCAGGAAGCCGAGGGCGGCGGCCACCACCAGGGCGGGCAGCAGGGCCCACTGCGGCTGCCCGGCGAGCCAGGCGACCCCGGCGAGGGTACCGAAGCCGAACACCGCCATGCCGCCGGCGAAGCCGTCCATGCCGTCCATGAAGTTGTAGAGGTTCACCATCCACACCATGGCGGGCATCGCCAGCAGCGCGGCGAGGAAGGACAGGCCGGAGTACAACGCCAGGACCCAGGCCACCGCGGCCTGGACCAGCAGCCGTACCGGGATGGGCACGTGCCCCAGGTCGTCCAGGAAGGAGACCGTCACGAGCAGGCCCAGCGCGAGCAGCTCCCCGGGACCCGCCAGCGGTGGCAGGGACGAGGCAGAGACCAGGGCGTGCCAGCCCGCCCCGGCGAGCAGCCCGGCGAGGAGCCCGATACCGCCGGTGCGCGGGGTGGGACGCGCGTGCAGGGAGCGGTGGCCGGGCAGGTCGAGTACGAAGCCGCGGCCGCGCGTCGCCAGCCATCCGGTCACGGCCAGGCTCGGGAGCAACGCCAGTGCCAGCGCGGCGGGCCAGCCTGCCAGGACCGGGGGCATGGGTCAGCAGCGGTCGTACTGGTCCTCGAAGCGGACGATGTCGTCCTCGCCGAGATAGCTGCCGGACTGGACCTCGATGATCTCCAGGGGGATGGTGCCCGGGTTCTCGAGGCGGTGCCTGACGCCCAGGGGGATGTAGGTGGACTGGTTCTCCGTGAGGAGGAAGGTCTCGTCCCCGCGGGTGACCCGCGCCGTGCCCTTGACCACGATCCAGTGCTCGGCCCGGTGATGGTGCAGTTGCAGGGAGAGCGCGGCGCCGGGCTTGACCCGGATGCGCTTGACCTGGTAGCGCTCGCCCCGGTCGATGCCCTCGTAGTCGCCCCAGGGACGGTAGACGCGGCTGTGGAAACGGTACTCGTCGCGCCCCGTCCGCTTGAGCTCCGTGACGATGTTCTTCAC
>RFHK01000011.1 GCA_003695825.1 Gammaproteobacteria bacterium | reverse complement strand
TGTTCCTTCATCATGGTGACGATGGAGTAGATGCCGACGTGACGGTTGGGGGAGAGGTGCTCGGCGAGGTCGAGCTTCTCGAAGAATTCGTCGACGTCGAGCTGCTCGATCTCCTCGAGCGTCTTGCCGTCGACGAGCTGGATGAGCAGGGCCAGCACCCCCTTGATGGTGCTGGTGTCACAATCGCCGTAGAAATGGATGCGCTCGGGGTGCTCGGGATCGCGCCAGGCGTGGATGTGGACGGTGCTCATGCACCCCTTGACGCGGTTCTCCTCGGTCTTGAATTCCTCGGGCATGGGCGGCAGCTTCTCGCCCAGCTCGGCGAGATAGGCGTAGCGCTGGTCCCAGTCACCGAGCAATTCGAAGATCTCGGCGATCTCCTCGAGCTGGCTGCGGACCGAATTCTCTGCCTCAGACACTGAACGATTCCCCGCACCCGCAGGTGTTCTTGACGTTGGGATTGTGGAATTCGAAGCCCTGGTTGAGCAGGTTGTTGCGCACGAAGTCGATGACCGTGCCATCGACGAGCGGCAGGCTGTCGCGGTCGACGACCACCTTCACGCCATGGCTTTCGAAGACCGCGTCGTTCTCTCCCACCGCGTCGGCATAGTCCACCACGTAGGTGAAACCGCTGCAGCCGGCCTTCTTGGTGCCCAGGCGCAGGCCGATGCCCTGGCCACGCTTGGCCAGCATCTGGCTGACGTGTCGTGCTGCGTTTTCGGTGAGTTCCACGGCCATGTCCATTGTACCTCGCTTCCGAAAGCGCCCTGGGGCGCCCCCGATTCCGTCGTATGAAGAATGCGGCCGGCCCGGGCTCAGAACAAGCCCAGTTCCAGCTTGGCCTCGTCGCTGATGCGGTCCTGGGTCCAGGGCGGGTCCCACACCAGCTCCACGTGCACGTCGTTGACCCCCTCCACCGCCCGCACGGCCTGCTCCACCTGCAGGGGCAGGATCCCGGCCACGGGGCAGCCGGGAGCGGTCAAGGTCATGCGGATCGAGACCCGCCCCTCGGGGTCGATCTCCAGGCCGTAGACCAGTCCCAGGTCGTAGATGTTGACCGGGATCTCGGGGTCGCGCACGGTCTTGAGGGCCGCGACGACCCGGTCGCGCAACCCGGGATCGGTCGCCGCCTCCGGGGTCGCGGCCTCGTTCGATTCCGGCCCGCCTGCAGCCGGCGTGTCGACAGCCGTCTCTTCGCTCATGCCCGTCAACCTCCTTCCAGGACCAGCGTCTGCCGGATCCGGGATTCGACGTGGTGGCGCAAGGCCTCGTCGTGCACGGCCTCGAGCAGGTCGGAGGCGAACCCGAGGCACAGCAACCGCCGCGCCTCCACCTCGGGGAGGCCGCGCGAGCGCAGGTAGAAGACCTGCTGCGGATCGAGTTGCCCCACGCTCGTGCCATGGCTGCACTGGACGTCGTCGGCATAGATCTCGAGCTGGGGCTTGGTGTCGACCTCCGCGTCCCGCACCAGCATCAGGTTGTTGTTCGACAGGTGCGCATCGGTGCGCTGGGCATCCTTGGCCACCAGGATCCGGCCGTCGAAGACGGCGCGCCCCTTGCCGAAGAGCACCCCCTTGTAACGTTCGCTGGAGCGGCACTCGGGCACCTCGTGGCGCACGTCGAGGTGGAAGTCGCACAACTGCCCCTCGCCGACCAGGTAGACGCCGGCCAGGTGGCACTCCGCGCCCCGGGCCTCGAACACCGTGTTCTGTTCCGTGCGCGACCAGCGGGCGCCGAAGGCGAAGGTGCAGCCCTCGTAGCGGCTCTCGGCGGCCTGGTCCAGGCGCAGGCTGGAGAGGTGCCAGGCCTCCCGGCTCTCGTCCTGGATGCGGTAGTGCACCAGCCGGGCCGCGCGTCCCAGCACCAGGTCGGTGAGGCCGTCGTGGAAATAACGGGTACCGGGCCGCCCGGAGAAGCGTTCGATGAGCGTCGCCTCGGCCCGTTCGCCCAGGAGCACGAGGTTGCGCGGCGTGATCAACCAGGGGGCCGAGGCATCGGTCACCCGGTGAACGATCTCGATGGGCCGCTCGAGCCGCGTCCCGGCCGGCACCTGGATGAAGGCGCCTTCGTCGGCCAGGGCCTCGTTCAACGCCGTGAACAGGTGCGCATGGTGGCCGGAGGCCTGGGCCACCGAGGTGGCGAGCAGGTTGTCACGGTGCGTCTCCCGGCTGCGCAGGTCGCCGACGATCACGCCCTCGGGCAGGCCCTCGAGCGCGGACAGGTGCGGCTGGAAACGGCCGTCGACGAACACCAGCCGCCAGGTCTCCAGCCCCTCGAGGGGCGCCCTTTCCTCCGGCGCCAGGTCCGCCTCACGGTGCGGGGGCGGCACGAAGCGCTCGGCGAGCAGCGTATCGATGCCGGTATAGCGCCAGGCCTCCTGCTTGCGGTCGATGGGCGGCAACTGTTCGAGCCGCTCGCGGGCCGCGGCGTGCATGCGCGCGAGCCACTCCGGGCCGGCCGCGGCCGGTGCCCCCTGCAGCAGGGCCTGCAGCCACTCGCGTTGCGCCTGGTGGGCCTGGGTCATGCCACCGCCTCCTCGCCGAGCAGCCAGCCGTAGCCCTTCTCCTCGAGCTCGAGCGCCAGTGCCTTGTCCCCGGAGCGCAGGATGCGCCCCTGGGCCAGCACGTGCACCCGGTCCGGGACGATGTACTCGAGCAGGCGCTGGTAGTGGGTGATGAGGATGAACGAACGCTCGGGGCTGCGCAGCGCGTTGACACCTTCGGCGATCACGCGCAGGGCATCGATGTCCAGGCCCGAGTCCGTCTCGTCGAGGATGGCGAGCTTGGGCTCGAGCATCGCCATCTGCAGGATCTCGTTGCGCTTCTTCTCGCCGCCGGAGAACCCGACGTTGACGTTGCGCTTGAGCAGGGTGTCCTTGAGCCCCACCTGCTTCGCGGCCGCCTTGACCTTCTTCATGAAGGTGACGGCGTCCATCTCCGCCTCGCCGCGGGCGCGGCGGACGGCGTTGATGGCCTCGCGCAGGAAGGTCATGTTGTTCACGCCGGGCAGCTCCACCGGGTACTGGAACCCCAGGAAGATGCCGGCGGCGGCGCGCTCCTCGGGATCCATCTCCAGCAGGTTGCGTCCTTCGAAGAGGATCTCGCCCGCGGTGACCTCGTAGCCCTCACGCCCGGCGAGGACGTAGGAGAGCGTGCTCTTGCCGGAACCATTCGGTCCCATGATGGCGTGCACCTCGCCGCGGCCGACGTCGAGGTCGATGCCGCGCAGGACTTCCTTGCCGTCCACGGTGGCGTGCAGGTTGCGAATCGAAAGCATGGGTGTCTTGGTCTCGGTCATGTTCGTTTACCCCACGGCCCCTTCCAGGGTCAGATTGAGCAGTTTCTGGGCTTCCACCGCGAACTCCATCGGCAGCTCCTGGAAGACCTCCTTGCAGAAGCCGTTGACCAGCATGGAGACGGCGTCTTCCTCGGACAACCCGCGCGAGCGGCAGTAGAAAAGCTGGTCCTCGCTGAGCTTGGAGGTGGTGGCCTCGTGCTCGACCTGGGCGGTCGGGTTGCGCACCTCGATATAGGGGAAGGTGTGCGCGCCGCACTTGTCGCCGATCAGGAGCGAGTCGCACTGGCTGTGGTTGCGCGCGTTCTCGGCCCGGGCGGCCATGCGCACCAGGCCGCGATAGGTGTTCTGGCCGTGCCCGGCCGAGATGCCCTTGGAGACGATGGTGCTCCTCGTGTTGCGCCCGATGTGGATCATCTTGGTGCCGGTGTCGGCCTGCTGGCGGCCGCGGGTGACGGCCACCGAGTAGAACTCGCCGACGGAGTCGTCGCCCTTGAGGATGCAGCTCGGGTACTTCCAGGTGATCGCCGAGCCGGTCTCCACCTGGGTCCAGGAGATGCGCGAGCGTGCCCCCTTGCACAGGCCCCGCTTGGTGACGAAGTTGAGGATGCCGCCCCGGCCCTGCTCGTCGCCCGGGTACCAGTTCTGGACGGTGGAATACTTGATGTAGGCATCCTCCATGGCGACCAGCTCGACCACGGCGGCATGCAGCTGGTTCTCGTCACGCATGGGCGCGGTACAGCCCTCGAGGTAGCTGACCTGGCTGCCCGCCTCGGCCACGATCAGGGTGCGCTCGAACTGCCCGGTGCGTGCCTCGTTGATGCGGAAATAGGTGGAGAGCTCCATCGGGCACTTCACGCCCTCGGGGATGTAGACGAAGGTGCCGTCGGAGAACACCGCCGCGTTGAGGCAGGCGAAGTAGTTGTCGGTGTGCGGCACCACGCTGCCCAGGTACTTCTGCACCAGTTCCGGGTACTCGCGGATGGCCTCGGACATGGAGCAGAAGATGACGCCGGCCTCGGCCAGCTTCTCCCGGAAGGTGGTGGCCACCGAGACGCTGTCGAGCACGGCGTCCACGGCCACGCCGGCGAGCGCCTTCTGTTCCTCGAGCGGGATGCCGAGCTTGTTGTAGGCCTCGATCAGTTCCGGGTCGACCTCGTCCAGGCTCTTGGGCCCCTCGCCGCGCCGCTTCGGCGCGGAGTAGTAGGAGATGGCCTGGAAATCGATCTCCGGCAGCCCCAGGTGGGCCCAGCGCGGCGGCTCCATGGTCAGCCAGTGCCGGTAGGCCTTGAGGCGGTACTCGAGCATCCATTCCGGCTCGCCCTTCTTCGCCGAGATGCGGCGGATGATGTCCTCGTCGAGGCCCGGGGGGATGGTGTCCTGCTCGATGTTGATCACGAAGCCGTGCTCGTAGCCGGCCTTGATCAGATCGTCGACGGTGTCCTGTGTTGAACCCATGGTCCTGGCGCTCCCGGATCAAAAACCTAGTGTGATACTCAATTATTGTACAGTATGCCCTGTCGGCAGGGGAATGCAATCGCGCGATTCGTAAGGTTAGGCCCGCGAGGCGTGGTCGGGCGACCTTCCGGCCGTATCCGCATAACTAATCGATTATATGCGAAAAGCATCCCCCTTTCACCCGCAGCACCGCCTCATTCCCGTGATCCCGAGGGACTTCCACCGCGTTGGCACGATCGCTGCTTGATTCCAGCCACGTCAGAATTTCAACGCCTTGCGGCCCGCGGTCCGGGAGAGCCGGCCCGGGATACGCACGAGTGCGCCGGACACAGGGGATGCGCGTGCCAGGACGAGGAGGTTCTCGACATGCCGAAGATACGCCGATACCTGTGCCCGGAATGGTTCCTGGCTGGCGCCCTGCTGGTCCTGGCCAGTGGTCCAGTCGCGGCCGCCCCCGGGGACCATCACCGTCTCACCCGCGGAGCGGTACTGCACGCACGCCCGGCCGCTGAAGGGCGGCGCGCCGGCACCCTGCCCCGGGGCCGGGAGGTGGTGGAAATCCAGCGCACCGGCCGCTGGGTGCTGGTCTTCGACCCGCGCAGCCGCCGCCAGGGCTGGGTGAGCGCCCGGCTGCTGGAGGCGAAGACCGTGCCCGCCCGGTCCCCGAAGGCCCCCCCGGCACTGCCCGAGCACGGGGTGACGCTGCGGGCCCTGGGCTGGCGGGACGGCATCCGCCTGGAGGGCAGCGGCCTGGTGCACGAACGCCGCTTCGTCTTCCAGGTCCCGCGGGACACCCCCATCACCGACCTGCGGCTCGAGCTCCATTACCTGTCCTCGCCGCGCCTGCTCGAGCTCGCCTGGATGCGGGTGGAGGTCGGCGACCGCCTGGTGCGCGAGATCCGCCTGCCCCG
>RFHK01000098.1 GCA_003695825.1 Gammaproteobacteria bacterium | reverse complement strand
GCCCACGGCGGCGTGCGCGAGCAGCTCGAGGCCCTGTTCCCCAAGGGCCTGGTGCCCGTCGGTGACACCGACGCCGTGGTGCGCAAGGTGCTCGAATGGGGACATGCCCCGCCGGCGGTGGGGACGTCGGACCGGTTCACGCTCGGCAGGATGCAACAGGATACCTTGCGACTCTACGAAGACTTGCACGGAGGCGTGGGACAATGACGGAGCTACGATGGCGGGCGACCGTGCCATGAGCCTCGAGGGCGGACGACCCGGCAAGGATGCCTGGACGACCCTGGCCTTCTTCCTGGTGGCGGCGATGCCCTTGTGCGTGGTGCTCGGTCCCGGCGCTGCGGATACCTCGCTGTCGCTGGTGGTGATTCTGTTCCTCGTTCGCAGCTGGCGATCCGGGCGATGGGCGTGGGCCGGAGAGAGGTGGTTCCAGGTAGCCATGCTGGTCTGGCTGTGGCTGTTCGTGTCGAGCATCACGGCCATGGACCGGGGAGCGGCCTTCGGGAGGGCACTGTGGTGGTTCAGGTTCCCCGTGTACGCGGCGGCGCTGGCGTATTGGCTGTTGGACAGGGGCCGGTTGCGCCGGATCATCGCGTTCGATGCCCTCGTGATGGGCGTGGTGGCATTGGATGCGATCTACCAGTACTTCACGGGCGTCGATCTCTTCGGATTCGAGAAGCAGGGCTATCGGCTCACGGGCCCGATGCACCGGCTCGCGGTGGGGATCCTGTTGACCAAGCTGGGCTGGATCGCGGGACTGCCGATCGCCCGGTGGGGATTCGAGCGAGGTGACACGAGGGTGAAGGTGGCGGTCGCAGCCTGGCTGCTCGCCGTCACGACGGCGGTCGTGCTGAGCGGCGAACGCATGGCCCTGGTCCTCATGATCCTGGGCGCCTTCATCGCGGCATCGACCTTGGACGCGAAGGCCCGGAAGGCGGCGATCGCGGTGCTCCTGGTCGCAATCCTGGCCATCGCCCTGGCCCTGGCAGGCAAGGGAGACCTCTACGAGCGGTACGTCAGGCAGACGCAGGAGAGCATCACGGACCTGTGGGCGTCCGTCTATGGCCAGTTGTGGAGAAACGCGCTCGTCATCGCCGAGCACCATCCGGTCACCGGGGTGGGCCCCAAGAATTTCAGGATCGCCTGCCACGACGACACGATCGCCATCGGCGCGGAGAACCTGGGCCGGTGCGGAACCCATCCACACAATCTCTACCTGGAGTGGCTCGTCGAGACAGGCGTCGTGGGCCTGATCGGCTTCCTCGTCCTGCTCGGATTGTGGTTGCGCAGGATCTACCTCCACCGCCGCTTGAGCAAGGACTGGTGGCTGACGTCCGGTGCCGCCGTATCGGTATTGCTCCAGGTCTGGCCCCTGGGTCCGACGGGGAGCCTGTTCAACAACTGGAATGGCTCGATGTTCTGGTTCGCACTGGGGATCGCACTCCATGCGGGTGCGAGGGACGTGAACGCAGGGAAGGTGCGTGGCTGAACGGATCCACATCATTCTTCCACACCGGGAACGCTTCACACGGCACGGCGGGGGAGCCATCGCCTCCGTGGTGCGGATGTTCTCTACCCATAGCAGGTACAGGGAGGCGATCGCGATCTACGGGCGGGGCGTCGAGCAGCCCTACTTGCAGGAAAACTTCAGGAGCGTTCGCCTGGCCCCCGTCTGGCATGGCAACCGCAGGACCAGGTATCTCAAGCGCATCGGGCGCATGATTCCGCGGGAAGACGGCATCATCGAGATCCACAATCGCCCGGAATACGTGGCTCCCATGAAACGCATCTTTCCCAGGGCGAGGATCGCGCTGTACCTGCACAATGATCCGCAGTCCATGCGGATGGCCGGGGACCGGCATGCTCGGGCCAGGTTGCTGGAACAGTGCGACGTCGTGGTCACGGTCAGCGAATACATTCGAGGGAGGATGCTCGAGGGAGTTGCGGGAGATGGAGACGGTGTCGTCGTCGTGCACAATGGCGTCGATACGAGGGAGATCACCCCGGCCCCGCACAAAAGGAAAGACATCGTCTTCGTCGGTCGCATGATTCCCGACAAGGGCGCCATGCTGCTGCTCGACGCCGCGGCGCGACTGCTGCCGGCCTTCCCCGACTGGCGGGTCGTGATCGTGGGTGGGCGTTACTTCTCGGACAAGAAGAGGCCAAGCGAATACGAGCGCGCGGCGATGGAAAGGGCCGCGGGACTGGGTGACCAGGCGCTGGTCACCGGCTACGTCTCGCACGACGCGGCGATCGACTACTTGCGCCATGCCGCCGTGGCCGTCCTGCCGTCGTTGTGGGAAGACCCCTGTCCCGTGTCACATATCGAGGCGATGAGTGCAGGCTGCGCGCTGGTCACGACGAAGCGGGGCGGTATCCCCGAGATCGCGGGTGGCGCGGCGACCTATCTTCGCGAGGAGTCATCACGGGAAGTGGCACGCGTCCTCGAGCCGTTGCTGGCGGACCCCGGGTTGTTGCTGGAGAGGCAGGCCGCATGCAGGCAGCACGCAGAAGCGCACCTGGACATCCGTGTCATGGCAGGCCGACTCGACGACATCAGGAGAGAGAGGCTGGCCGCTTCCTGAAAGCGCAACCGTGCCACGAGATATATCATGAAGATACTGGTCATCAAGCTCGGCGCCCTGGGCGATGTCGTCATCGCGACTCCGATCATCCGGAGGATACAAGCGCATCACCGCGATGCCGACCTATGGGTGTTGACCTCGCCGGCTTATGCCGAGCTCTTCGCCGCCTGGCAGGGGATCCACGTCAAGACCATCGAGCGGCACGGGCTGAAAAACCTGGTCCGCGCGATCGCCTGGATCCGGTCGATGCGTTTCGACCGAATCTACGATCTCCAATCCAACGACCGGACCTCGGTCATCATGGCCCTGTCCGGGGCAAAGGTACGGGTGGGAAACCATCCCCGGTTCCCGTACACGCACCATCCCGGGTACACCTACCGGGGCGAGGAACACATCTTCGACCGCATGAACCGGGTCCTGGAGAGCGCCGGCGTGCCGCCGGCGAGACCCGAGCCCCATATTCCCGTCTCGGACCCGAGTCGAAAGAAGGTGCTGGCCTGGCTCGAAAGCAAGGGGCTGCTGGGCAAGGACTACGTGGTCATGCATGCCGGTGCGAGCAGGCGATGGGAGACCAAGCGGTGGCCCTACTACGCCGAACTGGCGGAGCGGCTGCACGGGCGAGGTTTCAACATCGTCTGGGTGGGTGGGGACGACGACGTCGAAACGAACCGGGTCCTGGCAAGCCGTACCGGCGTGGATGCCACCGGAAGATTCACCATTCCCGAGCTGGTGGAACTGGGAAGGCACGCACGGTTCGCGGTCACGAACGATTCCGGTCCCATGCATGCCCTGTCGGCGTCGGGGATCCCCGTTTTCGCGTTTTTCGGTCCCACGGACTGGAAGCGCTCCCACGCGGTGGGACAGGGGGAACACGTCATGGCAAGCACGATCGATTGCAGTCCCTGCTTCAAGCCGGTGTGTCCCATGGAAAAAGGGCACGCCTGCATGCGCGGCATCACACCGGAGGCCGTCATGGGCCGCATCGAGCGGTATGCCCGAATGCATCGAGGATCATGAGAGGAAGTCGTAGATCTCCTGCTCCGGGTCCGGGCGTGCACCCGATCGCTCGATCATGATCGCGTGCCAGAGGACGAACACGAGGATCATCCAGAGGTATTGCCGGTACTTCGCGTCCCCGCGCGACTTGTACACCAGGTCCCGGACGGCGCCCGGGCGCATCCAGGTTTTCACGGCCTGGGTCGCTGGCAGAAGCTCGCCCAGCCTGTCGAGGGACGGTTCGTGCAGGATGGACCTTAGCGGGACGGTGAATCCTTTCTTGTGCGCCTGGACCACCGCTTCGGGAAGATGTTTCCGGGCCCATTCGCGCACGATCACCTTCCCCTTCCTGCCCCGTTGCCGGAAGTGCTCCGGGAGCGAGAGACCGAACTCGACCACGCGGTGGTCCAGGTAGGGGACGCGTCCCTCGACCCCCCAGGCCATGAGCTGCCTGTCCAGCTTGACGAGCAGGTCGTCCGGTAGCCAGGTGACCAGGTCCACGAACTGCATCCGCGCGGACGTCGACGAGAAGATGCGCCCCGACTTCCAGGCTTGCCTGAACGGAAGATTCCAGTTCCTGGACGCTTCGTAGAGCGGGGGGACCAGGAGGGTCCGAAGCACGCGATCCGGGAAGATCGGGCGTGTCCTGAACCCCCCGGTGCCGGGAGTACGCAGGGCGCGGAGCAGGCGCTTGAACACGAGCATCCGGTATCTACCGTAACCTGCGAACACCTCGTCGCCCCCTTCGCCGGAGAGCACGACCTTGTGGCTCCCGGAGACCTGTTCCGCCATGTACGACACCGGGAGCATGGCGTAGTCGCCCATGAGGCTGTCCGTGGCCCAGATGCAGAACGGCAAGCGCGCGGACAGGTGCGTGCCGTCGATCCGGTAGACCTGGTGGCGCACGTTCAACCACTCGGCCACGAGACGCGCCGACTGCGACTCGTCGTGCACGCTGCGGTCGCAAAAGGCGGTCGTCATGGCGAGGTCCGGGCGGGAGTCCGACCGCGTCGCGAACGCGAGGATGGAAGAAGAGTCCAGTCCCCCCGAGAGGAAGAGCGCGACCGGGACATCGGACTCAAGGTGCTCGTCGACGACCTCGGACATCAGGTGGTCGAAATGCTCCACGGCCTCGTCCAGGGACCTGAAGTCCAGCGGCACTGGAGCAGGTGACCAGTATCGCGCGCGTCTCGACGATCCGGTCCCGTCGACGACGAGGACTTCCCCCGGCAATACGCTCTCGATGCCATGGATCGCGCTCGCTCGTCCGCTCGAGAAGTTGCATTGCAGGAACATCCCGACCGACTGCGGGTCGACCTCGGGTGCACCCGGCAGCACCCGGAGCAGCGCCTTGGTCTCGGACGCGAAGTAGACGGCATCGCCGGACAGGTGCACGAACAACGGCTTGATACCGATCCGGTCACGCGCCAGAAGCAGCCTGTCCGCATGCCTGTCGTAGAGCGCGAAGGCGAACATGCCGTGCAGATGTTCGAACATCCGCATGCCCCATTCCCGCCACGCGAACAGGATCGTCTCGCAGTCGGAGCCGGTCTGGAAATGATAGCCCTTGTCCTGCAGGACCTTGCGGAGCTGGCGGTGATTGTAGATCTCCCCGTTCGCGACCAGGACATTGCCGGTCTCCTCGTCCGTCAAGGGCTGTGCGCCATGCTCGGGATCGATGATCGCCAGGCGGGCGTGCGCGAGACAGACGTTGCGGTCATGCCATATCCCGCAGCCATCGGGGCCACGGTGCGCCAGGCGGGCGATCATGTCTTCGGCGACCTCCAGGGAAGCCGGTCGACGCCAGGAAAAGATGCCGGCGATGCCGCACATGGTGTCCTCGCTACCTCAGCGCGCTGCAGCCAGTAACCGGCCGTATACTTCGATATAGGCGTTCATGATGCTGTCCCGGCCGTATTGGTGCGAGACCTTGTGGAATCCGCGGTTCGCCAACGATACCCTGGCGGTGTCGTCGCGAAGCAGCAGCGTGATCGCGTCCGCCAGTGCCTTGGGGTCACCGACGGGCACCAGCAGCCCGTCCTCTGCGTGTGCCACGAGTTCTCGTGCACCGTCCGTGCTCGTGGAGACGACCGGCAGACCCTGTGCCCAGGCCTCCAGGATCACGTTGCCCAGCGGTTCGTGGTTCGACGGGCAGACGAAGACGTCCGCGCTCCTGTAGTAGTCGCCTACGTCGTCTTTCCAGCCCATCCAATGAATTCTCTCCCTGCAGTCCATGTGCGCGGAGAACGCGTGGAGCCGCTCCGCGAGGGGGCCGGAACCGACGATGACCAGGTGGACGGGGCGCGATCCGACGCGGGCAGGCAACCGCTCGAACGCCCTCAGCAGGACGTCGAACCCCTTGTTGGGATGGAGCCTGCCGACGCCGAGCAGGACGAACGCTTCCCCTGGAATGCCCTGCGACCGCAGGAAGCCCGCCCGGTCGAAGTCACGGTCCGGAGGGGGGATGTCGACGAAGTTGCCGATGTGAAAAACCCTTTCCCTGGGCAGGCCCGACTCGATCAGGTAATCGCAGATACCCCGGGTGTTGCCGATCCATGCATGTGCATGCACGTACCCCTTGAGATCGTAGTACCCTCCCAGCCTGGCCAGGTGGACGATGCCCTTGTTCCTCGGGATGTGCGTCAGCCGGGTGGCGCGCCCCATCCAGGTCTGGACGATGCAGGGCTTGTGCCTGCCGACGAGCCGCGAGATCGCCAGCCGGGAGAACAGGTCGAACACGTTGCGCATCGGTACCGGGTGGCGCTCCAGGTCTGCCAGCTGCGCGGCGGCCCAGCTGTCACCTGGTGTGACGACATGCACGGGATGTCCCAGGGCGTGCAAGGCCTTCGTGAAGCGCACGTAGAAGCGCTCGGCGCCGCCCCCGCCCCGGCTTCCCAGGATCTGGAAGGATTCGATCATGCCGTCGTGCCTGGCTGCAGGGGGCGGAGGCGCCTGTGGAGGTTGTAGAGCAGGCGATTGCGTGACTTCTCGTAGGCCTGCATCAACTGAAGGCGCAGGCTTCTCCTGCGCAAGGCGTGGCGCGAGTACAGGACGCCACCGCGTTCCGCATTCGTCGTATCGTGTCGCTTCTCGATCTCCCTGCTCAACAGGGCGAAGAGGTTGTATTCCTCCAGGACCCTCCGCCGTGCCTCTACGATGGCGTCCAGGCGCTTCCTGTGGCTTTCTGCCGCCATCACGGCCTCGATCGTCTCGATCGCACCGCGAGCGTCCTCGATGTCGATACGCACCAGGCTCTCCTCGGGAAAATATTCCTCGACATTGGGGCAGCCATGATAAAACGGCAGGCAGAAACCCAGGAAGGCGTCGGCGAGCTTTTCCGTCCAGTGGTGGGGCGCGACGTGGTTCTCTATGGCGATATGGTACGCGTAGGGGTCCAGCGCAGCCGACTTGTCGTCGAGTACGTTCGGTGTACCCCGACCGTAGACGTCGAGACCGGGCAGGGCATCCCGTACCTTCTTCATGAAGGTGTACCGCGCCCGGTGGTTCGTATACCAGTCCTTCTTGTTCGACCACACCATGGAAATCCGACGGTCCTTGCGCGGGGGTTGCATGGCCACCAGCGCATCGTAGTGCAGCAACCTGCGCGAGCCTTCACCGTAGAACCAGCGCAGCCCGGGCTGCGTATAGATGCGGTGCGGATGGGGCAATGCCCAGGGCTCCTGGCTCGTGATGACGTGGCCGAACTGGGCGGTGTAGGCGCTCCCGTATGCCTTGATCGAGGAGGGCTCCGTGGTCACCAGGAGCGTATGCTCCTGTGGACAGGCGAGGACTTCCTTGGCCTCGTGCCGCGCCTGACCTTCGCGTTCCGGGACGTCGTCGTAGACCACGAGCCAGTCGTAGTCCCTTTCTTCCCGGTCGAACAGGAACAGGCAATGCCCCCAGGTGCGCGCGTGCCCGGGGAGCTGGCGCACGTGGATCTCCGGGCGATCCCGGGTGAGGAACTTGACGCGAATCCTGTCGTCCATGGGGCTCTGGGGGTTCCTCCTGTCCGTTCGTCATGGCGTATCGTAGGGGCTTCGCTGCCCCGCGGGACGTGTCTTGAACCTGCGGTGCACCCACAGGTACTGCTCCGGGCACTCGCGCACCGCCTGCTCGATCAACGTGCTGATCCGCTGCGTGTCCGCGTGCACGTCCCCGGTGGGAAAGCGATCCAGCGGCGGGAGGATGCGCAGGTGGTACCCTGCATCTCCTGCCAGGCGCTTGGGAAAGAAGGGTACGACGGGTGCACCGCTGATCCGTGCCAGGCGATGCGTTCCCGTGATCATGGCTGCCTGGACACCGAAGAAATCGACGAAAACGGCATGATGAATCCCATGGTCCTGGTCGGGTGCATACCAGACGGCGTGCCCGGCCTTGAGGCTTCTCAGGAAGCCGCGCATGTCGTCGCGCGGAATGGCCTTCTCGAACAGGCGCTCGCGCGAGGCCCGCATCTCGGCCTCGAACAGCGGGTTCTTGTGTTCCCGGTAGAGTACGTGGAAACGGCGTTCCCGCGCCAGCAGGCGGCCGGCGATCTCGAGCGTGGTGAAATGGGCCGAGAGCAGGATCACGCCCCGGCCCCGGGCCAGCGCCTCGTCCAGGTGTTCCAGCCCTTCGATGCGGGCGAGCCCCTCGAACTGCGCGTCCCGGCCAAACCAGGTGAAGGCCGTCTCCATCAGTCCCATGCCCAGGGATTCGAAGTGCCGTTCCAGCAGCTCCCCCCGCTTCGCTTCGTCCAGTTCCGGAAAGCACAGGCGAAGGTTGACCTCCGCGATGCGGCGCCGGCGATGGGCGACCGCCATCAGACGCCGTCCGAGCTGCCGGCCGATCCGCATCTGGGTCTGCCACGGCAGCCGCGCCGCCGCGCGGGCGAGCGCGATTCCGCTCCGGGTGGCGAGCCGGCGGGGCAGGGAGAGAGACGAGGAAGACATCGGCAAGGGCAAAGGATACCGAAAGCGGGTCAGGAAAACAGCACCGGCTTGGTTTTCCCCGGCTTCCCG
>RFHK01000097.1 GCA_003695825.1 Gammaproteobacteria bacterium | reverse complement strand
TGGCGGTCATGGGCGACCTTCATCCCTTCGCCACGCGGCCCGTGCCCTATCGCAACCCGGTCTTCGTCGCGGACCTGGCAGCCGGTGCCGGCGGCCAGTGGCTCGTCCGCATCGAGAGCACCAGTTCGCTGCTCACACCGGTCCGCGTCTGGGAGCCGGACGCCTGGCGCCGGCACCAGCTGGCCACCTACAGCCTGATCGCCGCCCTCTACGGCGGGATCCTCATTTTTCTCGTCTACAATTTCTCCCTCTTCCTGGCCCTGCGCGACAGGCCCTTCTTCTTCTATTGCCTCTACATGGGCAGCGTGGCCCTGACCACCTTCAGCCTCAGTGGCATGAGCTTCCAGCTCCTGTGGCCCGATGCGCCGAACCTGGCCAACCGGATCATTCCGCTGCTGCTCTTCGCCAACCTCTTCTTCGGTACCCGCTTCCTGCAGGCCTTCGTGCGCCCCGAGGTGCAGCCCCGGTTCTTCGTGATCCTGTGGCGTATCGTGCTGGTGGTGGCGCTCGTGCTCATGGGGGCCGCACTCGTGGTGCCCTACACGCTGTCGATCCACCTGTTCTCCGCGTTGGCATTGATCAGCGTCACCGGGTTCGTGATCGACGGCATCCTGGTGCTGCGCCGGGGCTACCTGCCGGCCCGTTTCTTTCTGCTGGCGATGTCGGTCTTCCTCACCCTGGGGACCGTCCGCTTACTCATGGCCTATACCGTCGTGCCGCAGAACCTCTTCACCGAGTGGGCCAGCCAGATCGGGGTCATCCTGGAGGCGATCCTGCTCTCGCTCGCGCTGGCCGACCGGATCAACGTGCTCGAGCGGGAAAAGGAACAGGCCCAGGCCGAGGCCATCCGTAATCTCCAGCGGGCCGACGAGCTGAAGAACGAGTTTCTCGCCAACACGACCCATGAGTTGCGTACGCCGCTCAATGGCATCATCGGGTTGGCCACCGGCTGCCTGGAAGGGACCTATGGCAGGCTCGACGACCGGCAGCGCCACGTGATCGAGCTCATGCTGACCAGTGCCGAGCGCCTCCTGGTGCTCATCAATGACATCCTCGATTTCTCCCAGATCCGCGAAGGCCGCCTGCGGTTGCACCTCGAACCGGTCGAGGTGCACCCTTTGATCGACAACGCCCTGGAGATGGTGCAGCCGCTGATCGGTGCCAAGCCCCTCCGGCTCGAGACCCGGATCGAGGCGGCGTTGCCGGCTCTCTACTGTGACCGGGAACGGCTGCGGCAGGTGCTCTACAACCTGCTCAGCAACGCCATCAAGTACACCCAGGCGGGGCGTGTTTGGGTCGAGGCCTACCGGGAAGGGGACAGGGCCCATCTCCGGGTCTGTGATACCGGCCCGGGCATGGATGCGGCACAGGTCGAGAACGTGATGCGACCCTTCGAGCGGGCCGCGCCCGGCACCGTCGAGGGTACCGGCTTGGGTCTACCGATCACGCGCCGCCTGGCCGAGGCCATGGGGGGGCGTTTCGGCCTCGAGTCGGCACCGGGGCGCGGAACCTGCGCCCACCTCTGGTTGCCGCTGGCCACGCAGGGACAACGCGTAGAGCAGGAGGGCACGACGTTACCGGACGTGCATGCCGACGCCCGTCGGATGCCGGCATGGCTTCCGCCGCGCACGGCGGTCGGCCCGGCACCCGGCAAGGCCCGGATCTTGGTGGTCGAGGACGATCCGGTCAACATGCGCACCGTCGTCGACGTGCTGACGACGGCCGGGTACCTGGTGATGCCGGTCTATCGCGGCAAGGAGGTGCGGGAGGCGGTGCGCACCTTCCTGCCGGATCTCGTGCTCTTGGACCTGATGCTGCCCGACCTGGACGGGTACGCGGTCTGCCGGGAATTGCGCAAGGAGCAGGATTCCTGGCAGTTGCCGATCCTGGTGCTGACCGCCCGGATCCGTGAAGAGGACATCCGGCGCGCCTTCGAGGACGGGTGCAACGACTACATCACCAAGCCGTTCCTGCGCAAGGAGCTGCTGGCCCGCATCGAGGCCCATCTCGGGCTGCGTTCCCTGGTGCGGAAGATGCGCGAGAACGACGAGTTGCTCGCCGAGATCCGGCACCGCATGCAGGCCGAGTCCGACCTGGCGACGGCCCAGCGGCTGCTGGTGGCGCTGCTCGACCAGGCCGACGAGGGGTTGGTGGCCTTCGCCGTCGACGGGCGGGTGCTCGGCAGCAACCGGGCGGCACGGGAGATGCTCGGGGTGACGGATGCCGAGATCCGCTCGACCAACTTGTTCACCCTGGTCCCGGAGCTGCGCGAGATCGTGGAACGGCGGCTGGCGGCACGGCCCGGCAACGGCTGCGGGGAACGCCTGCGGTTGCGTCTCGCACTGGCCGGGAAGGACGAGGCACTCTGCCTGGTGCTCGGCATGGCCGAGGTGGACGACGAACGCATCTTCCATGCCGTGCTGGGCAAGGCGGCCTGCGAGGCGGATTCACCCCGCGTGCAGGAGGTGGCCGCTGCCTTCCAGGCCGTGGGCGAACGCCTCATCCACGGGGAGGGCCCCCTGCCGGTCTCCCCCTTGTGCGAGTCCGTTCCCGGGGAAGATCAGGGCGAGACCTTCCGCCGGTTGCTGGTGGAAGGCATGCAGCTCGCGCTGGCCGCCTGGAAACGCCACACCGGGCGGACCAAGGTGGACCTGGCCGAGGAAAGCGGGATCTGGAATGTCTATATCGACAAGTCGACGCCCATGACCCGCACGCTGGACAAGTACCTGAGCCTCGATCGACTGCCCCGGCGACCCCGCTGGCGCCGGGTGTTGCAGACCATCGAGTTCGTGCTGCGCCACGTCCCGCGGGAGTCCTCGGAGCACGAGCGCCTCGTGCGCATGAAGCTGGAGATCGTGCAGCATTCGCCCTAGCAGCCTCTCGGACTACGGGGGTGTGGCGAACGGAAATGCGGGGACGCCAGGTTCCGATGGTCGCCGCTGGCACCTGTGCCAACGGGAGACGTACACCCGGCATGGGGGCGATGCGATGCGCCGGAATCGATGCCGCGCCTACCGGGAGAAGCGGGAAGGGAGGACCGCCGGGTGTCTCGCGGAACCGCGCCGTAGCCCGACACGGTCGCACGGTGGGATGGTGGGCGGTGCTGGGATTGAACCAGCGACCCCTGCCGTGTGAAGGCAGTGCTCTCCCGCTGAGCTAACCGCCCGAGGCCCCGCCATTCTAGGGAGCTGGACCCGAGAGGTCAACGCCGGCAGCAGCCCCCGGCCCAGAGCATGGCGCCGATCATGACGAGGACACTGACGGTTCCTGCAAGCGTGAATGCATCCAGGATCATGATTCGACCCTCCTGGGAGTATCAGTGTATCATCACGTGCTAATATATAGAATCCCAACAGGGCATGCAAGTTCCCGGTCCCGGAATTGTGATCTGTGTCATGCCAGTCCCAGCTTGTGCATGCGGCGCCAGAGCGTGCTGCGGTCGATCCCCAGCAGGCGGGCGGCCTCCGCCCGGTTGCCGCCGGCGGCCTTGAGCGCGTCGGTGATCTCGCGGCGCTGGGCGTCGAGATCGTTCTCCGCGTAACCGCGGTTCTTCTTTTCATAATATTCCCGGATCTCGCGTGGCAGGCAGATGGGAGTGACGATCCCGTCCTTGGCCAGGATCATGGCGTGTTCCACGGCGTTGGAGAGTTCCCGCACGTTGCCGGGCCAGGGGTAGTCGAGCATCATGGCCATGGCTTCCTGTTCGCAGTCCAGGCCCGAAGGATAGCCCCGCTGCACCAGGGTGTCGCACATGTGCCGGATGAGCAGGGGGATGTCGCCGGGGCGCTCCCGCAACGGCGGAATGTCGATGGAGATCACGGCCAGGCGGTAGTAGAGATCGGCGCGGAAGCTGCCCTTGTCGACCATCTCCCGCAGGTTGCGATTGCTGGCCGCGATGATGCGGATGTCCACCTCCACCACCTCGTCGGAACCCACGGGATGGAATTTCTGTTCCTCGAGCGCCTTGAGCAGCTTGGGCTGCAGGTGCAGGGGGATCTCGCTGATCTCGTCGAGGAAGAGGGTACCGCCGTGCGCGGCCTGCAGGCGGCCGGGGCGGTTGGTGATGGCCCCGGTGAAGGCCCCCTTGACGTGCCCGAAGAGCTCGGACTCGAGCAGCGCCTCGGGAATGGCCGCGCAATTGACCTCGATCAGGGGTTTGTCGGCCCTGGAACTCTTCTTGTGCAGCAGGCGGGCGAGCAGGGTCTTGCCGGTGCCGGATTCCCCTTGCAGGAGCACCGGGGCGCGGGTCGGTGCCACATCCTCGATCAGGCTGCTGATCTCGAGCATGCGGGGATCCTGGGTGATCAGGCCGGCATTGAGATTGTCATGGAAGACCGCCTCCAGGCGGCGCTTCTCGGTGACGTCGTTGAGCACCAGGAGGCGGATGCCGCCTTCCTCGCCCGGTACCTGCACGTCGGTGGTGTTGATCTCGATGAACCGGGTGATACCGTTGCGGGTGATGCGCTGTTCGAACTGCTTGACGCATTCCCCCTCGCCGTTCTTGCGCACCAGCGCACCGCCGGACTCGTTCACGGCACAGGAGATGGCAGCCGGCAACTGGAGGTTGCTGACGGCGTTCAGCTGGCCCACCGACTGGATCTCGTTGACGCCGAGCAGCCGGGTGGCCGCCTGGTTGTGATAGAGCACGTCGCCCTTCTCGTTGGTCAGGATGACGCCTTCCTTGATATGGGCGACGACGGCGTCGACGATGGGCGTGATCTGGTCCAGTCCGGGCATGGTCTCCCCCATTGGCGGTCGAGGTCTGCCGACATCATGACGGATGTTCGGTGCGGTCCTGTCTCCAGCATAGGGGCCTGCATGGGGAATGCAAGGCCTCCGTTGCAGCACCGTTGCAACAGGGTGCAGTATACTAAAAATCCATCAAAAACAAAAGCTTGAAAAGGAATAATCAAGCATATTTGCATATATGGCATGTTGCATTGCAACACGCATCACTACGCAAAATGCTGTGAAAACAGTCACATAACCCATGGCACGTCGATTGCATAGGGTGCGGGTGCTGTGCAGTTTCCCTCGAAAACGGAACCACAAAAGGCGGAAGGAAAACATGAAATTCACGAGTCCACACCGTACCCCAGCCTTCTTCGCCACCCTGCTGTTGACCCTGACGGTGGGTCTGACCGGTGCCCGGGCACAGGCGCCGGCCGCCCAGCCGCAGATCATCACCGTGCAGCCGGCCCGCATGGGGTCCAGCGTGACCATCGGCGGGACCGTGGTCGCGCACAAGCAGGTGACCCTCACGGCCCAGATCCCCGGCAGGGTGGAGTTCATCGCCGGCAAGGAAGGCGACCATTTCAAGAAGGACGACGTGCTGGTCACCATCGATGACGACCAGTTGCTCGCCATGCGCCGCCAGGCCGTGGCCCAGTACAACAACGCCCTGGCTGAGATCCAGCAGGCCCAGGTGATGTTCCAGCGCGAGATCATCTCCCCGCGTACCCGTAGCATCACCGGCATGCCGGGCTTCGGGTTGCCGGGCCTTTTCGACCAGATGTTCGTACGGCCCATGCAGAGCTTCATGCCGGGGACGATCGGGGGGAACCCGGAGTTCGAGCGCTACAGTGACCTCTATACCCAGAACGTGCGCTTGCGCGAGGCCTACAACCGCCTCTACGCGGCCCAGTCCAAGATCGAGGAGATCGACGCCAAGTTGCGGGACACCCGGTCTTTTGCGCCCTTCGACGGGGTGATCGTGAAGAAGTACGTCGAGGTCGGCGACACCGTGCAGCCGGGCCAGCCGCTCGTGGAGTATGCCGACCTCACCTACCTGCAGGTCAAGGCCGACGTCCCCACGCGCCTGATGCCCGGGCTGAAGGTGGGCATGATGGTGCCGGCCCGCATCGACGTGGGCAACCAGGTGGTGCAGGCGCGGGTGGCCCAGATCTATCCGGCCGCCGACCCGCAGCGCCACACCGTGACGGTCAAGTTCGACCTGCCCCAGGGAGTCAAGGGTGGGCCCGGCATGTATGCCGAGGTCATGATCCCCGACGTGGCCGCCCCCGTGAATACCGTTCCCGTCATCCCGGACACCGCGGTCATCTGGCGCGGAAGCCTGCCGGCCGTCTATGTGGTCGGCAAGGATGGCAAGCCGCACCTGCGCCTGGTCCGTCTCGGCGACTTCGTGGCCCCCGGCCAGGTCTCCGTTCTCTCCGGCCTCCGGATCGGCGAGCGCATCTACGCCACGCCGCCGCAGGTCACCCTGGGATGGAGCGAGAAGCCCGAGTGATCGGGACCGTCGAGAGCCCGAGGACTGGATGACAGGAGCCGGAGGCAATGGCAGAAGAAAACAAGAACTTCATTTCGGTCGACGCCGAGATTCCTGAGGACGTCGAGGAGTTCAAGCGGGGGCGTTCGCTCGGCATCGCCGGCCGGGTGGCTTGCAACTTCATCGACTCGCCGCTGACCCCCATGCTGATGGTGGCCGCGCTCGCCATCGGCCTGCTGGGGCTGATCTTCACGCCGCGCCAGGAGGACCCCCAGATCTCGGTGCCCATGATCGACATCTTCGTGCGCTACCCGGGGGCCTCGGCCGAGCAGGTCACGACCTTGGTCACCGACCCGCTCGAGCGCCTGATGATGGAGATCCCGGGGATCAAGCACGTCTACTCCGCCACGCAGCGCGGGCGCACGCTGGTCACGGTGCGGTTCAAGGTGGGCGAGAAGCTCGGGCCCTCCATCGTCAAGGTCCACAGCAAGCTCAAGTCCAACATGGACATCATCCCGCCCGGCGTCTCCATGCCCCTGGTCAAGCCCAAGGGGATCGACGACGTGCCCATCGTCACCATCACCCTCTGGTCCAAGACGGTGGACGACGCCTCCATGCGCACCCTGGCGCTCGACGTGCTGCAGCGCCTGCAGGAGGTGCCCAACGCCGGGCGCGGGTTCGTCGTCGGCGGGCGCGAGGAGCAGATCCGCGTGGAGGTCAATCCCGAGAAGGTGGCCGGTTACGGGCTGACGCTGGACCAGATCGCCGGCACCATCATGTCCGCCAACTCGGAGATGCCCGCCGGCAGCATCGAGTACGGCAACAACGTCTTCAGCATCCAGACGGGGGAGTTCCTGCACACGGCCCAGGACGTCGCCAACCTGGTGGTGGGCACCTATCGCGGCGCACCCATCTACGTGCGTGACGTCGCCAAGGTGTTCCACGGCCCGTCCGAGACCCACCGCCTGGTGACCTACTTCACCGGGCCGGCCGGGGATCCCAAGGAGGGGGCCGAGCACGGCTACCCGGCCGTCACCATCGCGATCGCCAAGAAGGTCGGCACCAACGGGGTGACCGTGGCCCGGGACATCCTGGCCAAGCTCGAGCAGCTCAAGGGCACCCTCATCCCCGAGAACGTGCACGCGGCCATCACCCGCAACTACGGCAAGACGGCCAACGACAAGGTCAACGAGCTGCTCGGTGCGATGTTCGACGCCGCCCTGGCCGTCTCCATCCTCTGCCTCGTGACCCTGGGCGTGCGCGCGGCCTTCGTGGTCATCACGGTGATCCCGATCGTGATCCTGACCACCATCTGGGCGGCCTGGGTACTCGACTTCACCATCGACCGCGTGAGCCTGTTCGCCCTCATCTTCGCCATCGGTATCCTCGTCGACGACGCGGCCGTGGTGGTGGAGAACATCTTCCGGCGCTGGATGGAGGCGGGCAAGACGTCGGTGACCATCGCCATCGACGCCGTGCGCGAGGTCGGCAACCCGACCATCATCGCCACCTTCACGGTCATCGCCGCGCTGCTCCCCATGGGCTTCGTGCGCGGCATGATGGGTCCCTACATGCGGCCCATCCCGGTCATGGGGTCGGTGGCCATGTTCTTCTCGCTGATGGCCGCCTTCATGTTCACGCCCTGGTTCGCCATGCGCGTGCGCCCGGCGAGCGTCAAGGCCTTCCGCCGGGCCGAGGCCAAGGAGAAGCGTACCCAGGAATGGATCGGGAAGATCTACCGGCCCATCATCACGCCGCTGATCGAGAACCGTTTCCTCGGGTGGTTGTTCCTGATCAGCGTCATCGCGCTCACGATGCTGGTCTGCACCCTGTTCTATTTCAAGATCGTGACCGTGAAGATGCTGCCCTTCGACAACAAGCCCGAGTTCGACGTGGTCATCAACCTGCCCGAGGGTACGGCGCTGCCGGTCACGGCCAACGTCGCGGAGACCCTGGCACGGGCCATCCAGAAGAACGTTCCCGAGGTGACGGCCCTTCAGAGTTACGTGGGTACCGCCTCGCCCTTCAACTTCAACGGCCTGGTCCGCCACTACTATCTGCGCCAGAATCCGTGGGAAGCGGACATCCAGGTGATGCTCAAGGACAAGCACGAGCGGGAGCGCAGCAGCCACGAGATCGCCGTGGCCACCCGCCACCTGCTCAAGCCGATCGCCGACCGCCTGGGAGCACGCATCCAGGTGGTCGAGATGCCGCCGGGTCCGCCGGTACTGCAGACACTCACCGCCATCGTCTACGGGCCGGACCAGAAGACCCGCCGCCAGGTGGCGCGTGACCTGACGCGGATCTTCGAGGAAGTGCCGAACATCGTCGACGTGGACAATTACCTCGACGAACCGCACAGCTACTGGCGCTTCGTGATCGACAAGGAGAAGGCCACGCGCTACGGGATCTCGATCGAGACCATCAACAAGAACGTGGCCATGGCCATGGGCGGCTTCAAGATCGGCGATGTCAAGCGCGCCGCGCCGCTCGAGCCGACCTACATCATCCTCCAGACGCCGCTGGCGGTGCGCTCCCAGATCGCCCGGCTGGCCAACCTGCCCATCCGCAGCCGGACCGGGAAGACGGTGCCGCTGGGTGAACTCGGCCGCTTCGTCCAGTTGCCGGAGGACCACTACATCTTCCACCGCGACCTGCGCCCGGTCGAGTACGTCACGGGCGAGGGCGAGGGACGCCTGGGCGCACCCATCTACGGCATGATGAACGTCGAGGACCGCCTCGAGGACTATGTCGCGCCCGACGGTGTGAAGATCTCCGGCCACCTGATCGGGCCGCCGGAGAACGATCTCCAGTCCTCCTTCGAGTGGAGCGGCGAGTGGACGGTCACCTACGAGACCTTCCGCGACATGGGGATCGCCTTCATGGGGGCCATGATCCTCATCTACGGCCTGATCGTGCTGGAGTTCAAGGACTACACCCTGGCCGGGATCGTCATGTCGCCGATTCCCCTGACCCTGATCGGGATCATCCCCGGCCACTGGCTCATGAATGCCGATTTCACCGCCACGTCCATGATCGGCCTGATCGCCCTGGGCGGCATCATCGTGCGTGCCTCCATCCTGCTGGTGGAGTTCGTCAAGCACGAGGTGTCCCTCGGCAGGGACATCAAGGAGGCCGCCATCGAGGCCGGGCGCATCCGCCTGCGTCCCATCTTCATCACCTCGATGGCGCTTGCCCTGGGGTCGGCAGCCATCATCCACGACCCCATATTCCAGGGTATGGCGGTCAGCCTGCTGTTCGGTGTGGCGGCCTCCACGGTGTTCATGCTGCTGGTGGTGCCGCTGGGTTGCATCAGTGCCGGCAAGCACTTCCAGCCGCACAGCTGCGAGGCGCTCGAGCATCGCATCGAGGAGGAAGACCAGGCGCGCCAGCCGGACAGCGGCCCGGCAGCAGACGATGAAAACCCGCCCCCGGCCAAGGCATGAGGGCGAGAACGGAGGATCGACAGATGACAGACAGGAAGGAAGGAATCATGGGTAGACAGCATCTCGGCAGGTATTCACTGGTGCTTGGTCTCGGCATGGCCGGGCTGGCCACCCTCGCCTGGGCGGCGGAAGGCGGCCAGGGTTTTGCGCCCAACACGCAGCAAGCGGCCCCACCTGCACAGGCGGCACCGGCCCCCGGTACGGTTCCGCCCCCGCCGGGACCCTTCCAGCCGGCACCTGCAGCCGGCGGGGGGCAGGGCTTCGCACCCGGGGCGCCCGCGGCGCAGACCGGGGGGACTCCCGGCTATGCGCCGATGGGGATGCAACCGCCTGCAGGCGTCGCTCCCGCCCCGCACATGAACTCCGGGGGGATCACCCGTGAGGAGTTCCTGCGCCAGCAGGCCGAGTTCCGCAAGCGCATGGAAGCCGAGATGGCGCAGCGGCGCAAGGAGATCGAGCAGCAGCACGAGGCCATCCGGCGTCGGCACGAAGAGATGACCCGTCGCTGGGAGGCACAGCAGGGTGCAGGGGCGACCCCACCGGCCATGCTGCAGCCCCCGGCGGCGCCCGACCTGGAGGCCATGCGCAAGGAGGCGGAGGCCCGCTTCCGCAAGCAGCAGGAGGAATTCGAAGCCCAGCGCAAGGCGATGGAGGCGCAGCGCCGGCAGCTCGAGCAGAGCCTGCCGCAGCCCCCGGTGCCCCAGTTCGGCCAGGCACCCGCCGGTTCGATGCCTGCGGCACCCTCTGCAGGTACCCCGCCGGCGCAGAACGCCGCCCCGGCGCCGAACCCGACGCAGGGCTATGGCTACTACGGTGCCCCGGGCTATGCACCCTATCCCTACGCGCCGGGCTATGCCCCGGGCGCCTGGACGCCACCGGTACCGCCTGCACCCTACGGCTATCCGCCCGCCGGTTACCCGGCACCCTACGGCGGCTATGCCTACCCGGGCTACCCGGCGGCTTCCGGGAATTCGGGCAACCGTTGATGGAAGGAAGGCGACTGCATGCAGGGAAGGGCGCAGCAGCACGGAGCAGGGCGCAGGCAACCGGGACCGCTTGCGGTGGCCGGGATCCTGGCGCTGCTCCTGCTCGCCCTCTCCGGCTGCAGCAAGGATGCCGTGGATGAACAGAAGCACGCCCAGGGGGTCCAGGGCATGAATCCGACCGGTACCCTGCCGTCCAACCGCGCCTTTCCCGGGACCGGTTACGGGGCACCGGGATACGGGATGCCCGTACCGCGGCAGGCCTATCCGGGGACGGGCTATGCCCCCCCGGTTTCGGCACCCCGCGCCCCGGGCATGGCTCCCTATGCCGGGCAGTACGGCCAGCCCTATGTCCCGTACCAGGGACAGCCGGCCTACCCGGGCAACGGCTGGGCAGCCAGTGCCCCCTCGCGTGGTTGGACCGGGGGCAACGGCGGCGCCTATCCCGGCGGCGCTCCCGTGCAGGGAAATCCCAGCGGGGTGGGTGTGCCCGATTGGTCGCACCAGGGCCAGGGGCTGGACAATCCCTGGTCGGCCGGGACCCGACGCGGCTGGCAGACCCCGGCCTGGAATGCGGCACCGACGTGGAACTCCGCACCGGCCCCGCGCTACCGGCCGCTCGACGAGGACGAGAAGGAGCAGGCCCGGCGCGGGAGCAATCCCTGGGTGGCGCCCTACGACCGGCCCATCGGTTCGAGTCACAGCGAGCGGCCCTCGCCGCCCACCGTGCCCGGACTGGTCTCGCCGGAGATCATGAATCCCTACGGTTACGGTGCGTACGTGCCGGGACCCTATGCAGGCCTGCCCCTGCTCGGTTTCTATCCGGGACTCCCCGGTGTGCTCGGGCCCTGGGGTTGGTAGGTACAGGCTTGAAATCGTCCGTGGATGCCCGACCCTCCGTCCACGGTCGACCGAGTCGAGAGGGTGCAAGGTGATATGGCAAGTCGCCGTATCAGGTCTCAACCGTAAAGTCGGAGGACTTTGTGATGGTGAAACTGAAGAAGGCAATGCTGGCTGCGGCAATCGCAGGTGTGACGGCGCTCCCGATGGGCTCCGCCAATGCATGGTGGGGCGGTCCCTGGGACGGCTGGGGTCCCGGCTGGGGCCGTGGCTGGGGGCATGGCCTGGGTGACGCCCTGGGCGACATCCTGGGCGATACCGACTTCAACTTCGGTATCAGCGGCCGTGCCCGTGGTTCCGGCTGGGGCCGTGGCTGGGGCTATGGTGCACCTTACTATGGCTACGGCTACTACCCCTACTACTATCCGTACTGGGGTGTGCCCTACGTGCCGCCGGTGGCCCCTTATGCCCCCTACGGCGTGACACCCTATGGTGCACCGGCACCGTACGGTGTGCCGCAGCGGGCCCCGCAGTCGAGCAACAAGAAGTAAGTGGAGTGTGGGAAGGGATGTTCGCATGTCGCAAGGCATGCGGGCATCCCCGACCGCCCACCATTCCCTTCTGGCGGGTGCATTCGGCGACGAGTGTGCCCGGCAGAATGGAATGAGGCGCCCGATTCCGGGTGCATGTGCGTCGAGGAGCAGGGAATGAACACGAAAAACGTGATCGGGTTGTTGGCCGGGCTCGTCCTGGCATGGGGAAATGTACAGGCCCAGACCGCGGGACCGAAACAGCCGTTCTCCGCCCAGGCGGTGCAACAGGTGCCGGGTCAGTCGCCCAAGACGGCGAACATGTACGTGGATCCTCACCACGTGCGCATGGAATACCGCATGGGTGGTCGCAAGGTGATCGAGATCGTCGACCTGGATCACCAGCGCGCGCTGACCGCCTTCCCCGAGCTCGGGGTCTACGTGGAGATGCAGGCCCCGCAGAACGTGATCCGCCAGGCCACGCAGAACGCCGGCATGCAGAGCCCCTGCGACCTCGTTCCCCAGGCCACCTGCAAATACCTCGGTCAGGAGCGGCTCTTCGGGCGGGTCACGGACAAGTGGCAGATGACCTACCAGCGGGAAGGCAAGACGCTGCAGGCGCTCTACTGGATCGACCGCGCCCGCCGCATGCCGCTGCGGCAGGTATTCCCGGGTGGCACCACCACGGAGATGAAACCGGCCGGCATGGATACGATCAACGGTCGCCGCGTGGAGAAATGGGTCCTGACCACCACCCGGCCCGACGGGCAGGTCATGACGAGCCAGCAGTGGTTCGATCCGCAACTCGGCATCGCCATTCGCGAGACCATGCAGGGTGGCTACCTGCGCGAGTTGCGCAACATCCGGGTCGGGCCCCAGGATCCCTCCCTGTTCGCACTGCCGCCGGGACTGCGCAAGATCGACATGGCACAGCTGCAGCAGTTGCTGCGGGGCCAGGCAGGCGGTTCCAGGCAGGGGATGCCGGCCACGCCCCAGGGTAGGCCGACAGCGCCT
>RFHK01000096.1 GCA_003695825.1 Gammaproteobacteria bacterium | reverse complement strand
CTGGTTGCTGGGGGCATCCAGTGCACGCCACCGGGACTCGCCCGCGTAGACGTCGGCGTAGACGCGCCGGAATTCTTCCCGGTCGAGGCTCGCCTGCAGGGCGTCGCGGAGCTCGGTGGATGTCGGCCAGAGGTCGCGCAGGTAGACCGGCCGGCCCTGCGCGTCCTCGCCCAGGGGCTCCTGGTAGAGGTCCACGTCCATGCGCCCGGCGAGGGCGTAGGCCACCACCAGGGGAGGAGAGGCGAGGTAGTTCATGCGCACCTCGGGATGCACCCGCCCTTCGAAGTTGCGGTTGCCCGAGAGGACGGCGCAGGCGGAGAGGTTGCCCTCGGCGATGGCCCGCGAGACCGGTTCGGGCAAGGGACCGGAGTTGCCGATGCAGGTGGTGCAGCCATAGCCCGCCACGGCGAAGCCGAGGTCCTCCAGGGCTTCGAGCAGCCCGGCACGGCGCAGGTATTCGGTGACCACCCGGGAGCCGGGAGCGAGCGAAGTCTTCACCCAGGGCTTCGGGCGCAGCCCCCTTTCCCGGGCCTTGCGCGCCAGGAGCCCGGCACCGAGCATCACGGAGGGATTGGAGGTGTTGGTGCAGGAAGTGATGGCGGCGATGGCGATGAACCCGTCGTCGAGCCTGGCGGTCGTACCGTCCAGGGCCACCTCCACCGGGCGGCTCTCCAGGTTGCGCTCCTGCTTGAGCGCGGCGAGGTCCTCGCGGAAGCGCGGCGCCGCATTCCGCAGGGGAATGCGGTCCTGGGGGCGCCGTGGGCCAGCCAGGCTGGGCTCGACCGTGCCCATGTCGAGCTCGATGACTTCGGTGTACTCGGCCTCGGGGTGACCGGGCTCGTGGAACAGACCCTGGGCCCGGGCATAGGCCTCGACCAGGGCGATCTGCGCCTCGTCGCGCCCGGTCAGGCGCAGGTAGGCGAGGGTTTCGGCATCGATGGGGAAGAGGCCACAGGTGGCCCCGTACTCGGGGGCCATGTTGGCCAGCGTCGCCCGGTCGGCCAGGGACAGGTGGGCGAGCCCGGGGCCGAAGAATTCGACGAACTTGCCCACCACGCCGTGGCGGCGCAGCCGTTCCACTACGGTCAGCACCAGGTCGGTGGCCGTGGCCCCCTCGGCCAGCTCGCCGGTGAGGCGGAAGCCGACCACCTGGGGGACGAGCATGGAGATGGGTTGGCCGAGCATGGCCGCCTCGGCCTCGATACCGCCCACGCCCCAGCCGAGCACCCCCAGGCCGTTGACCATCGTGGTGTGGGAGTCGGTGCCGACCAGGGTGTCCGGGTAGGCCAGGCCGTCGGTGTCGAATACCACCCGGGCCAGGTATTCGAGGTTGACCTGGTGCACGATGCCGGTGTCCGGGGGTACCACCTTGAAATTGGCGAAGGCGTTCTGCCCCCACTTGAGAAACTGGTAGCGCTCGCGGTTGCGTTCGTATTCCCGGGTGGCGTTGTACTCCAGGGCCTCGGGGGTGCCGAAACGGTCGATCTGTACCGAGTGGTCGATGACCAGCTCGGCCGGCTCCAGCGGGTTGATGCGTGCCGGGTCGCCCCCGAGATCGGCCATGGCGTCGCGCATGGCGGCCAGGTCGACCACGGCCGGCACGCCGGTGAAATCCTGCATCAGCACGCGCGCTGGACGAAAGGCGATCTCGCGGGCGGGCTCGGCCTTGGGGTCCCAGCCGGCGACGGCGCGTACGTCGTCGGCGGTGACCGTGCGGCCGTCTTCGTGGCGCAACAGGTTCTCGAGCAGGATCTTCAGCGAGTACGGCAGGCGGGCGACGTCGAATTCCGGCGCCAGCGCCTCGAGCCGGTAGTAGGTGAATTCCCGGTCGCCCACGCGCAGCGTGGACCGCGAAGAAAAGCTGTCGCTCATGGCCATCCCTCTGAAATCATGCAGAAAAAGCCGGGGCGTCGACCCGTCCCCGGCTCGCGAGGGCGCCCATTCTACCACAGCGGCGCAACGCCGCTTTACGGGTTTGCCGAAGCCGCGAAGGAGGCAAAGGAAAACAGATCCTGGTGGATAAGTGACGAACCGCCAAGGCGCCAAGGACGCCGAGGAAAAAATGATTGTTGTGTAAAGGGAGAAACCGCCAAGGACGCAAAGTACACAAAGGAAAAGAGGCATTTCCTGGTGAGCGCGACAGGGAATTACGAGAGTTTGCAGACAAGACTGCGCCTCGCTGCAGGTTGTCGGATTCTCGATCGAACAGGGAATGATCCCAGGGTTTCCTGACCAAATGATTGACAATAATTTTCCTGGCGTCCTTGGCACCTCGGCGGTTTGCTTCATACCCGGCAAGACCCGTTTCTCCCCGGCGCCCTTCGCGTCCCTTGCGGTCTTGCTCTTCGCGGTTTGAATCGAACCGGGAATCGAATCGAGCGCTCAGACTTCGCGCAGCAGTCGATCGGCGGCCGAGAGCAGGTGCCGGCGCTGGAGCAGGACCTGCCAGCGGCGTCCCCCGACCTGGTGGAAGAGCACGGCGGACCGGATCCCGGCGAGCAGCAGGGCACGGATCTCGTCCTGCCGGTAGGGCGTGGCGAGGATGGACGGATCGCCCTGGACCAGGATGCGTGGTGTTAGGGTACTCACGTTTTCCTGGTAGAGGCCCGCGAGGCGGGCTCGCACGCTCTCGTGATCGATGCCGTACTGCTCGACCAGGGCGCGCACGGCGGCGATCCCGGTGCGGAGCCGCTCCAGCCGGCGTGGGTCGCGCACGAGCTTGCGGGAGAGGTGGAGCAGGGCAATGGCATAGCGGGTCGCTTCCAGGGCCTCGGGACCGGTCTGCCGCCCGGAGAGGCGGCGTTGCAACAGCCTGAGGGCCTCGCCACGCACGAAACGGTCCGGGTAGACCGACGCGGTGGTCTCGGGATCGGTGACGAGCACCGAGGCGAGCAGGGTTTCCTCGACGACGGGATCGATGCGCGCGGTGCGGGCCACGCGCACCACGGCTTCGGCGGCGAGCAGGACCCCGCCGAGTGCCAGGGCCCGGTCCGACCAGTCACCCGCCATGCGCCCGGTTCTCCTCTGCCGCGTCGGGGACACGCAACGCACGGCGAATGACGCCGCCGCCCAGGCAGACCCCGTCCAGGTAGACCACGGCCGACTGGCCGGGGGCGATGGCGCGCTGCGGGCGGTCGAACCGGAGCCGCCAGTGACCCTTCGACCGGTACAGGGTACAGGGCTGCAGCGGCTGGCGGTGGCGCAGCCGGGCCAGGCAACGCAGGGGTGCAGCGGGTGGTGTGCCCGTGATCCAGTGCAAGGATTCCAGTTCCAGCGCCTCGTGGTAGAGCAGCGGGTGGTCGGCTCCCTGGACCACGATCAGGCGGTTGCGTTCGAGATCCTTGTCCGCCACGTACCAGGGACGACCGTTTCCGCCGCCGCCGATGCCCAGTCCCTGGCGTTGGCCGATGGTGTAGAACATCAGGCCGCGGTGCTCGCCGACCGTGCGGCCTTCCGGGGTCACCATCGCTCCGGGCATGGCCGGAAGGTAGCGCGCCAGGAAGTCGCGGAAACGGCGCTCGCCGATGAAACAGATCCCGGTACTGTCGCGCCGCTGGGCGTTGGGCAGCCCCGCCGCGCGGGCCCGCGCGCGTACCCTGCGCTTGGTGAAGCCGCCCAGCGGAAAACGGGCGGCGGCGAGCTGTTCCTGGGTGAGACGATGGAGAAAGTAGGTCTGGTCCTTGTCCGGGTCGGCGGACAGGCACAGGCGGTGGCCTTCCTCGACGCGTTCGATGCGGGCATAGTGCCCGGTGGCGATGGCCGTCGCGCCCCGCTCGCGGGCAAAGTCGAGAAAGGCGCGGAACTTGATCTCGCTGTTGCACAGCACGTCGGGATTGGGCGTGCGTCCGGCCCGGTATTCCGCGAGAAAGTGTTCGAAGACCCGTTCCCAGTATTCGGAGGAAAAGTTGACCGTGAGCAGGGGGATGTCGAGGTGCTCGGCCACGGCACGGGCCGCGGCGAGATCCTCGGCCGCCGCGCAGTGACCGTCCCGATCGTCCTCTTCCCAGTTCTTCATGAACACGCCCACCACCGCGTGGCCCTGCGCGCGCAGGCAGAGCGCGGCCACGGCCGAGTCCACGCCGCCGGAGAGGCCGACGAAGATCTTGTGCCGCACCGCGGTCATGGCTGGTCGAGCAGGGTCTCGAGGAAGTCGAGGGGATAGTGACGGCAGGCCAGGTGATCCTCGATGCAGCGCAGTACCAGGGGGCTGCGCAACCGCTCCGGCTGGCGGCGCAGTTCGCGTTCCGTGAGCCAGTGCGTCGCCAGGATCTCGGGGTCCCGCCTTCGGCTCGGGTCTTCTTCGCCGGCCATGCCGAAGAATACGAAGCGCAGGAAGGTCTCCGCGCCGGGGGCGCGCCGCCAGAGGTAGATCCCCACCAGGGACCGGGGTTCGAAATCGCGGCCGGTCTCCTCGCGCATCTCGCGAACCACGGCATCGAGCAGCCCCTCGCCGGGTTCGAGGTGCCCGGCCGGCTGGTTGAGCACCCGCCGGCCGTCGACCGACTCTTCCACGAGCAGGTACCGACCCTCGCGTTCCACCAGGGCCGCGACGGTCACATGGGGTTTCCAGGCCATGCAGACATTATGCGGCAAAGCGCGACCGGCTGCAGTCGCAGGGCAGCCGGTGCCCGGTGATGCACCTTAAACAATGAATTACAGAATACTAATAAACACATAAAAACAATATGTTGGATGGCATGAATGGCGCAGGTGATGGTTTTTTGTCGATTTGCCTTGACACTGGCCGGCAGGATGATGATAACTATTCGAGCACTGTCCCGGCGCCGCCGGTGACAGTGTCCTGGGGTGCCGCGGGTGTGCGCGGCGGTCCGATAATAACTGTCCTCGCGCAGGACATCCGCTAGAAAACGGAGGAGTGATCCATGCTTTCCATGCTCAGAAAGGCTCTCGTGGCGGGCCTGCTCTTCGTCTCCACGGCCGGACTGGCCCTTGCCGATGAGGCGCTCAAGCCATTCATCCTCGCCTACACCACCTCCGGCGACATGAACGCCGCCGCCGCGGAGGTCAAGCAGAAGCTGACCGGTGCCGGCTTCCAGATCGTGGGCGAGTACAGCCCCTATGCCGGGGCACTCGTCATCGCCTTCACCAACGATGCGCTCAAGAAGGCCGCCGCCAGCACCGACGACGGCGGGTACGTCGCCGGTCAGCGCGTCTCCCTGACCAAGGTCGGCGACCAGATCCAGGTGGCATACACCAACCCGATCTACTACGGCAATGCCTACCGGATCGCGGACATGAACGATATCCAGGCCGCCGCCAAGCAGCTCGAGGCCGCCCTCGGCAAGCAGCTCGAGTACGGCACCGGCGACAAGAAGCTCAGTGCCAAGGATCTGCGCAAGTACCACTACATGTTCGGCATGGAGTACTTCGACGATCCCAGCGAGCTGGCTTCCTACGACAGCTACGAGGAAGCGGTGGCCGCAGTCGAGGAAGGTCTCAAGAACGCACGCGGCGGGGTGACCAAGGTCTACCGCATCGACATCCCCGGCCGCAAGGAGACGGTCTTCGGCGTGGCCATGAAGGAGGGCTGCTCGGGTGACGAGTACATCATGAGCCGGATCGACAAGGGCAAGTACCGCCACACTGCACATCTGCCCTACGAGATCCTGGTCTCCGGCGGCGACGTCTATGCCCTCTATGCCCGCTTCCGCATCGCCATCGACTGGCCGCACCTGCCCATGATCCAGAGCGCCACCGGTGCGACCTTCTTCAGCATCATGTGCGCCCCGAACGCCATCGAGGAGGCCCTCACCAAGGCAGCCGGCGGCGACATCTGATCCTTCGTCACGAACTGTCCTTCGACTCGGCGCCCCGCGATCGCGGGGCGTTTCTTTTCTGGTAGAATGCGCGGCCTGTGCGTCGAATCGGTGAGGCGAGATTCCCATGCCCTACGACAAGATCCGCGTTCCGGCCGAGGGGGAAGCGATCACGCTCGATGCCCAGGGGCGACTGCAGGTACCGGACCGCCATCATCCCCTTCATCGAGGGTGACGGCATCGGGGCCGACATCACGCCGGTGATGCGCGCCGTGGTGGATGCCGCCGTGGCGCGGGCCTACGGTACGGCGCGCCGCATCGCCTGGATGGAGATCTACGCCGGCGGCAAGGCCCATGCGCTCTACGGTGGTGACACCTGGCTGCCCGGGGAGACGGTGCAGGCCATCCGGGACTTCCGGGTGGCCATCAAGGGACCGCTCACCACCCCGGTGGGAGGCGGCATCCGCTCGCTGAACGTGGCGTTGCGCCAGGAGCTCGATCTCTACGTCTGCCTGCGCCCGGTACGTTACTACCCGGGCTGTCCCAGTCCCGTCCGGCACCCGGAGAAGACCGACCTGGTGATCTTCCGGGAGAATTCCGAGGACATCTACGCGGGGATCGAATGGCCGGCCGGCAGCCCGGAGGCGAAGAAGGTCATCGACTTCCTGCAGCAGGAGATGGGCGTGGACCGGATCCGCTTTCCCGAGACCTCGGGGATCGGCATCAAGCCGGTCTCGCGCGAGGGCACCGAGCGGCTGGTCCGCAAGGCCCTGCAGTACGCCATCGACCAGAACCGGCGCTCGGTGACACTCGTACACAAGGGCAACATCATGAAGTTCACGGAAGGAGCCTTCCGGGACTGGGGCTATGCCCTGGCGCGCCGGGAATTCGGAGCGGTCGACAACCCCGACGGGCCGGGACTGGTGTTCGAGCACCCAAGCACGGGTGAACCGATCCGGGTCGACGACGTGATCGCGGACGCCTTCCTCCAGAAGCTCCTGCTCGCCCCCGAGGCGTGCGACGTCATCGCCACGCTCAACCTCAACGGCGACTACATCTCCGATGCCGCTGCCGCCCAGGTCGGTGGCATCGGCATCGCACCCGGCGCGAACCTCTCGGACACGGTGGGCCTGTTCGAGGCCACGCACGGTACGGCACCGGACATCGCCGGCCAGGATCGCGCCAACCCGAGTTCCCTGATCCTGTCGGCCGAAATGCTCCTGCGTCACATCGGCTGGCAGGAAGCCGCCGACCGGATCGTCGCCGGACTCTCCGGGGCCATTTCCGCCGGTCGGGTCACCGAAGACCTGGCCCGCGACCTGCCAGACGCCCGGCCGCTGGGCACCCGGGACTTCGGCCAGGCCGTGATCGAGGCCATGGGATGACGGGGATCGGTCGACCCACCCCTGGCCACCCTGGGATGGGCTCGGTCAGCCCTCTGACAGGGTGACGACGCGCGTGGCATGCAGGCCCCGCGGGCCTTCTTCGAACTCGTATTCCACCCGTTGGCCCTGCTTCAGGGTGCGGTACCCCTCTGCCTCGATGGCGGTGAAATGGGCAAAGACGTCCTCGCCACCGCCCTCGGGCTCGATGAACCCGTATCCCTTGGCGTTGCTGAACCATTTCACGATGCCTGTGGCCATTGTGTTTCCTCGTCGAGACTGACGCCCGCCGGCCGCGCCGGAGGGACGATGGTTTTTTCTTGCCAGTGAGTCGGTTGCCGACTCCTCCCTCGTCGCCGGCCCGCGATCGGTACCGGTCGCGGGCACTCTCATACAGTTGAGCAAAACAGTCAAGTAACGGTCCTGGGCATGGGGAAAAGGGGAGGCACGAAGATTGCTGTCTATCCCCAGGGCGCCGGAGTTCCAGCGCGCCAGCGAGGGTTGAAACCTTCGATACGGAGCGTCACTCTAATATCGGTGATACGGTTATTTACCCGTCGAGTGAACAGAGTAGGACGTCCACGCATCGAAGGCATGAGCAGGAACCAGTTGGAACGCATCGGCGACGAGGGCCTGGCGGTCCAGGAGGACAAGCCCAGGCTGAAAGAGCCGCCGCTGTACAAGGTGGTTCTGTTGAACGACGACTACACGCCCATGGAGTTCGTCGTGGAGGTACTCGAGAAGTTCTTCGCGATGGGCCGCGAGAAGGCGACGCAGGTAATGCTCACCGTGCATACCCGGGGCAAGGGCGTCTGCGGCGTCTACACGCACGAGATCGCGGAGACCAAGGTGGCGCAGGTCAATGCCTACTCGCGCCAGCATCAACATCCCCTGCTCTGCACCATGGAGGAGGCCTGAGCGGGATGCATATGAGGTAGTTGCCATGCTGAGCAAGGAACTGGAGCAGTCACTCAACCAGGCCTTCCGCGAGGCGCGGGAGAAGCGCCATGAATTCATGACCGTGGAGCACCTGTTGCTCGCCCTGCTCGACAACAGCGAGGCCGCCGAGGTGCTCCGGGCCTGTGGTGCCGACCTGGAGGCACTGCGCCGGGACCTGACCACCTTCATCGAGGAGACCACGCCGTTGCTGCTCTCCGGCGACAGCCGCGAGACCCAGCCCACCCTCGGTTTCCAGCGCGTGCTCCAGCGCGCCGTGTTCCACGTCCAGTCCTCGGGCAACAAGGAGGTCACCGGGGCCAATGTGCTGGTGGCCATCTTCAGCGAACAGGAATCGCAGGCCGTCTATTTCCTCAACCGCCAGAACATCACCCGGCTGGATGTGGTGAACTATATCTCCCATGGCATCTCCAAGGTCACCGACGAGGATGGCGGCACCGACGGTGCCTCCACGGAAGCGGGTGCGGGGGAGGAACAGGAGGGTGCGACCCGCAAGAGTCCCCTGGAGACCTTCGCCACCAACCTCAATCGGCTCGCGCGCGAGGGCAAGATCGATCCCCTGATCGGCCGGCGGGCCGAGATCGAGCGCACCATCCAGGTGCTCTGCCGGCGCCGCAAGAACAACCCGCTCTACGTTGGGGAGGCCGGCGTGGGCAAGACGGCGCTGGCCGAGGGGCTGGCACGCATGATCGTCGACGGCGAGGTGCCGGAGGTGCTGGCCGACTGCACCATCTATTCCCTCGATCTCGGCGCCCTGGTCGCCGGCACCAAGTACCGGGGTGATTTCGAGAAGCGCCTCAAGTCGGTGCTGGCCGCGCTGCGCCAGGAGCCGGGCGCCATCCTGTTCATCGACGAGATCCATACCATCATCGGGGCCGGGGCGGCCTCCGGGGGCGTGATGGATGCCTCCAACCTGATCAAGCCCATGCTGGCCTCGGGCGAGCTCAAGTGCATCGGTTCCACCACCTACCAGGAATACCGGGGCATCTTCGAGAAGGACCGGGCACTCGCCCGGCGCTTCCAGAAGATCGACGTGCGCGAGCCGACCGTCGAAGAGACGGTGCAGATCCTCAAGGGACTCAAGCCGGTATTCGAGGCCCATCATGGCGTGAAGTACTCGTACAAGGCCCTGCGGGCGGCGGCCGAGCTCTCGGACCGCTACATCAACGACCGTCACCTGCCCGACAAGGCCATCGACGTGATCGACGAGGCCGGGGCCTACCAGCGCCTGCTGCCGCCCTCGAAGCGCCGCAAGACGGTCGGCACGGCGGACATCGAGCGCATCATCGCCAGTATCGCGCGCATTCCGCCCAAGACCGTGTCCCGGACCGACATGGACAAGCTCAAGACGCTCGAGCGCGACCTGAAGATGGTGATCTTCGGGCAGGACGAGGCCATCGATGCCCTGGTCTCGGCCATCAAGATGGCCCGTTCGGGGCTCGGTCACGAGGACAAGCCCATGGGCAGCTTCCTGTTCGCCGGCCCCACCGGGGTGGGCAAGACCGAGGTCACGCGCCAGCTGGCCCGCCAGCTCGGGATCGAGCTGATCCGGTTCGATATGTCCGAGTACATGGAGCGGCACACGGTCTCGCGCCTGATCGGCGCACCGCCGGGCTACGTGGGCTTCGACCAGGGCGGGCTGCTCACCGACCAGATCCTCAAGCACCCGCACGCGGTACTGCTGCTCGACGAGATCGAGAAGGCGCATCCGGAGGTCTTCAACCTGCTGCTGCAGGTCATGGACCACGGTACGCTCACGGACAACAACGGTCGCAAGGCCGACTTCCGCAACGTCATCATCGTGATGACCACCAATGCCGGTGCGCAGGAGATGGACCGGCCCTCGATCGGCTTCACACCTCAGGACCACAGCACCGACGGCATGGAGGCCATCCGGCGCCTGTTCACCCCCGAGTTCCGCAACCGGCTGGATGCCATCATCCAGTTCCGTCCGCTCGATGCGACGGTCATCGCCCAGGTCGTCAACAAGTTCATCTACGAGCTGGAGGCCCAGCTCTCCGAGAAGGGCGTGACCATCGAGCTCGACGACGAGGCACGCGTCTGGCTGGCCGAGAAGGGCTATGACCCGAAGATGGGCGCTCGACCCATGGCGCGCGTGGTGCGCGAGCACATCAAGAAGCCGCTCGCCGACGAGATCCTGTTCGGCCGGCTCGCGCGCGGCGGCCACGTGCGGGTCGGGGTGCGCGACGGCGAGCTGGCGCTGGAGATCGAGGAAGAGGAGAAGGTCTGAAGGCGCGTCGGTTCAGCGGGAGCGGTAGACGATCCGCCCCTTGGTGAGGTCGTAGGGGGTCAGTTCCACCTTCACCCGGTCGCCCGTGAGGATGCGGATGTAGTTCTTGCGCATCTTGCCGGAGATGTGGGCCGTCACCACGTGCCCGTTGTCCAGCTCGACGCGGAACATGGTGTTGGGCAGCGTCTCGATGACGGTGCCCTCCATCTCGATGTGATCTTCCTTCGCCATATGCCTTTCCGAATCCTCCCGTCTCGAGGGTGCGCGCATTATAGCCCCGACCCTCGGGTTAGGAAACTGGTCACCGCCTCTTCCCATGGGTACGGCAGGACCGGTTTTCAATCCCCGGGGCGATCGACCTCGATCCAGTTGTTGCGAATCCGACGCTGTTGCGGGAGGAAGCGGGCCTTGTAGGCCATCTTGGGGCAATCCGCGATCCAGTAGCCCAGGTAGAGCCATTCCCGACCCTGTTCCCGGGCGATCCGGATCTGTTCCAGGATGGCGAAATTGCCCAGGCCGCGGGCGGATTCGTCCGGGTCGAAGAAGGTGTAGACCGCAGACAGGCCCACATCGAGCACGTCGGTGACGGCCACCGCCTCGAGTTTTCCTTCCCGGTCCCGGATCTCGAGGAAGCGGGTCTCGGCCCAACTGCTGTCGAGGAACTGGAGAAAGTCCTCCGGGTCCGGGTCGTCCATGCCGCCGCCGGGGTGGCGTGCGGCGAGATACCGGGTGTAGAGCGCGAAGTATTCGTCCGTGAAGGCGGGGGGCATGAGGCGGCTGACGAGGTCCGCGTTGCGACGGAGGCAGCGGCGGTCACGGCGGCGGGGGCGGAAGCGGGCCACCGGGATGCGCACCGGGATGCAGGCATGGCAGCCCAGGCAGGCCGGGCGGTAGACATACTCGCCGCTGCGTCGGAAACCGAATTCGATCAGCCGGTCGTAGAGCGCCTTGTGCAGGATGCCCGGGTCTACCCACTCGCTGGTGGCCTCCCGGCCGGGCAGGTAGCTGCATGCCGTCCCGGGACCACGGTAGAGGTGGACGTGGGCGGGTAAGCGGTTGCGATTCATGGCGACTTCCTGCGCCTCGCCTCGACCCATTCCAGCACGTGCTCCGCGAAGCCTTCCGGTACTGTCCAGGGTCCGGGTGGCAGGACCTCCTCGCCGATGGCGGCGATGAACGCCGGGCGTGGGATTTCACGGGCGCCCAGGCGAACCAGGTGCTCGGTCCGTACCTGGCAGTCGATGAGCCGGAAGCCCTGTTCCAGCAACCATACCGCCAGGTGGACCAGTGCAACCTTGGAGGCGTCGCTGACCCGGCTGAACATGGACTCGCCGAAGAAGACCCCGCCGAGCGCCACGCCATAGAGTCCACCGACCAGCCGGTCTTGCTGCCAGGCCTCCACGCTGTGTGCCCAGCCGGCCCGATGCAGGGCTGCATAGGCCCGTTGCATCTCCGGCAGCAGCCAGGTGCCGGTGTCCCCGGGGCGGGGTGCGGCGCAGCCCGCCAGTACCTCGACGAAGGCGGTGTCGAAGCGGATCTCGAACGGGCGTTGACGCAGCCGCTTGCGTAGGCTGCGGGAGATGCGAATCTCGCCGGGTGGGAGCACCAGCCTGGGGTTGGGCGACCACCACAGGATGGGTTGGCCGGCGCTGTACCAGGGAAAGATCCCCCGGCGGTAGGCATTGAGCAGGCGGGGGAGGCTGAGGTCGCCGCCGAGCGCCAGGAGGCCGTTGGGCTCTTCGAGCGCGTACTCCACCGGCGGGAAAGGGGCCTCCGGGTGCCTCCCGAGCCAGAAGGGTCCCTGGAAGGGGCGGGTCATGCCCTCATGGTAGCGCAGATGCCGGCCGTATCCCATCGTCCCCGTGACCTGCCGGCCTCTGTCGGATCTCGCTGCGGTGCTCGGCCGCAAAAGGCTGCTGGCTTTCCTGTCCTGTTGTCTGCGGGATAGGCGGCTCCGGGGCTCCGGCGCCTTGCCCTTCGGGTTCCCTGCGCTTCACGGGTCCGGCGCGGCGCTCGGGAACTCGCCCCTGCGGGGCTCGGACACCCCTCGCTCTTCCCGCGCCGTCCCTGCGATGCTCGGCTGCGGCGGGTCGCCCTCCGCGGCCTCTCCCGCAGACTTTGGGTGGATTCGGCGTGCGGTCCGCCGGCCGTGACAGGCTGCTAGTTTTCGGCCTCCATGGCGTCGAGGTATTTCTCGGCGTCGAGCGCGGCCATGCAGCCGGTCCCGGCCGAGGTGACGGCCTGGCGATAGACGGGGTCCATGACGTCGCCGGCGGCGAACACGCCCGGCTTGCTGGTGGCGGTGGCATTGCCCGCGGTCCCGCTGCGCACCTTGATGTAACCGTTCTCCATCTCGAGCTGGCCTTCGAAGATGGCCGTGTTGGGCGCATGGCCGATGGCGATGAAGACCCCGTCCACCTGGAGTTCCTTCGTCTCGTCGGTCTTGACGTTGCGGATACGGATGCCGGTCACGCCCATGTCGTCCCCGAGTACCTCGTCGAGCACGTGGTCCCACTCGATGGTGACCTTGCCTTCCTGCGCACGCGCGAAGAGCCGCTGCTGGAGGATCTTCTCGGCGCGCAGGGCGTCGCGCCGGTGCACGAGGGTGACGTGGGAGGCGATGTTCGACAGGTACAAGGCCTCTTCGACGGCTGTGTTGCCTCCGCCGATCACCGCCACCGGCTTGTCGCGGTAGAAGAAGCCGTCGCAGGTGGCACAGGCCGAAACCCCGCGACCCTTGTATTTTTCCTCCGAGGGCAGGCCGAGGTAGCGGGCCGAGGCGCCTGTGGCGATGATGAGTGCATCGCAGGTGTAGACGCCCGAGTCGCCCTCGAGCCGGTACGGGGCAAGCGAGAGGTCGGCCCGCTGGATGTGGTCGAAGACGATCTCCACGTCGAATCGCTCGGCGTGCTCGCGCATCTGTTCCATGAGCTGAGGGCCGGTGAGCCCTTCCGGCCCACCGGGCCAGTTCTCGACCTCGGTGGTGGTCATGAGCTGGCCCCCCTGTTCCAGGCCGGTGATCAGCAGGGGCTCGAGGTTGGCCCGGGCGGCATAGATCGCGGCCGTGTAGCCGGCCGGTCCGGAACCGAGGATGATCAGGCGTGCGTGACGGGGATCGCTCATGCGGGTCGTCCTCCTGCTCGCTGGATGGTGCGCCGGTCGGGCGCGGCGGATGGCGTATCATACAAACCCGGCATCGACAGGGAAAGGTGGCCTTCGGGCATGCGGATCGCGCTGGGCATCGAGTACGACGGTACCGTCTTCTGCGGCTGGCAGTACCAGGACCATTGCCGCAGCGTGCAGCAGGTGGTCGAGGCGGCCCTGTCGAAGGTGGCCGACCACCCGGTGCGCACGGTCTGTGCCGGGCGCACGGACACCGGGGTGCATGCCACCGCCCAGGTGGTGCACTTCGACACCCCGGCCGTGCGACCCGAGCACGCCTGGGTGATGGGCGGCAACGTCCACCTGCCCCGCGCCGTCAGCATCCGCTGGGCCCGGGTGGTGCCGGAGGACTTCCATGCCCGCTACAGCGCCACGGCCCGGACCTACCGTTATCTCATCCTCAACCGGGGCCAGCGGCCCGCCCTGTTGCGACGCCGCGTGTGCTGGGAATTCCGCCCCCTGGACGCGGAGCGCATGCAGGAGGCCGGTGCCCTGTTGCTGGGCGAGCACGATTTCTCCGCCTTCCGTGCCGCCGGCTGCCAGGCCAAACACCCGGTGCGGCGCATCGAGCGCCTGGAAGTGGCGCGTCACGGCGAGCTGATCCGGATCGACGTCACCGCCAATGCCTTCCTGCACCACATGGTGCGCAACATCGCCGGCACGCTGATGAAAGTGGGGCGGGGCGAGGCGCCCGTGGACTGGGTGGGGGCGGTGCTCGCCGGTCGCGACCGTACCGCCGCCGGCGTGACTGCGCCGCCCGAAGGCCTCTATTTCGTGCAGGTGGTCTACCCGGAACGCTTCGGGGTGCCCACGGATCCCGTCTGGCCGCCGATCGGCTGAGCCAGCCGGGCAGGGCATGCCTCGGGCCCTGTTGCATTCCTGACTTTCTTTCATATCTCATTGAACTGTGACACAGAGAACACAGAGGCGCAGAGAGCACGGAGCGGCAAGCCGTTGAAAGCAAGTCCAAAAAGGTTTCGATGTCCCGGGTTTCCACTCCCGTCCATGAGTGCAAACGGGGATTGCGCCATGCAGTCGAAAATCGATCAGGATCTCCGTGCCCTTTGAGTCTCTGTGCTCTCCGAGTTCTGGATCATATGGGGTCGGGGGTCGGATCTCCATGCCGCACCCGGTTGTCGGTGCCCATGGTATGATGTGATACCCTGCAGGGCGGGCCGAGGGGCATGCGCACGCGAGTGAAGATCTGTGGCATCCGGCGCCGCGAGGATGCCCTGGCGGCCATCGAGGCGGGGGCCGACGCGCTGGGCTTCGTCTTCCATCCCCGCAGTCCCCGGGCGGTGACGGCGGAAACGGCCGCGGCGCTGGTGCGTGCCCTGCCGCCCTTCGTGGCCAAGGTGGGGCTGTTCGTGAACGCACCGGAGGCCCGGGTCCGGTCCGTGCTGGAGGAGGTCCCCCTGGACCTGCTGCAGTTCCACGGCGAGGAGTCCCCCGACTGGTGTGCCCGCATCGGCCGTCCCTGGATGAAGGCCGTGCGCATGGCCCCGGGGATCGACCTGGTCGCGCGCATGGAGGAACTCGCCGCAGCCGGCGCCAGTGCCGTGCTCGTCGATGCCTGGCATCCGGCCGTGGCAGGCGGCACCGGCGAGACCTTCGACTGGGACCGGATCCCGGCACGGCGGCCCCTGCCGCTGGTGCTCGCCGGCGGCCTGACGCCGGAGAACGTGGCCGAGGCGATCCGCCGGGTACGTCCCTACGCGGTGGATGTGAGCTCCGGGGTCGAGCGCCGCCGGGGCGTCAAGGACCCGGAGCGCATCCGGGCCTTTCTCGAACGGACGATGAGTGTGTGCGATGGCTAAGGCAGCTGACCGCCTGGAGTTTCCCGATTTCTCGTCATACCCGGACGAGCGCGGGCACTTCGGGCCTTATGGCGGGCGTTTCGTGGCCGAGACGCTCATGGAACCGATCGAGGAGCTGACCGCCGCCTGGGAGCGCTTGCGGCGGGACCCGGAATTCCTGGCCGAGTTCGACCGGGACCTCGCCCGCTACGTGGGTCGGCCCTCGCCGCTCTACTACGCCCGGCGCTGGAGCGAGCAGCTGGGCGGCGCGAAGATCTACCTCAAGCGCGAGGACCTCAACCATACCGGTGCACACAAGGTCAACAACACCGTGGGGCAGGCGCTGCTGGCCCGCTACATGGGCAAGAAGCGGGTCATCGCCGAGACCGGGGCCGGCCAGCACGGGGTGGCGACCGCCACGGTCGCGGCCCGGTTCGGTATGGAATGCGTGGTCTACATGGGCGCCGAGGACGTGCAGCGACAGGCGCTCAACGTCTACCGCATGCGCCTGCTCGGTGCCGAGGTGGTGCCGGTCGAGTCCGGCTCACGCACCCTCAAGGACGCCCTCAACGAGGCCATGCGGGACTGGGTGACCCATGTCGACACCACTTTCTACATCATCGGCACCGTCGCCGGTCCCCATCCCTATCCCGCCATGGTGCGGGACTTCCAGAGCGTCATCGGCCGCGAGACCCGGGCCCAGATCCTCGAGCAGGAAGGGCGCCTGCCGGACGCCCTGATCGCCTGCGTGGGCGGCGGCTCCAACGCCATTGGGCTCTTCCATCCCTTCCTCGCCGATACCGAGGTCAAGCTCTATGGCGTGGAGGCCGCCGGGCGGGGCCTCGAGACCGGGGCCCATGCCGCGCCCCTGTGCGCCGGACGCCCCGGCGTCTTGCACGGCAACCGGACCTATCTCATGGAAGACGACGACGGGCAGATCCTCGCGACCCATTCCATCTCCGCCGGGCTCGACTACCCCGGGGTGGGGCCGGAACACGCCTGGCTCAAGGACATCGGACGGGCCGAGTACGTGGCCGTCACCGATGCCGAGGCCCTGCAGGCCTTCCACGACCTCACGCGCACCGAGGGCATCCTGCCGGCACTGGAATCCAGCCATGCCCTGGCCTGGGCCGCCAAGCTGGCACCGACACTCGGGCGCGACCGGATCCTCGTCGTCAACCTCTCCGGTCGCGG
>RFHK01000010.1 GCA_003695825.1 Gammaproteobacteria bacterium | reverse complement strand
GCCCGGGAACTATCGCCTGAGCCGGTCCGGCGACGACCGCTTGTTTGCCTGGGCCGCGCCCGCCCAGGGTCTGCGACCGCTGGTCTTTCGACCCGAGGAACCGCTCTGGCGCTGGCAGCGCGATGGGCGGGGTGGATTGCGCTTCGAGGCGCTTCTGCCCGAGCCGCAGCCCCTGGCGGTGATCGGCGCGCGCGCCTGTGACATTGCCGGCCTCTTTCTCCAGGATCGCCACTTCATTCGAGACGGCGGGCGCGATCCCTGGTACGAGGCCCGCCGGCGTGCCCTCTTCGTCGTGGCCGTGCATTGCACCCACCCGGCCGATACCTGCTTCTGTGCCTCTACCGACGACGGGCCTCGCGCCGCCTACGGCTTCGATCTGGCCCTGACCGAGCTCGAACAGGGCTACCTGGTGGAGTGGCGCAGCGCCACGGGGCGGGAGATCTTCGCTGCCCTCCCACTCCGGCCGGCGAGCACGGAAGAAGTCCGGGAAGGCGAACGGGCGCTGGCCGCCGCGGCCGCCGCCCAGCAGCGGCGGCTGCCCGCGCCCGGGGACCTGCGCCGGCTGTTCGACCGTCTCGACGACGACCGCTGGGACGCGCTGGCCGAGCGCTGCCTCGGTTGTGGCAACTGCACTCAGGTGTGCCCCTCCTGCTTCTGTTTCCGCGAGGAACCGGGGGCGGTCAAGGATCCCGGGGAAGGGGTGCAGGTGCGGCTGTGGGACTCCTGTTTCGATCCCGGCCACAGCTACATCCATGGCCTCCACGTCCGTCCCGACATCCGCAGCCGCTACCGCCAGTGGCTCACCCACAAGCTGGCCGGCTGGCAGCAGCAGTACGGGCGCCCGGGATGCACGGGATGCGGGCGCTGCATCACCTGGTGCCCGGTCGGGATCGACCTGGTCGCGGAGGCGCAGGCCCTGTGCGGGGAAGGGGAAGGAGCACGCGCCAATGCCTGAGTGGCCCGAACCCCAGCTGCCGCGTCCGGCCGAGGTCGTGGGCATCGAACACGAATCGCCCACCGTCTTCACCCTGCGCCTGCGTCCCGCCCCCGTCCCGGGTTGCCCGCTGCCGCGCTTCCGGCCCGGGCAGTTCAACATGCTCCTGCTGCCGGGCGTGGGCGAGATCCCCATCTCCATCGTCTCGGATCCGCGCGATGCTGGGTTGCTCGATCACACGATCCGCAAGGTGGGACGGGTGACCCGGGCACTCGCGAACCTGGAACCGGGCGATGTCATCGGCCTGCGCGGGCCGTACGGGCGCGGCTGGCCGCTGCGCGAGCGCGAGCAGCACGACCTGGTGGTGGTGACGGGTGGCGTCGGCTGCGCGCCCGTCACCGGTGCCATCGAATACGTGATCCGGCGCCGGGAACGCTATGGCTACCTGAACATCGTGCAGGGCGTGAAACACTCCGACGACTTCTTCTGGCGCGAGCGCTACGCGCGCTGGGCCGAGGCCCCGGACACGGAGGTGCTCGTCGCCGCCGACGAAGCCGGCCCCCTGTGGCCCTGGCACGTGGGGCGGGTGACGGAACTCTTCGATCGCCTGCGCTTCGACCCAAAGCGGGTCAGCGTGCTGTTGTGCGGTCCGGAAGGCATGATGGCGGCCGTGATCCGGGAACTCGGGGCGCGCGGGGTGCCCGATACGAGTTTCTGGCTGAGCATGGAGCGCAACATGCAATGCGGGGTGGGGTTGTGCGGCCACTGCCAGATTGGGCCGCACTTCGTGTGCCGCGACGGACCGGTGTTCCGTTACGACGAGATCGCGGCCCTGTTCCGCAAGCGGGGGTTCTGAGCCATGAAACCGAAGGTCGCGGTTCACAAGTTCGCTTCCTGCGACGGCTGCCAGCTGGCGCTGCTCAATGCCGGCCCCGACCTGCTGGCGCTGGCCGAACGGGTCGATTTCGTCCACTTCGCCGAGGCCGGGATCGTCGCACCCGAGGCCGAGGCCGACATCGCCCTGGTCGAGGGCAGCGTCTCGACCCCGGAAGAGGCCGCCCGCATCCGCACCGTTCGCGAGCGCAGCCGGTACCTGGTCACGATCGGCGCCTGTGCCACGGCCGGTGGCCTGCAGGCCCTGCGCAACGGGGCCGATGCCGGCGCCTGGGTGGCGGGCGTCTATGCCCATCCCGAGTGGATCGAGATCAGCCCCCGCGCCCTGCCGGTGGCCGAATTCGTGAAGGTCGACCACGAGCTGCGCGGCTGCCCGGTCTCCACCCGGCAGGTGCTGGCGCTGTTCCACGATCTGCTGCGCGGCGTGGCGCCGCGGCCGGTGGAATCCAGTGTCTGTCTGGCCTGCAAGCGGGCCGGCCATGCCTGCGTGACGGTGACCCAGGGTGAGCCCTGCCTCGGGCCGGTGACCCAGGACGGCTGCGGGGCGCTCTGTCCCGGCCGAGGGCGGGGCTGCTATGGCTGCTATGGGCCGGCCGCGACCGTGAATGCCGAGGGGCTGATCCGGCACTGGACCGCGCAGGGCATGGACAAGGACGCGGTCCGCCGGCGGTTCCGGTTCATCACGCCCGAGGCACCCGCATTCAGGACAGCGGCGGAAGAGGGAGGCGAATGACGAAAAGGGGTCGCAGCATCCGCGTCCCCGTCCTGGCCCGGGTCGAAGGCGAGGGCGCACTCGAGATCGACATCGCGGGGAACCGCATCACTCGCCTGGACCTGCGCATCTACGAGCCGCCTCGGCTGTTCGAGAAGTTCCTCGAGGGGCGCAGCTACCTCGAGGTGCCGGACATGGTGGCGCGCATCTGCGGCATCTGTCCGGTCGCCTACCAGATGAGCGCGGTAGCGGCCATCGAGGACGCATTCGGCTTCACGCCCGGTCCCGAGCTGCGCGCCTGGCGGCGCCTGCTCTATTGCGGGGAATGGATCGAGAGCCATGCCCTGCACATCCACTTGCTCGCCGCGCCGGACGTTCTCGGTTTCGAGTCGGTGCTGGACATGGCGCAGGCCTGGCCGGAGGTGGTGGAGCGCGGCCTGCGCCTGCAGGCGCTCGGCAACCGCATTCTCGCCGTACTGGGCGGGCGCTCCGTGCACCCGGTGAGCGTGCGCCCGGGCGGGTTCAGCCGGCTGCCCGGGCCGGAGGCGCTGGACCCACTGCAAGAGGCCTGCAGGGCGGCGCTGGAGACGGCCCGCGACCTGGTGGCCTGGACGGCGTCGCTCGATCTGCCACGGGAGACCCAGGACTTCCCCTGCGTGGCCCTGCGCCATCCGCACGAATACCCCATGAACGAAGGCCGTATCGCCGCCACCACCGGGCTCGAGATTCCGGTTTCCGAATTCGAGGCCCATTTCGAGGAATACCAGGTGCCGCATTCCACGGCCCTGCACAGCCGGCTCGCGGGCCGGTCCTATCTGGTCGGTCCCCTGGCACGGCTCAACCTCAACCGGGACCGGTTGCCGCCGCCCGTGGCCGAGGCGCTGGCGGCCACGGGCATCGCCTTCCCGAGCCACAACAGCCATTTCAGCATCGTCGCCCGCGCCGTCGAGATCTTCCTCGCCCTCTCCGAGGCGGTGCGTATCCTGGACGATCCGCCGCCTGCCGCGCCGGCGCTCGCCCGGCCGCTGCAGCCCCGGGCCGCGGAAGGGTTCGGCTGTACCGAGGCCCCGCGCGGCATCCTCTATCACCGCTACCGCTTCGATGCCGACGGCCGCGTGCAGGCGGCACGCATCACCCCGCCCACCAGCCAGAACCAGGCACGCATGGAGGAGGACGCCCGCCTCGCGCTCGAACGCTTCGGCCTCGACCGTCCCGACGAGGAACTGCGCCGGTACGCCGAGCGGGTGATCCGCAACTACGACCCCTGCATCTCCTGCGCCACCCACTTCCTGCGGCTGAAGGTGAACCGGCGGTGACTACGATTCGCATCATCGGCCTCGGTTCCCCCTTCGGGGCCGATCGCATCGGGCTGCTGGCGGCCCGGCGGCTGGCCCGGGAGGTGCGGCTGCCGCCGGGGGTGGAGGTGATCGAGCGGGACCGACCCGGGCTCCGGTTGCTGGAAGACTTCACCGGCGCCCGGGCGGTGCTGCTGCTGGACGCGTTGGCCGGCGGGATCCCGGGCCGGGTACGCGAGGTCGAACGCTCGGCGCTGCTCGCCCGGGCCGCGCCCCTGTCCAGCCATGCGCTGGGCGTGGCCGAGGCCCTGGCGCTCGCCGAGGCGCTCGGCCGCCTGCCGGAGGCGGTCGGGTTACTGGGCGTGGAGACGGGACCGGCGCCGGGACCCGAGGACGTGGACCCGGTCTGGGTGCAGGCGCTGTGCCTTCGGGTGCCTGTGGCCCTCGAACGGCTGGTACCCGACCGGCGGGTGGCCGGATGCGGCGGGAGGATCAGGTCCCGGAGGTGAGCCAGTCCAGGACCCGGTGCATGCGCCGGTTGGCCTGTTCGAAAGCCTCCGTCCTGGCCAGCATGGCCTCCTCGGTCTGGATGTAGGGGGCCTCGACCAGTTCGTCCCGGCTGTGCTCGATCAGCTCGGCCGCGCCGCTCCAGGTCATCTCCAAGTGGAATTGCAGCGCCAGCAGGCGCCCGCCCCAGAGGAAGGCCTGGTGCTCGCAGGCGGTGCTGCGGGCGAGGTGCACGGCCCCCTCCGGCAGGGTGAAGGTCTCGCCGTGCCAGTGAAAGGCGTCGAAGCCCTCCCCGGCGGCCTCTGCGAAGCCCGTCGTGCGGGCACCCTCGGTGGCCTCGACCGGGAACCAGCCGATCTCCTTGTGCGGGTTCCTGCGCACCTCGCCTCCCAGAACCTCTGCGATGAGCTGCGCCCCCAGGCAGATGCCGAGCACGGTCCGCCCGGCCCCGATCACGGCCTCGAGAAAGCGTTTCTCGGCCTTCAGCCAGGGGTATTCCCGCTCGTCGTGCACGCTCATGGGGCCGCCCATGACGATCAGCAGGTCCACCTCGTCCGGTCGCGGCAGGGGGTCGCCTGCGTAGAACCGGGTGCGACCTGCGGGGTACTCGTGCTCGGCGATCCAGTCCTCGATGTGGCCGGGGCCCTCGTAGGGTACGTGCTGGAGGATGTGCGTGCGCATGCGTTCCCCGTGCGATGTCGGTGGCCGATCGAGCTCCAGAGTATACTGCAGGCATGACCAAGGGAAGTGCACGCGAACCGATTCGCCTGTCCATCTCCGGCATGGCGTGTGCCGGCTGTGTCCAGGCCGTGGAGGAGGCCTTGTCCTCCGTCCCGGGGGTGGAGGAGGCCGTGGTCAATTTCGCCGACCACACGGCGCAAGTGCGCGGCGAGGTGGCACCCGCGGCGCTGATCGAGGCCGTGCGCCGGGCGGGCTACGACGCCGCGGAACTGCGCGGCCTCGACGACGAGAGCGAGAAGGAAGCGGCCCAGAAGGCACATTACCGCAAGCTATTGCGCCAGTCGGCGATCGCCGCCGTCCTGGCCCTTCCCCTGGTACTGGCCGGGACGGTGTTCGGTGTCCTCCCGCCGGTGGAGGCGGCGCGCGGCCTGTGGTTGGGCATCGGCCTGTCGACCCTGGTCGTGATGGTGCTCTCGGGCGGGCATTTCTATAGCGGTGCCTGGCGTGCCTTCCGCAACCACAATGCCAACATGGACACGCTGATCGCGCTGGGCACCGCGAGCGCCTGGGGGTATTCCATGGCCGTCGTGCTTTTCCCCGAGCAGGTCCCGGTACTGGCGCGCCATGCCTATTTCGAAGCCGCGGTGGTGATCCTGGCGTTGATCAACCTGGGATCCGCGCTGGAGATGCGGGCCCGGGGCAAGACGTCCGAGGCCATCCGGCGCCTGATCGGCCTGCAGCCGCGGACCGCCCGCGTGGTGCGGGAAGGCGTGGAGCAGGACGTGCCCATCGAAGCGGTCGGGCTCGACGAGACCCTGCGCGTGCGTCCCGGCGAGAAAGTTCCGGTCGACGGCGTGGTGCTCGAGGGCGAGGCCTGGGTGGACGAGTCGATGCTCACCGGCGAGCCCCTGCCCGTACACAAGCGTCCCGGCGACGAGGTCATCGGAGGGACCCTCCTCACCCAGGGATCGCTGCTCTACCGGTCGCACCGCATCGGTCGCGACACGGTGCTGGCCCGCATCATCGAACGCGTGCGCGAGGCGCAGAACACCAAGCCCCCGATCGGGCGGCTCGTCGACCGCGTCAGTGGCGTGTTCGTGCCCGCGGTGCTGATCGCCGCCGTGCTCACCTTTCTCGCCTGGTACGATTTCGGCCCGGAACCGCGCCTGAGCTATGCCCTGGTCACGGCCATCACGGTGCTGGTGATCGCCTGTCCCTGCGCCCTGGGGCTGGCCACCCCCATCTCCATCATGGTGGCCATCGGCAAGGCTGCCGAGCACGGGGTGCTGGTGCGCAGCGGGGAGGCCCTGCAGCGGGCCGGACGGCTCACGACCCTGCTGCTGGACAAGACGGGGACGGTCACCGAGGGTCGCCCGGCCGTGGTGGAGGTGCTGGCCCTGGCGGGCGGGCTCGAGGCCGCCGAGGTGCTGGCCCTGGCCGCCGGTCTCGAGACGGGCTCGGAGCACCCGCTGGCCCAGGCCATCCTGGCCGCCGCTCGCGACTGGGAAGTGACGGTGCCGCGCGTCGACGGGTTCCGGGCCGAGGCGGGACGCGGCGTGGAGGCGGAGGTCGACGGCCGCCTGTTGCGCCTGGGCAGCAGCCGCTGGATGCACGAGCTGGGCGTGGAATTGCCCGAGGTGCACGCCCTGCAGGCGCGCCCCGAGGCCGTCCGGGTCTGGCTGGCCGATGCCGAGCGCGTGCTCGGGGTCCTGGCACTCGCGGACCCGATCCGCGAGGAGGCGCGCCGGGCCGTACAGGCCTTTCGTGCCGCGGGCTTGAAGGTGGCGATGGTCACCGGTGACCACCCGGATGCGGCCCGGGCCGTGGCGGCGGAACTGGGTATCGATGCGGTCCATGCCGAGGTGCTGCCGGAGGAGAAGGCCGACGTGGTGCGGGCGTATCAGCGCCGGGGCGAGGTGGTGGGCATGATCGGCGACGGGATCAACGATGCCCCCGCCCTGGCGCAGGCCGACGTGGGCATCGCGGTGGGCACCGGGACGGACATCGCCATCGAGGCGGCGGACGTGACCCTCATGCGCAACGCCCTCATGCCGGTCCTCGACACCATCGCGTTGTCGCGCGCGACGGTGCGCAACATCTGGCAGAACCTGTTTTTCGCCTTTCTCTACAACAGCCTGGGCATCCCGGTGGCCGCCGGTGCCCTCTATCCCTTCTTCGGGATCCTGCTCAATCCGATGATCGCGGGCGCGGCCATGGCCGCCTCCTCGGTCACGGTGGTGACCAACGCCAATCGCCTGCGCCGTTTCAGGACAGCCAGAACCACCAGATGATCGCGGCGATCAGGGCGAGGCCGGCGAGGTTGACGAACACCTCGTTCATGCGGCCCGGCCCCGGGGAGGCAGCAGCTGTTGCCGCAGGGCGTCGAACTGCCGGTCCGCGGTCTCGATCAGCGTATCGAGTACGTCCTCGGCGTGCGCCAGGCCGTCCAGGCAGGCCGGCTGCAGGGGCGGCGGGGCGCCGAGGTGCAGGCCGGGATGGCCGGCCCGGCAAGCAATGACGTCGGCGAGGTGGACGCTTGCCGTGGCGAAGTCCGCACCGGCCACCGCCTCGAGGTCGTGGTGGTCCGCGGCGGGGCGGGCCAGGGACTCCGGCAGGTGCCAGTGGTGCATCAGGGCGGCCCCCACCTCGCCGTGGTGGTAGCCCAGGTGTTCGCGCTCGAGTTCGTGCAGGGGGCGACGGGTCACTGCGGCCTGTTCCAGGACCTTGCGCAGGGCTTCGGGCCGCTGCAGGCAGAGCACCAGTGCGCCGATGTCGTGCAGGAGCCCGGCGATGAAGCGGTGTTCGTGCGCCGGCGCCCGCAGCTGCTGGGCGATCAGTCGCGTAACCACGGCCGTGTAGAGGCTGTGCGCCCAGAAGGCCTCCATGTCGATCCATTCCACGGGCAGGCCTGCGAAGCTGTCGACCATGGTGGTGGCCAGGACGAGGTCGAGCAGTTCCAAGGTGCCGATGACGGTCACGGCCCGGGTCACGGTGTCGATACGGGAGGGGAAGCCGTAGAAGGCGCTGTTGGCGATGCGCAGCAGGCGGGCCGTCAGGGCGGGGTCTTCCATGATCAGGTTGCCGAGATCGCTGGCCGAGGCCTGCGGGTCGTGGATCATGTCCATGAGACGCAGGGCGAGGTCCGGGAAGGAGACCAGCTCCTGGGTCTGTTCCACCAGGGCGGCGAGGTCGTCGGCCGGTGCATTCATGCGGAATCCCTCCGGACGGGTGGATGCCACCGCTACCCTGTGCTCACCTGGTCCCCGGAACGGGCAGACCGTGGTGGCGCGTGGCGTACGCAAACTCGGTGGCATTCATGGAAGCGCTACGAAGCGCTACCGGTGGCACGCAAGGCGTCTCCATACGAAGTATACTCGATGGTATGTCGACTCGATACCGAAAAGGCCGCGGCCTGGGGATCCTGCTGGTCCTGGGCGTGGCGGGGCTCGCCGTCGGGATCCTGCACGATCGGGGGCCTGCCGGCCCACCTCCCTCCGGGACACGCCAGGCCATGCCGCTTCCCGGTGCCCGCCCCGGCGAGGTCCCGCCCCGTCCGCTGCCGGCACCCGGGGAACGGGTGGTCTACGACATCAGCCTGCACGATCCCGACCGCCTGCTGGCCCTCTTGAACCGCCTCGATGCCGTGCACGGCGTGCCCCGGCCGCCCGGTGCCGCACCGACCATTGCCCTTGTGCTGCACGGCCCCGAACTCCTGCACTTCGATCGGCATCGCTACGCCGAGAACCGCCGCCTCGTGGATCTCGCCGCCCGGCTCGATGCCTTCGGGGTGATCGAAGTCAAGGCGTGCCTGACGCGCATGAAGGCCCTGGGGCTCGAACGCTCGGACCTGCCCGCCTTCGTGGAATTCGTGCCTTACGGCCCGGACGAGGTCGAGCGGCTGCACGCCCAGGGCTACCGGATCATGTAGCCGCGCGCGGGGAGGGAGGCGGGTTCAGGGCGCCGGATTGGGCTGGCGCCGGTGGATGGCCTCGATGCCGTCGAGGACCGACGGTGGCAGGACGAGCTCCGCACTGGCCAGGTTGGTTTCCAGTTGTTCGAGCGTCGTGGCCCCGACGAGGGTGCTGGTCACGAACGGGCGGGAATGGACGAAGGCCAGTGCCATCTGCGCCGGGTCGAGGCCGTGTTCCCGGGCCAGGTTCACGTAGGCGGCCGTGGCCGCCTCGGCCTCGGGGTTCGAGTAGCGGGTGTAGTGGGGAAAGCGGGTCAGACGCGCCCCTGCGGGCCGGGCCCCGTGGAGGTATTTCCCCGTGAGCACCCCGAAGGCGAGCGGCGAGTAGGCGAGCAGGCCGCATCCCTCGCGCCAGGAGATCTCGGCCATCCCGATTTCGTAGGTACGGTTGAGCAGGTTGTAGGGGTTCTGGATGCTCACCGGCCGCGGCAGGCCCAGGCGGTCGGCCAGGGCGAGAAAGCGCATCGTCCCCCAGGGGGTCTCGTTGGACAGTCCCCAGGCGCGGATGCGCCCTCGATCCATCTCCCCGGCCAGGGCCTCGAGCGTCTCCTCGAAGGGCGTGAAGCGGTCCTCCTGCGGCGTGTAGCCCAGGCGACCGAAGTAGTTGGTCTGCCGCTCCGGCCAGTGCAGCTGGTAGAGGTCCACATAGTCGGTGCGCAGGCGCCGCAGGCTGCCGTCGAGGGCCGCGCGGATCTGGGCGCGGGTGTACCGGGTCCGGCCGCCGCGGATCCAGGGGATCCAGTCCTCACCCGGGCCGGCGATCTTGGTGGCCAACACCACCTGGTCCCGCTTCCCGGTACGTCGCAACCATTCACCGAGGATCTCCTCCGTGCGGCCGTAGGTCTCCGGGCGCGGCGGGATGGCATAGAGCTCGGCGGTGTCGAAGAAATTGACCCCCCGCTCCAGGGCCAGGTCCATCTGGGCGAAGGCCTCCCGCGGGCTGTTCTGCTCGCCGAAGGTCATGGTGCCGAGGCAGATCAGGCTCACCTCGATGCCGGAGTC
>RFHK01000095.1 GCA_003695825.1 Gammaproteobacteria bacterium | reverse complement strand
CCCCGGGGGCGATCGAGGGTGCGGGTGCCGCGCCGGCGCAGGAGTCGCCTCCCGCGGCGTCCCCGTCCCAGAGCGCGTCCTCTTCGCATGACTGAGCACAAGGCACCGCATCCGGACGAGGAAGTCGATCTCGAGCAGCCCTTCCTCTCGCACCTGCTGGAGCTGCGGGACCGCATCCTGCGTTCCGTAGTGGCGGTGATCCTGGTCTTCCTGGCGCTGGCGCCCTTCGCCAACGACCTCTACCACCTGCTCGCGGGCCCCATGCTGCGCTACCTGCCCGAGGGCAGTTCCATGATCGCCACGGGGGTGGCGGCGCCCTTCTTCATTCCGTTCAAGTTCGCCCTGGTGGCGGCCATCTTCATCGCCGTGCCCTACCTGCTCTACCAGGCCTGGGCCTTCATCGCCCCGGGGCTCTACCGGCACGAGAAGCGCATTGCGCTGCCGCTGCTGGTCTCGAGCACCCTGCTCTTCTATGCCGGCGCGGCCTTTGCCTATTTCGTGGTCTTCCCGCTCGCCTTCGCCTTCTTGACGGCCGCGGCGCCGGAAGGCGTGGCGGTGATGCCGGACATCAGCGCCTACCTGGACTTCGCGCTCACCATCTTCTTCGCCTTCGGCGTGGCCTTCGAGGTACCGGTCGCGACCGTGCTCATGGTGATGACCGGGCTCACCACGCCCGAGGCGCTGGCCGCCAAGCGGCCCTACATCATCGTCGCCGCCTTCGTCATCGGCATGATCCTCACCCCGCCCGACATCATCTCCCAGACCCTGCTGGCGGTGCCCATGTGGATGCTGTTCGAGGCCGGCGTCTTCTTCTCGCGTTACGTGAAGAAACTCCGCCGGGAGCGGGAGGCGGCCGAGGCGACCGAGGGTACCGGCAGCCCCCCCCTCTCGGAGGAGGAGATGGAGGCCGAGCTCGACCGGGCGGAGCAGGAAGAGGAACGGCAGGCCCCGTGAGCGCGGCGCGCCCTTGGCTGGTGACCGGGGCCACCGGTTTCGTGGGGCGGCACCTGGTTGCGGCCCTGCGCGCGGACGCCGAGCCGGTGCGCGCACTGGTCCGCGCGCCGGGGGCGTCCTTGCCGGACGGGGTGGCGCGGCATGTCGGCGACCTGCTGCAGCCGGCATCCTTGCACGGGGCCGGCGCGGGGGTGCGCGGGGTGTTCCACCTCGCCGGCTACGCCCATGCCCTGCATGCCGACGCCGAGCGCGCCCGGCGCGTGAACGTGGAGGGCACGCGGGCGCTGCTGGTGGCGCTCGAGGCCGAGGGCGCGCCGCCGGTGGTGTACGTGAGCAGCGTCAAGGCCACCGGGCGGCACCCGCGGGAGTGCCTGGACGAGGCGGCCGCGACCCCGCCCGACGGGCTCTACGGCCGGCTCAAGCGCGAGGCGGAGGCGCTGGTGCTGGACTACGGCCGGCGTACGGGGGCGCACGTGGCCATCCTGCGACCGGCACTGGTCTACGGGCCGGGCGTGAAGGGCAATCTCGCCGCCCTCTACGCGGCGGTCCGCCGCGGGCGCTTCCCGCTGCTGCCGGAGACCGGGCAGTGCCGTTCGCTGGTGGACGTGCGCGACCTGGTCGCCGCCCTGCGCCTGGCCATGACCCGGCCGACGGCGCGCGGCCGGGTCTACCATGTCACCGACGGCGAGTGTTACAGCACGCGCCGCCTGGCCCTGGCCTGCTACCGGGCCTGTGGCCGTCCGCCCCCGCGCCTGGCCGTGCCCCTGGGGCTGTTGCGCTGGGGCGCCCGGCTCGGGGATCGGCTGGAACGCTGGACCGGCCGCGCGCTGCCGCTGGATTCGGCGGTGCTGGCCCGGCTCACCGAGTCGGCCTGCTACGAGGCCGCGCGCATCCGGCGCGAGCTGGGGTTCGTGCCGCGATGGCGCTTCGAGGAAGCCGTGCGCGAAGGAGGCCTGGAATGAATCGCCGCAGGGCAAGGTGGAGGCTCCGGCTGCCCCGGTTCCCCTGGAGGCGGGCGGTGCCGTGCCCCGCCGGGGGGTGGGGGGCTTGCGTGGGGTGGTTGCTGCTGGGGATCCTCTGGTGGCCGCTGGCGGCCGGGGCCAACGCCCTCGCCGGGCACCCCTCGCCCTATCTCGCCATGCACGGCCGGGATCCCATCGACTGGCAGCCCTTCGGTGCAGCGGCCCTGGAGCGGGCGCGCCGCACCGGGCGCCTGATCTTCGTCTCCAGCGGCTACTACGCCTGCCACTGGTGCCACGTCATGCACCGCGAGAGCTTCCTCGACCCGGAGGTGGCCCGGGTGCTCAACGCGGGTTACGTGGCGATCAAGGTCGACCGGGAGCTCTCCCCGGCGCTCGACGGCACCCTGGTGGCCTTCGTCGAGAAGACGCGCGGCCGGGCGGGTTGGCCGCTGCAGGTCATCCTCACGCCCGAGGGCGAGCCCCTGGTCGGTTTCACCTACCTGCCGCGGGACCGGCTGCTCTCGGTGTTGAAGCGGATGCAGGCCGAGTGGCGGCGGCGCCCGGAGGACCTGCGGCGGCTCGCCCATCGCCAGGTGGCCGACCTGCAGCCCGCGGTCGCACCGGCGGCGCGCCTGCCCCGCTACGAGACGCTGCGCAAGCGGCTGCTCAAGGACGCCATGCTGTTGGGGGACGAGTTCTCCGGCGGCTTCGGTCGCGAGTCACGCTTTCCCATGAGCCCGCAGCTCGACGTGCTGGTGCGCCTGGTGAAAGAGACGAACGCGCCCTGGAACGAAAAGCACCTGCGGGTGACGCTGGAACAGATGGCCGGGCTCGGCCTGCACGATCACCTCCGGGGCGGCTTCTTCCGCTACACCGTCGACCCCGAGTGGCAGCAGCCGCACTTCGAGAAGATGCTCTACGACAACGCCCAGCTCGCGGCCCTCTACCTGCGCGCCGGGCGGCGCTGGCAGCGCGCGGACTGGCGCGCGGTGGGGCGCGAGACCCTCGATTTCCTGTTGCGGGCGATGGCCCACCCGGAGGGCGGCTTCGTGGCCAGCCTCTCGGCGGTCGACGACCAGGGGCACGAAGGGGGCTGTTACCTCTGGAGCGAGGCCCAACTGCGCCGCGTCTTGGGGGAGAAGGGCCTGGCGCAGGCTCGCCGGCTGTTCCGCCTGACACCGGCCGACCGCCTCCCCGGGGGCTGGCTGATCGTCCCGGCCGACCGCCGCCCCGACCCGGCGCGTGCGCGCCTGCTCGAGCGCCTGCGCCGGGCGCGCGCGGACTGTCGCATGCCGGTCGACGGCAAGCGCCTGGCCTCCTGGAACGCCCTGGCCCTGGAGGCGCTGTGCGAGGGGGCCCGGGAACCGGGCGGGGCGCGCTACCGGCAGGCGGCCCGGGCCCAGTTCGCGTTCATGCGCCGCCACTTCCTGCTGCCCGACGGGCGCCTGGTGCGGGCACGCCGCGGCGAACGGGTGCTCGCCGAGGCAGGGCTCGAGGACTACGGGCTCTTCGCGCGCGCCCTGGCGCGGTGCGGGCCGGTGCTGCCCCGGGGCAAGCCGCTCGCACGCACCCTCGTCGCCCGTGCCTGGAAGCGTTTCTTCACCCCGCGCGGCTGGCGCAACCCGGTGCGGCGCTGGCTCGCCTGGGCGCCCGAGTATCCCGCCGAGCCCGACGACGTGCTGCCCTCGCCCTCGGCGGCGCTGGTCGAGGCGACCCGGGCGCTGGGCGTGCAGGCGCCGGTGCGCCAGGCCCTGTTGCTCGCCGCACCCGTGGTGGAGGATGCGCCCTTCTGGTATGCCAGCCACGTGCCGCTGTACGCGGCGGTGTCTGTCGGGCAGGGAGATCCATAACACAGAGGCACAGAGGGTATGGAGAATGCTTGTTTTCGGGAGCTCATCAAGCGCTTCGTTCATCTGCACACAATCAGGTGCGTTCCACGACTGCGAATGTCAGCGAGCAGAACCTTAAAATCAAACGGTTGCCGAATACCGGATTCCGGATCGTACCTGTGGCACATGCGAAATAATTAATGAAATCTTCGTGCCCTCTGTGTCTCTGTGCCCTTTGTGTTCCGTCTCACCAACCGCGTCGAAGAAGCCGGTCAGGTGCGGTAGCGCAGCCGGGTACCCAGCTCGACCGACATCTGGATCTCCTCGGCGCGCAGCTCGGGCGGGAAGTAGCAGCCGGAGATCTTGGCGCCGTGCAGGCTGGCGCCCTCGAGGTTGCTGCCGGTGAAGTCGATGCCGCGCAGGTCGGCCTGGCGGAAATAGGTGTTGGAGAAGTCGATGCCGTGGGCGTCCAGGCCGCGCAGGTCGAGCCCGCGCAGGTCCACGCCACTGAGCTGGATCGCCTCGCCGGCCGCCTTGCGGCGGTTGAATTCCTCGATCTTGCCTTCCCGCAGCAGCTGGTAGATGGGATCGTCGCTGATGACGGGCCGGCCGTCCTTCTCTTCCTCGCTCATCGGGGGCCTCCCCGGAGGTTCGGTCGTCGCACGGGTTAGCGGCCGCCTGCGCCGAATCTTCAGCCCGGATCTTGCCTCGGGAGGCGGCCGCCCCCGGCGGCGAAGGCGCGCACGGCCTCCCGCGTGGCCCGGGCCAGGTTCGCGCGGGCCGCGCGCATTGCTTCCTCGAGCCGCACCGGGCCGGGCACGAGCGGGAACAGGGCCGTGAAGCCCGCCGCGTGCAGGGCCTCGGCATCGGCGGCGAGGGCCCCGGCCAGCGCGAAGCAGGGCAGTCCGCGGCCCGCGGCCCGGCGGGCCACCACGGCCGGGGCCTTGCCCTGTGCCGTCTGGGTGTCGAGCCGGCCCTCGGCGGTGAGCACCAGGTCGCAGGCCTCCAGGTGGGCGTCGAACCCGGTCAGCTCCAGGATGCGCTCGGCGCCGGGCACCAGGCGTGCCTGCAGGAAGGCGAGCAGGGCCGCACCCAGGCCGCCGGCGGCCCCGGCCCCCGGGACCCCGGCGACGTCGCGGCCGAGGTGCGCGCGCAGCCGGGCAGCGAAGTGGCGCAACCCGGCGTCCAGGCGCGCGACCGTGGCCGCGTCCGCCCCCTTCTGGGGGGCGTAGACATAGGCCGCGCCGTGCGGGCCGAAGAGCGGGTTGTCCACGTCGCACAGGACCTCTACGGTGGTCTCGGCGAGGCGCGGATCCAGCCCCTTTGTCTCGATGTGCGCGACTCGCTCCAGCCCGGCCCCGTTGCCCGGCACGGGACGGCCCTCCGGGTCGCGCAGGTCCACGCCCAGGGCCTGCAGCATGCCGAGCCCCCCGTCGCTGGTGGCGCTGCCACCGATGCCGATCACCAGGCGCCGGGCCCCGGCGTCGAGCGCGGCCCGGACCAGTTGCCCGACGCCGCGGCTGCTGGCACGCCATGCGTCCCGCTCTTCCGGGCGCAGCCGTCGCAGCCCGTTGGCCTCGGCCGCCTCGAGCACGGCCAGCCGCTGCGGGGCGAGGGACAGGAAACGGGCCGTCACGGGGCGGCCCAGGGCATCCTCCACGGTGGCGGTCTGCATGCGGGCGCCGTCGAGGGTGGCGGCGAGCACGTCCAGGGTGCCGTCGCCGCCGTCGGCGACCGGGTGCGGGAGGGACTGGACGGGGAAGGGCAGGGCCGCGAGGGCCTCGGCCATGACCTGCGTCGCGGTCACGGCCTCGAGGCTGCCCTTCAGGGCGTTGGGGGCGAGCAGCACGCGCAGCGGGCGATCCATGCCCGCAGCATAGCGGGCGCATGCCCGGCGGGCCAGCCCGCGGCGAGAGGATGGTAGAATGCGCGCCAGGGATCACGGAGAGCGGATGCGATGAACCAGCAGATGGAACAGATGGATGCCTATGACCAGGCGGCCTCGGAGGCCGTGGAGCTCGGCAACCGGCTGGCCGAGGCGGACCAGGAGGCCAGCCTCTGGGACATCGCCGACGGCCTGCTGGCCGGGGCCATCCAGTACTGGCTCTATTCGCGCCAGCCCTGCGGGGATCCGCGCTGCGAGGACTGCGCCCCCATCAGCACGGCCGAGCAGCGCCTGGAAGTCCTTCACCAGCTGGTCGACGAGCTGGCGCGGGAGAGCGAGTATTTCCACGCCCCGACGGACGCCAACGCCGGCCGCGCCTGACTCAGGCGTGCGCCCAAGAGAAAAGGCCCGTCCGAAGACGGGCCTTTTCTCTTGGAATGCGGGTCCCGCCCGGCATGCGCCGGGCGGGGGGCGTTCAGAGGATCTCGACGTTCATCGCCTGCGGGCCCTTGGGGCCTTCCTGGATGGTGAACTGGACCTTCTGACCTTCGGTGAGGGTCTTGAAGCCCGTTCCGTTGATGGCGCTGTAGTGGACGAACACGTCCGGGCCGTTCTCTTGTGCGAGGAAACCGAAACCCTTGCTTTCGTTGAACCACTTCACGTGGCCGATGCGTGTAGACATTGACTTGCTCCTGTTGTCCTTGCGGACGGGTTGTTGCTGAACTTCGTGCCGGCCCGGCCGGCATGGGTACTGATCGCCTGGGGTCTTGCGGAGAATCTTGCGGGGGACTGCGAGGGCGCCTCGAATCTTCTAGCGAAAGACACGCGAACGGATCAGCGGATTGCAGTCTGACACACTCCCCCGGGAATGTACAGCATCAGGAGCGGCCGCCCGATGCTTCCGACGGCTCCGTGAACAGCACCGTGCGGTGCTTGCCCGTCGTCTTGGCCTGGTACATGGCCGTGTCGGCCTGGCGCACCAGGGTGTCCGGCGAGACCGGCCGGCGGGCATTGAAGGCGATGCCGATGCTCGCGGAGACCTGCACCGTGCGCCCGTCGAGCCGGAAGGGGCGGGCGAGGACCTGGTGGATCTGGTCGGCGATGCGTTGCGCCACCTCGGGGGTGCCGATCTCGCGCAGCAGCACGATGAACTCGTCGCCACCCAGTCGGGCGACCGTGTCCGTGCCGCGGACACAACCGGTGATGCGTTGTCCCGCCTCGACCAGCAGCCGGTCGCCCGCCTCGTGTCCCAGGCGGTCGTTGACCTCCTTGAAGCCGTCGAGGTCGAGGAACAGGACCGCCGAGAGCACCGGCCGGCGCTTGCACTCCTCCTCGAGATGCTGGCGGGCGCGGTCCATGAACAGCGCCCGGTTGGGGAGGCCGGTGAGGGCGTCGTGGAAGGCCTGCTGCTGGAGTGCCTGGTACGCCAGGTGGCGGTCGATGAGATTGCCGAGGATGTCCGCGACCGTCTGCAGGAAACGTTCCTCCGAGGGGTTGCGCTGGTGCCCGTGCGCCACGTACAGCGTGAAGACCCCGAGCAGCCGCCGGCCGTGCTGGATGGGCACGCAGTAGTGGCCGTGTTCCTGCATGCCCGTGTAGCGGGTCTCGTGCCGCGCATCGACACAGCCGGCGAAGATCACCTCGCGGGTGAGCGCCGCGCGTCCGCACAGGCAACGCCCCAGCGGTACCTGGGCACAGGATTCGAGCAGCGGGGGCGGAAGCCCGGACTGGGCCACCAGCCGCAGCGCCTGCTGCTGCTCGTCCATGAGGAAGACGGCGCCCTTCGGGTCGAGGTCGGCGACGGGGGCATGGGTGGTGATCTCCAGGATCCGGGCGATGCGGGCCTCGAAGGGACGCTTGGAGAGCGATTCCGTGAGGATCTCCGAGAGGGCGCGCTCGTTGGCCAGCTCCCGCTCGAGGTCTTGCTGCATGTGCACGCGTTCGAGCCGCCAGCGGTGCAGCTGGCGCAGTGTCCACAGGATGCCCAGGCAGCCGAGCGACCAGAAGGCGAGGTGGCCCGTGAGCAAGGCATGCCACTGCGGGGCCAGGGTGGCGCGCAGCGGGGCGAGCGGCACGCGCACCGAGAGGGCGCCGAGCATCTGCCCGGGGCGCACCCCTTGTCGCTTGTGGCAGGCGAGGCATGCCTGGGTGGCGATGCGGGCGCGCACCTCCCGCCACCAGCGTCCCTGCGGCCCGGAGACCACCTCGCCCCACTCCCGGCGACCGTCATGCAGGCGCGCGAGGGCCATGCGCTCCCAGGCGTCCGGTCGGTTGAGCGGTGAGAGCGGGTGCAGGGCCGTGGTGCGAACGTGGATCGCCGGGCCGCTCGTTCCGATCTCGTCGATGAGGCGGATGAGGTAGGAAGAGTTCACCAGGGTCAGGTGCCGGCCGGTGGGCGTGCGCACGTCGCGTTCCGGCAGGTGGGCGAGGTGCGGGTTGGGGGCAACGCCCCGCGCCGCGTCGACGTAGATGCCGCCGACGCGGGTGACGAAATGGCGCACCGCCGCCTGGGTGTCGAGCGCCGCCTCCGCCTGGCGCCGCGCCTGTTCCAGCACGGCCTCTTCCATGCGCTGCCGGTCCCAGTAGAGCGAGACGGCCACCGCCGCGGTCCAGAAGAGCAGCAATGCCAGTCCCAATCCCCAGTGTCGTACCGAGGCGCGCGCGTCCACGGCCCCCCCTCGTCCTGGTCTGTCCCTGATCCCTGAGGCTATCGGCGCCGGAGAGGCGAAGTTGAGCCGACAGGCCGTCGGTCCTTGGCCGGAGATCGCGCGATGATCCTGGGGGCCCGACGATGCAGGGTTGCCCCGGAACCGAGCGAATATCCGTCGGGACCGAAGCAGGCAATGGGCAGCACAAACCGTACCCGCACCAAGTCCCCTTGAGACCCACGCAACCTGCTGTGATTCCGAGATCCCGAGCGATCGATCCCTGCTCGCTTTCGCCGCCTTGGTGCAATGTGCGGGCTCGAGGCCCTTGGTCCGGTATGCGTGCATGATGGCTTGACAGCCTTCCTGAACGGCACTGTCATTTCTGCCAGCGTGGCAGAAGCTGTCCTGATCCTGTCAGGAAAAGGAAGAGTAACTTGCTGAACAAAATAAATTCTTGCGACTGGCGCAGGCTTTGCTAAGGTAGTCCGAGACGACCCAGGGAACCGAGGTGCCGGCCGGGGGCATGCCGATCGCATGGGGGGCCGGCGGGTTCCATGCACTCACCAAGGAGGAAAGTGATGAAGGAAAGACCCGAGACGAAAAACGACACTGCTCCCGCCAACACGAGTCGACGCGAATTCCTCAAGCTCTCCGGTGCCACGGCGGCGGCCGTGGCCGCGGGCGGCTGCGGTACGGTCGCCGGTACCGTCGCCGCGGGGGGAAGCAAGGCACCGTATACCTCGAAGGTGTTCGAGCGTGCCGCCGAGCTGCCCCGGCCCAAGGGGCCGCGCGTGGTGGTGGTCGGTGGCGGCTGGTCCGGCCTGACCATCGCCAAGTATCTCAAGAAGGAGGATCCCAAGCTCGACGTGGTGCTGATCGAGCGGCGTGAGACCTTCATGTCCTGCCCCATCAGCAACCTGTGGCTGGCGGACCTCGTCAAGCTCGAGTTCCTCATGCACAGCTACCTCGACGCGGCGCGCAACAACGGCTACCTGTTCTTCAACGCGATGGTGGTCGACGTCGATCGCACGCGCCGCCGTGTCTACACCAACGCCGGCTACGTCGACTACGAGTTCCTCGTCCTCTCGCCCGGTATCGACTACAACTACGCGGCCATCGGCGTGAAGGATCCGGAGAGCGAATACGCCCTGCGGCAGAACTACCCGGCCGCCTTCATCCCGGGTTCCGAGCACCTCTCGCTGAAGGAGAAGCTGCTCAATTTCGACGGTGGCATCTTCCTG
>RFHK01000094.1 GCA_003695825.1 Gammaproteobacteria bacterium | reverse complement strand
TGGTGCTGCAGGTCGTGTTCAGCGCCCTGGTGATGGCCGGGCAGCTGGTGGGCATGACCATGGGCCTGGGGTTCGCCACCCTGGTGGATCCCCAGAACGGGATCCAGGTCCCGGTCGTCAGCCGCTACTACGTCACCCTCGCCAGCCTCCTGTTCCTGGCGCTCGACGGGCACCTGGCCCTGTTCTCGCTGGTAGCGGAGAGTTTCCGCACCCTGCCGGTGGCCCCCATCGGGCTGCACGCGGACGACCTGCGGCGCCTCGCGCTCTGGGGCGGAGAGCTGTTCGCCGGCGGCGTGCTCGTCGGCCTTCCGGTGGTGGTGGCGTTGCTGCTCGCCAATCTGGTCTTCGGCGTCATCACCCGCGCCGCACCCCAGCTCAACATCTTCGCCGTGGGGTTTCCTGCCACCCTGGCACTCGGTTTCGCGGTGATCCTGTTCGCCCTGCCCGGGTTTCATCCCGAGTTCGCGCGGCTGCTCGGGCGGGCCTTCGCGTTCCTGGGAAGCCTGACGGGGAGCGGACATGGCTGAGGAACGCGACGGCCAGGAACGCACCGAACAGCCGACCGAGAAACGGCGGCGGGACGCGCGCCGCAAGGGCCAGGTTCCCCGTTCACGGGAACTGAACACCGTGCTCATGCTGCTCGTGGCCTCGGGGGCCCTGCTCGTGCTCGGCGACGACATGGTCACCCAGCTCGGACAGGTGCTGCAGGAGGCCTTTCGTGTCGACCGCCACGACCTGCACCGGGCCGCCACCGTCGTGCCGGCGCTCGGCGCGGCCTTGCGCACCGGGTTTCTCGGCATCCTGCCCTTCCTGGTGCTCATGGGCGTGGTCGCCGTGGGGGCCTCCCTGGCCCTGGGAGGCTGGGTGTTCAGCGCCGAGGCGCTCGCCTTCCGGCCCGAGAAGCTCGATCCGGTGCGCGGCCTCAAGCGCATCTTCTCCGCCCGCGGCGCGATGGAGCTGGCCAAGGCCCTGGTGAAGTTCGTGCTCGTCGGCGCCGTGGGTGTGCTGCTGCTGCGCGGCTGGTTCGCCGAGATGCTGGGCCTGGGCAGCGAGGACGTGGCACGCGCCCTGGCCCATGCCGGTCACCTGCTGGCGTGGGGATTCGTGCTGTTGAGCGCCTCGCTCGTGCTGGTGGCCCTGTTCGACGTGCCTTTCCAGCTCTGGGAGCACACCCGGCAATTGAAGATGACGCGCCAGGAGCTGCGCGACGAGCTCAAGGACACCGAGGGCAAGCCGGAGGTGCGCAGCCGCATCCGGCAGTTGCAGCAGGAGGCGGCCCGCCGGCGCATGATGGAGGCCGTGCCGGAGGCCGACGTGGTCATTACCAACCCCACCCATTTCGCCGTGGCGCTCAAGTACGAGGAGCAGCGCATGAAGGCCCCCCGGGTGGTGGCCAAGGGCCGCGGCCTGGTCGCGCAGCGCATCCGCGAGATCGCGCGTGCGCACGACGTGCCCCTGTTCTCGGCACCGCCCCTGGCCCGGGCGCTCTATCACACCACCGAGCTCGACGCCGAGATCCCGGCCGGGCTCTATCTCGCCGTCGCCCAGGTACTCGCCTACGTCTACCGGTTGCGCGCCACGCCCGCCCACGCCCGGGGCGGCCTCGAGCGTCCCGAGATCGAGGTGCCCGAGGCATTCCGCTACGACCCCGAGTGACCCGGTCCCGGGCCCGTGCATGGCAAGCATCTTGAATGGCAATCGCTGACGCCGGATTTCCGGCGGTGACAGGGTGAACCATGAGCGAGACGGTTCTCGGCTTCCAGTTCCGCGATCTGCTCCGTACCGGGTTGGGGGCGCCGCTGTTGCTCCTGATGCTGATGGCGATGATCGTCCTGCCCCTGCCGCCGGTGCTCCTGGACCTGTTCTTCACCTTCAACATCGCCCTCTCGATCGTCATCCTGATGGTGACGATCTACAGCCTGCGACCGCTCGATTTCGGGATCTTTCCCACCGTGCTGCTGGTCGCCACGCTGCTGCGTCTGGCGCTCAACGTCGCCTCCACGCGCGTGGTGCTGCTGCAGGGACACACGGGCACGGCGGCCGCCGGCCGGGTGATCCAGGCCTTCGGCGAGTTCGTCATCGGGGGCAACTACGCCGTTGGCCTGGTGGTGTTCGCCATCCTGGTGATCATCAACTTCGTGGTGGTGACCAAGGGCGCCGGCCGGGTTTCCGAGGTGAGCGCGCGGTTCACCCTCGATGCCATGCCCGGTAAGCAGATGGCCATCGACGCCGACCTCAACGCCGGGCTGATCGACCAGGACGAGGCCCGGCGGCGGCGCGAGGAGATCGCCCGCGAGGCCGATTTCTACGGCGCCATGGACGGTGCCAGCAAGTTCGTGCGCGGGGACGCCATCGCCGGCATCCTCATCCTGGCGATCAACATCCTGGGCGGGCTGGCCATCGGCGTGTTGCAGCACGACATGCGCCTGTCCGACGCGGTGCACAACTACACCCTGCTCACCATCGGTGACGGTCTGGTGGCCCAGATTCCCTCCCTGATCCTGTCCACGGCCACGGCCATCATCGTCACCCGGGTCTCCAGCAGTTCCGAGGACATGAGCCGCCAGGTGTTCGGCCAGCTCTTCCAGCGCCCCATGGCCCTGGGCGTCACCTCGGGGATCCTCGGCCTGCTGGGCCTGATCCCGGGCATGCCCAATCTCGCCTTCCTGACCCTGGCGGCCGCCGGGGGCGGGGCGGCCTGGTGGATGCAGCAGCGCCTCCGGTCCGAGGAGGCCCGGCCCGAGGAGACGGCACCGGCCGAGGCCGAACCCCCCGCACCCCGCGAGCTGGGCTGGGAAGACGTGGGACCGGTGGACGTCATCGGGCTGGAGGTCGGCTACCGCCTGATTCCCCTGGTGGACCGTGCCCAGGGCGGGGCGCTCATGGACCGCATCAAGGGGGTACGCCGCAAGCTCTCCCAGGAGCTGGGTTTCCTGATCCAGCCGGTGCACATTCGCGACAACCTCGAGCTCGCTCCCAATGCCTACCGCATCACGCTCCACGGCGTGCCCGTGGGCGAGGCCGAGATCCACCCGGACCGCGAGCTCGCCATCAACCCGGGCCAGGTCTACGGCGAGATCGAGGGCATCGCCACCAAAGACCCGGCCTTCGGCCTGGAGGCCTGGTGGATCGACCCGGCGCTGCACGAGCAGGCCCAGTCGCTGGGCTACACGGTGGTCGATCCCGCCACCGTCATCGCCACCCATCTCAGCACGCTGCTCCAGTCCCATGCCCACGAGCTGCTCGGTTACGACGAGGTCCAGCAATTGCTCGACGGGCTGGCCAAGGTGGCGCCGAAGCTGGTGGAGGACCTGGTGCCCAACGCCTTGCCGCTCGGGGTGGTGGTGCAGGTACTGCAGAACCTGCTCGAGGAGGGCGTGCCGATCCGCGACCTGCGCACCATCGCCGAGACCCTGGCCGAGCAGGCGCCGCGCACCCAGGACGTCATGAACTTGACGGCCGCGGTCCGGGAGGCCCTGGGCAGGCAGATCATCCATGAAATCAATGGCCTGAAGGAGGAACTTCCCGTCATTACGCTGGATCCGGGACTGGAACAGATATTGCTCCAAGGTCTCCAGGGCGGCCAGGAAGGCGCAGGCGGCGCCGGCTTCGAACCCGGGCTGGCCGAGCAGCTCCACCGCAGCCTCGCCGAGCAGGCCGGCCGCCTCGAGGCCCAGGGCCAGCCGGCGGTCCTGCTGGTCGCCCCGCCGGTCCGCCATTGGCTGGCGAAGCTGGTACGGCACAGCATCCCGGGACTGCACGTGCTGTCCTACAACGAGATCCCCGACGACCGCCGCATCCGGGTGGTCGCCACGGTGGGTCAGGGGCCGGCAGGCCTGCAATCGTCGTGAGGCCTGGCGCTGAGACGAGGACGAAGGCATGAAGATCAAGCGTTTCTTTGCACCGGACATGCGACAGGCCATTCGCAAGGTCCGGGAGACCCTGGGTCCGGATGCGGTGATCCTCTCCAACCGGCGGGTGGCGCAGGGCGTCGAGCTGGTGGCGGCGATCGACTACGACGAGCAGCAGGTCCGGGCCGCCGCGGAGCCCGCCGCCCCGGCCCCGGAATCCGGTTTCTCCGCCGTGGCCGCGGATCCCGGGGAGACGCCGGGCAAACCGGAGGCCCTGGATGCAGACGCCGAGGCGCCGGACACGGCGCCCGGGGTGCCGGGGCGCCTGCGCCGAGCCGCGGCCGGGCGTGGCGACGGGCCGGGCGCGGGCGGCCGGGCCGCCCGGCGCAGCCAGCTCGCCCCGGAATGGCTCGAGGATCCGGCCATCGGCGCCATGCGGGCCGAGATCCAGGAACTGCGCACCCTGCTCGAACACCAGCTCGCCCACCTGGCCTGGGGCGAGCTCAAGCGTACCCGGCCGGTCGAGGTGGAAGTGCTGCGGCGCCTCGACACCCTCGGGCTGCCGCCGGCGATCGGGGCCGGGATCGCCCGCCAGGTGGCGGACGAGGCCGATCCCGAGCAGGCCTGGCACCAGGCCCTCGCGCTGCTCGCGGGCGCCCTCCCGGTCGCCGAGGACCCGCTGCTGGACCAGGGGGGCGTCGTGGCGCTGGTCGGTTCCACGGGAGTGGGGAAGACCACCACCATCGCCAAGCTCGCCGCACGCTTCGCGCTGCGGCACGGACCGCGCAGCCTGGCCCTGGTCTCGACCGACAGCTACCGCATCGGCGCCCAGGAACAGCTGGTGACCTACGGGCGGTTGCTGGGCGTGCACGTCCAGGTGGCCGACGATCGCCACGCCCTGGAGCACGCCCTGCGCAGCCTGGCCGACCGGCGCCTGGTGCTGATCGACACGGCCGGCATGAGCCAGCGTGACCTGCGCCTGGCCGAGCAATTCACCCTGTTGGAAGGGGCGGGTACGCCCGTCTCCACCTACCTGGCGCTGTCCGCCACCACCCAGGCTGCAGTGCTCGAGGAGACGATCACGGCCTTCGGCCGGGTGCGCCTGCGCGGGGCGGTGCTGACCAAGACCGACGAGGCGGCCACGCTCGGCGGGGTCCTGGGGGCCCTGATCCGCCACCGGCTGCCCGTCGCCTGGGTCTGCGACGGGCAGCGGGTCCCGGAGGACCTCCAGCCGGCCCGCGCCCAGAACCTCGTCAACCGGGCCCTGGCCCTCATGCAGCAACATGGACAGGAGAGCGATGACAGCCTACTCGCCGAACGTTTTGGCCCGCTGGCAGCCAACTCGGGAATCTAGCATGCGCAGGGACCAGGCCGCGGGGATTCGCCACATGCGCCATCCCAGACCGGTGCGGGTGATCGCCGTCACCAGCGGCAAGGGCGGGGTCGGCAAGACCAACGTCTCGGTCAACCTCGCCGTGGCCCTGGCGGTCCTCGGCAAGCGGGTGATGCTCCTGGACGCCGACCTGGGCCTGGCCAACGTGGACGTGATGCTCGGCTTGCATCCCGAGTACGACCTCTCGCACGTCGTGCGCGGCGAACGCACCCTCGAAGAGATCATCATCGACGGTCCGGCCGGGCTCCACATCGTCCCGGCCTCCAGCGGCACCCAGGCCATGGCGGAACTCAGCCCCGCGGAGCACGCCGGGCTGGTGCGCGCCTTCAGCGAGCTCAACCACGAGCTCGACGTGCTGCTCGTCGACACCGCGGCGGGCATCTCCGACAGCGTGATCAGTTTCGTGCGCGCCTCCCAGGAAGTGATCGTGGTGGTCTGCGACGAGCCCGCCTCGCTGACCGACGCCTACGCGCTGATCAAGGTACTGAGCCGCGACTTCGGCGTGACGCGGTTCCGCATCCTCGCCAACATGGCCCACAGCGCCCAGGAGGCACGGGATCTCTATGCCAAGCTGGTGCGGGTGACCGACCGTTACCTCGACGTCATGCTCGCCTACCTGGGCGCCGTGCCCTGGGACGACTACCTGCGCAAGGCCGTCAAGCGCCAGAAATCCGTGGTGGATGCCTATCCCCGTTCCCGCTCGGCCATGGCCTTCCGCACCCTGGCCCAGAAGGTTTCCGACTGGCCGGTGCCGACCGGGGCCGCCGGCCATCTCGAGTTCTTCGTGGAACGACTCATTCACGCGAACAGCGGCCAGATGGAGGTTCTCCGATGAAGAAAGCCGCTTCCGCCTACGCGGAGACCCAGGGGATCAACCAGGACGAGCTGGTGATGCAGCATGCGCCGCTGGTCAAGCGCATCGCCTACCACCTCATGAGCCGGCTGCCGCCGAGCGTGCAGGCCGACGATCTCATCCAGGCCGGCATGATCGGCCTCCTGGAGGCCGCCCGCAACTACGATCCCTCCCAGGGCGCCAGCTTCGAGACCTATGCCGGTATCCGCATCCGGGGCGCCATGCTCGACGAGATCCGCCGCACGGACTGGACGCCGCGCTCGGTGCACCGCAAGGCGCGCCAGGTGGCCGAGGCGGTGCGCGAGATCGAGAACCGGGAGGGACGGGACGCGCGCGACAGCGAGGTGGCGGAATTGCTCGGCATCACCATCGAGGAGTATCACCGCATCCTCCAGGACGCCACCGGCGCCCGGGTGTTCAGCTTCGAGGACCCCGGCGCGGGCGGGGACGACAACGAGATCCGGTCGCTCGACGAGGGCAACCAGCCGTTCGACGACCTGCAGGCCTCGAGCTTCCAGGAAGCCCTCGCCGAGGCCATCGCCGGCCTGCCCGAGCGCGAGCGGCTGGTCATGGCGCTCTACTACGACGAGGAGCTCAACCTGCGCGAGATCGGCGAGGTGCTGGGTGTCTCGGAATCGCGCGTCTGCCAGATCCACGGGCAGGCGCTCATCCGCCTGCGTGCCCGCATGGCCGACTGGGTGAAGGACTGAGGGCCGCTGCTCAAAGTTTTGCGGTGGCGGACGATAAGAGCCTGGGACGGGGCGATGTGCCCCGCGGGCAAAGGACGCTGAGGAGGCTGCCTTGGACACGAACATGAAGATCCTGATCGTGGACGACTTCTCCACGATGCGGCGGATCATCAAGAACCTGCTGCGGGATCTCGGCTTCAACAACACCCACGAGGCGGACGATGGCAATACCGCGCTGCCGATGCTGCAGTCGGGCAACTTCGATTTCCTGATCACGGACTGGAACATGCCCGGCATGACCGGTATCGAGCTGCTCAAGGCCGTGCGCTCCGACCCCAAGCTCGCCCACCTGCCGGTGTTGATGGTCACGGCGGAGGCCAAGAAGGACCAGATCATCGAGGCGGCCCAGGCCGGCGTCAACGGCTACATCGTCAAGCCGTTCACGGCCCAGACCCTCAAGGAAAAGATCGACCGCATCTTCGAGCGGCTCGCCGCCTCCGCGTGACCGGACGCAGAAGAAGCAGAAGCAGGAGCAGGAGCGCACCATGGAGAACCTCAAGGCCGAGAAGCAAGCCATCCAGGGCGTGGCGCTCGACGTCGCCCGCGGACTGGTCGAGGCCCTCGAACGAGGCGACGAGGCGGCCGTCAACGCCTGCCTGGACGAATTGACGCGCCAGCGCGAGGAGGGGCTGTTCCAGGAACTGGGCAAGCTCACCCGGCAGTTGCACGATGCCCTGTCGAGCTTTCACCTCGACTCGCGCATCGTCGACATGACCGAGCGCCACATTCCGGATGCCAAGCACCGGCTCAACCACGTCATCGAGATGACCGAGCGCGCCGCCCACCGCACCCTGGGGGCGGTCGAGGAAAGCCTGCCGGTGGCCCAGAGGCTGCGCGAGGAGGCCCACCGGCTGCACGAGGAATGGCAGCGCTTCCGGCGGCGCGACATGGTCGCGGAGGAATTCCGCCGGCTCATTCCCGAGCTCGACCGCTTCCTGGAACAGGCCGAGGCCCAGGCCTCGACCCTCTACGACCGCCTCTCGGAGGTGATGATGGCGCAGGACTTCCAGGACCTCACCGGGCAGGTGATCCGCAAGGTGATCAAGCTGGTGCAGGACGTGGAGGACAACCTGGTCGAGCTGGTCCGGCTCTCCGGTCGCCAGTTCCGTCCCGAGGCCCGTGCGGAGGCCCGGGAACCGTCCGGCAGCCAGGGGCACGGGCCCCACGTGCCCGGCGTGGACGAGGGCCTGGAGACCGGCGAGGTGGTCAGCAGCCAGGACGACGTGGACGAACTGCTCTCCAGCCTGGGATTCTGACCCGGGGCGCGATCATGGGTGACAGCCAGAAGGGATACGGCGATGAGTCTCGATCCTGACGACGACATCCTGCAGGACTTCCTCGTGGAGGCGGG
>RFHK01000009.1 GCA_003695825.1 Gammaproteobacteria bacterium | reverse complement strand
CGGTGCTTGGCCTGGACCAGGTCGGCATGGCGCACGTGCAACAGGTCGGCGAGCTTGCGCACGAGGTATTCCTCGTACTTGTCGAGCCGACCGTCGGCCCAGGCCACTTCCCAGAGCGCCTCGACGATCCGGATCTTCTCCTCCGGCGTGCAGGTGCGATCGACGATCTGCGTGAAACCGAACAGGGAGCTCGCCTCCTCGACCTCCCGTTCGGCCAGTTCCAGCAATGCCCGGGCCGCCGCCGCGTCGAGCGCGAAGTGTTCGCGCAACAGGGCGAGCACCCGGTCCCGTTCACCGGGATCCTTCTCGAAGTCCGCGCGCATCATCTCCACCAGCAGGGCCGCGGTGGCGCGGCGCAGGTCGGTCGTGGCCGTACCGGGATCCGCGGGTGCTTCCCGGGTGCCGGCAAGGAAGGCGGTGAGCAGGCGACGCAAGGGCATGGCCGTCACGGGCGAACTCAGGGGCGCGGCAAGAGGAATCGGACCCCTTGCCGGGAGAGGACCACGCCCGCGCGCGTGATGCGCTCGACCCGGAACCCCCCGGCGGTCGTCTCGCCCTCTCGGTACTTGCGCTGGTCGAGGCGCACGAAGCGTCGGGCCGGGTCGTCATCGTAGACGTGGACGTCGAGGTGCGGCCGATGCAGGCGCGCCCGCACGGACTCCGGCAGGGCCGTCCAGGCGGGTACCTCCGCTTCCCGAGCGGACACCTTTTCATGGACGACGGTGCGCGCCACCGACGGCGTTGCGGGCGGGACGTCCGTCGCCGGTACCACGGCGACGGGCGGTGCCTCCACCGGGACCGGCCCGGCGAGAGGCCGCGGATGCAGGGGGCGAGCGGCCGCGGCACGAGTCGGTGCCGCCGCAGGCGTGCCCTGCCCGCTCCCGGCGGCGGGGACCTCGAGCGCCGTGGACGGGGGCGCCGCCGGGCGTGCGCCGGCAGGCTGCGCCCTGCCCGTCCCGGACGGCGCCGAGGCGGGTGCGTGCCGGTCCCACCACAGCCACAGCGTGAGCGCGAGGTTTCCGGCGACCAACACCGCCCCCAGCACGACCCCGATGCCCCGCAGGCGCCGGCCGCGCCCGCCGACCGGCGCCGGGGCGGCGGTCACTTCCGGGGGGACGTCGAGCGCCGGCACCTGCCCCAGGCGGCGCTCGGCGGCGGACTTTCTCAGAGCCTCGAGAATGTAGGTCATGGCTCAGGTTTCCGGTGCGTCGAGGCGGGGTCCCGTGAAATCCGGATCCAGGCTGTTGAGACGGATCAGGGTCTGGGCGCCGATGATACCATCCGGGTGCAAGCCACCGGCGGCCTGGAAGCGGCGCACGGCCGCCGACAACCGCGCATCGAAACGCAAGGGGTCCGGGGCCTCGAGCACCTCCGTGCCCAGGGCCCGGGCGAGCTGGCGCCGCACCCAGAGGACGTCGCGCCCATGGTCGCCCGGCCGCAGCAGATCCCGTTGCGTGCGGGGCCGCCAGAGCAGGACGAAGTCCCCGAACCACCAGCGCTCGAGCGCCTCGGGTGGCAGGCGCCGGTGCTCGGTGCCGAGCACTACCTCGGGCTGTCCCCGGGCGGGCCAGCGGCTGATCAACACCCGGGCATGGGTACCATCGGCACGCACGAGGTCGAGCAGGGCCGGACGGTCGAAGGCCCGCAACCGGTGCCAGTTGCCCCGCAACACCAGGCAACGCAATCCCTGGGCGCGGGCCTGCTCGCAAGGTGACTGCGGGGAATCGAGCACGAAACGCGCGCCCCAGCGCCGGAAGAGGCGCTGCCAGGCGGCCAGGGTGTCCCCGTAGTCGAGGCGGCGGATGCGCTCGGCCAGCGGCACCTCCCGCCCGGCGTCCCCGGCACGGGTGGCCGGCGCCGCGGCGGCCGCACGCGCCCTCTCCCCGTGCGCCGGTGCCGCCGGACCCGGCGCCGGCCGTGCCCCCCGCGGGGTCCCGGCGACCGCCGCCGGTCCGGCCGGGGGCGCCGCCTCCGGGCGCTCGGTACCGGCAGCGGAGACGGCGGGCCGGGACGCGGCCGGCTGCCCCGAGGGGCGCAGGTAGCCCCCGCCCAGCACGGCCAGCCCCACCGCAGCCGCCCCGATCCCTCCCGCGAGCCAGGCCCGCCAGGGACGCCGGGCCGACGCGGCGGACGAAGGCCGCGCCCCGGGCAACACCTCCGCGGCCGCCCGCCGCACGATCGCGGCGTCGACGCGTCGCTTGTCCTCCACGTAGGCCCCCAGCAGGGCCCGGTCGCAGAGGACGTTGATGAGGCGCGGGATCCCCCCCGAGTAGCGGTGGACGAGGTCCAGGGCCCGGGGCGTGAAGAGGTCGACGTCGCCCTGGCACACGCGCAGGCGGTGACGGACGTAGGCGCGGGTCTCCTCCGGGCCGAGGGGGTCGAGGTGATAGCGGGCGGTGATGCGCTGCTCGAGCTGGCGCAGGTCGTCGCGGGCCAGCAGGGTCTTGAGCTCGGGCTGACCGATGAGCAGGATCTGCAGCAGCTTCTCTTCGGCGGTCTCCAGGTTGGTCAGCAGGCGGACCTGCTCGAGGACATCGCGGTCCAGGTTCTGGGCCTCGTCGATGATCAGCACCGTGCGGCGACCGCGGGCGTGGGCCGCGATCAGGTGCGCGTTGAGTGCGTCCACCAGGACCTTGAGACGGTGCGTACCCGGCGGGTAGGCGACGCCCAGCTCGTCACAGATGCCCTTGACGAGCTCGAAGGCATCCACCCGGGGGTTGAATACCAGCACCACGTCCACCTCGTCCGGGAGCTGTTCGAGCAGTGCCCGGCACAGGGTCGTCTTGCCGGTCCCCACCTCGCCGGTGAGCTGCACGAAGCCACCCCCCTCGCCGAGACCGAACAGCAGGTGCGCCAGGGCCTCGCGGTGCCGTTCCGAAAGGTAGAGGAAGCGGGGATCCGGCGCGATGGAGAAAGGCTTGCCCTGCAATCCGAAGTGTTGCCGGTACATGCCTCAGCCTATCCCCATGGCAATATGGACAGCATATCCAGATTTTCTAATATTTAAATCACCCGCAGGTCTCGTCCTCGCCGTGGCGCGGGACCTGTCGGAATAGTTTTCATCCTTGGCGCGTCGCATCGGGAAGGTCGCGTGCGTAACCTGGCAATTGCCTGATTCTACTGCAGATCCGAAAGCGGGCACAGGGATTGCAGCGATCGGCCGAAAAAAAGAACAGGACCCTTGGAGAGGAGTGGACCATGAACCAGTCCGTCATGCGCCTGATCCACGGGACCGAAGTGCGGGCCCGGCCGGTCTTCAAGCAGGGCGTCCGCCCTTCCTACTGGACCGGAATCATCGGCAATCGCACCGTGCACCGGACCTTCGCCTCCCCCTCGGAAGTGTTCCGCTACGCCGAGCGCGCCCTGCAGGAAGACCCGCGCCCCTGAGCTGCGCCTTCAGGGACAGGACAGGTGCGGCGCGACCGCATCGCGCAAGGCCTGAAGGTGACCATGGAAGAAATGGCCGGACCCGGGGACCGTCTCGACCCGGGGCGGTACCGGCTGCCGGCGCGCCCAGTCGAGCACGGCGGCGGGTGAGACGATCTCGTCTTCCTCGCCGATCACCAGCAACCACCGCGCCCTGACCGGGCAGTCGTCCGGCGTACCGCGCCGGGCGAACAGGGTGACGGCCGGTGCCACCGTGACCAGGTGGTCCAGTCGTTCCTCGCAGGCCAGCCGCCAGGCCACCCAGGCCCCGAAGGAAAACCCACCCAGCCAGCAGGCCTTCACCCCGGGTTGCCAGGCCCGCGCCCACGCCAGCACGGCGCGTGCGTCCTCGCGTTCCCCCCGGCCTTCGTCGTAACGCCCCTCGCTGCGCCCGACGCCCCGGAAGTTGAACCGCACCGTGGCCGCGCCCCGTTCCCGCATGGTCCTGGCCAGCATGTGCACCACCTTGTTCTGCAGGGTCCCGCCGTAGAGCGGATGCGGGTGGCAGATCACGGCCACGGCGCAGGGCGGATCCCGTGGGGTCTCGGCCAGGGCTTCGAGCCGGCCGGCGGGTCCGGGAATGAAGCAGGCTTCGACCACGCGGCGGGCTTCAGAGGTCGTGAATCCGGTCCCAGCGCACGCGCCGCGGCGAGTGCAGCGCCAGGTCGAGCCGGTACCAGTCGCCCGGGGTCAGGCCTTCCCGCCGCCCGTTGGCATACTCGACCTGGATCCGTACCAGGTGCGTACCCCGGTAGAGCAGCATCCGGACCTGGAGGAGCTGGCCGACGATGTTGGTGTACCAGTACCCGGGAATGGGCTTGTGCTGCAGGTACATGGAGCGGAATCCTCCCTGGTTCCCATCGGGCATGCGGCTCAGCCGCACTTGGAATCGCCGCAGTTGAGGCAGGTCATGCAGCCGTCCATCTGGACCACGGCCCGCGTCTGGCACTTGCCGCACAGCTGCGCCCCTTCCGGGAAGGCATCTCCGCCGTTCGCGGCCCCGGCGGCGGCGAGCGCCGCCTCGTACTGGGCCCGCTTCTCCTCGACCAGCTTGCGCTGGTGCGCGTCCAGGCCCTCGTCCCGAAGCATGCCGATCATGCGCAGGTGACACTCGATGGCGTCCCCGATCTCGGCCACCAGCGAAGGCATGTACCGCCCCCCTTTCTTGAAATAGCCGCCGCGCGGGTCGAACACCGAGCGCAGCTCCTCGACCAGGAATGTCACGTCCCCGCCCTTGCGGAACACGGCCGAGATGATGCGCGTCAGCGCCACGATCCACTGGAAGTGGTCCATGTTCTTCGAGTTGATGAAGATCTCGAAGGGACGGCGCACCTCGTGCTCGGTGCCGGGATTGAGCACGATGTCGTTGATGGTGACGTAGAGCGCGTGCTCGGAGAGCGGTGTCTTGATCTTGTAGGTGGAGCCGAGCAGCATCTCGGGCCGCTCCAGCTTCTCGTGCAGCTGGACGACCTTGTCGCCCTCCTTCCGCCCGGCGGCCTGCCCCGCCGCCTGCTGCGCCTGGCCTTCCTCCTCGCCGGTGCGCACGCTGTAACCCACGATCTTCTTGTCGATGCGAACGGTCATCGGTCTCTCCCCGCGATTCAGAACTTGCCGTAGTAGCCTTCCTTGAGGGCGTCGTAGAGGTTGGCCGCGGTATGCACCTCGCCGTCGTACTCGACCTCCTCGTTGCCCTTGAGCTCGACCACGCTGCCGTCCTCCAGCTCGAACACGTAGGTGGTGTTCTCCAGGTCCTTCTCCTTGACCAGCACGCCCTGGAAGGCCTCGGGATTGAACCGGAAGGTGGTGCAGCCCTTCAGCCCCTTCTCGTAGGCATAGAGGTAGATGTCCTTGAAGTCCTCGTAGGGATAGTCGGTCGGCACGTTGGCGGTCTTGGAGATGGAGGAATCGATCCATTTCTGGGCCGCGGCCTGGATGTCGACGTGCTCCTTCGGCGTGATGTCCTCGGCGGTGACGAAGTAGTCCGGCAGCCGGGCCTCGGGATCCTCGGCATAGGGCATGGCCTTCGGGTTCACCAGGTGCCGGTAGGCGAGCAGCTCGAAGGAGTAGACGTCGATCTTCTCCTTGGTCTTGCGCCCCTCGCGGATCACGTTGCGGAAGTAGTGGTGCGCGAAGGAGGGCTCGATGCCGTTGCTGGCGTTGTTGGCCAGCGACAGCGAGATGGTGCCGGTGGGCGCGATCGAGCTGTGGTGCGTGAACCGGGCGCCCACCTCGGCGAGCTCCGCCACCAGCTCCGGCTCTTCCTCGGCCAGCTGCTGCATGTAGCGGCTGTAACGGGCGTGCAGCACCTTGCCGGGAATGCGGTCGCCGACCTTCCAGCCGTCGCGCCGCATCTCGGGTCGCCGCTCGAGCATGGACTCGGTGACCTCGAAGGTCTCCTCCAGGAGCGGCGCCGGCCCCTTCTCGCGGGCGAGCTCCAGCGCCGTGCGCCAACCCTCGACCGCCAGTTCCTTCGCCACGCGCTCGGTGAAGGCCAGCGAGTCCGGCGCCCCGTAGCGCATGCGCAGCATGGCGAGCGTCGACCCCAGCCCCAGGAACCCCATGCCGTGACGGCGCTTGCGCAGGATCTCCTCGCGCTGGCCGGGGAGCGGCAGGCCGTTGATCTCGACCACGTTGTCGAGCATGCGGGTGAAGATACGCACCACGCGGCGGAAGCGTTCCCAGTCGAAGCGGGCGCGCTCGGTGAAGGGCTCGCGCACGAAGCGGGTCAGGTTGACCGAACCCAGCAGGCAGGAACCGTAGGGGGGTAATGGCTGTTCGCCGCAGTTGTGGGCATGCAACCCGTTGGCATCAAAGGTGTTGATTCCGGGAATCTGGACGTCGAAGACGTCTTCGATGCCGTCCGGCACGACTTCCAGCACCCGCGCGACGAAACGCTCCCGGTTGAGCTGCCGGCGATAGGCGACAAGCGCCTTTTCCAGACGCCCGGCCTTTTCCACGTCTGCAAAACCGATTTCCTGATGAAAACGGAGCAGATTCTCGCCACTGATGACCAGTTCGTGCTGAGACCGGATCGCGTATGCGGATGTCCCGCCCCTTCCGTCAGGCAGGCGCGATTCTCCGGCGGGACGGCGATCACGATAGATCCTGGAGTTGATCCCCAGCCGGAGCAGCATGCGCTGCACGGCGTGCAGGTGATCGAGACTGGACTGGGCAAGACGGACGCTCACGCCCTTGCCCTGGCTCCCCTGCACGGAACCGTCTGCATCGAACAGGCCGCGCAGGAATCCGCGGTAGAAGTCGCTGGAACCCTTTTCGAGTGCCGGAGTGATCCGCTTGTCGCCGGGGCGCATGCCAAGCGAAAAGGCCAGGTCCCGCAACGCGGCCAGCGAGAGCCGGAATTCATTGCGGCCGGCAACCCCCTGCCACCCCTTGAAATCGGCTCGATGGGGCAGTGTCCGGGCAGCCCGCAAGGCCTCCTCCATGACCGCGGTCACCCCGGAGCCGGTTCCATCGGGGGCACCGTTTGCCACGCTGGCAGGCATCCATGCCGAAAGCACGGCCTTGTCCGTCTTGAGCGTTCCATCTCCGACAAGCAGGCCCAGGAGATACCCCTCCTCACGTGTATGCCTGCCGGGCCAGTCGGACGCCTTGCGGTGATCATTGAGCAGAACCCGGTCTCCCGGGCGCAGATCACCTGCAGCACACCATTCGGTGTCCGTCGTGTAACGCGTGAAACGGGTAACGCGACGAACACGATGATCCGAGGTAAGGCGCAACTGGTGACCTTCCGCGGTCACGAGCCTGACCACCGGTTTCGTTGCTGTTCTGAAGAAACCCGCCTCGCCACTGAGGTACTTCTGCCCGTCCACCAACGCCACGAAGCGCTTGCCCGTCAGTTCCGCAACCTGCCTGGGACCCTCACTGGTATGCACCCAGGTATCCGCGGTCACGCAGGGGTTGGTCGCGCGGATGTTCTCGCACCACCAGTTGTTGTTCATCTCGTTGACGCGGTCGATGAGAATGAAACCCGGCTCGGCGAAGTCGTAGGTGGAGGCCATGATGACGTCCCACAGGCGCCGCGCGCGGAGGGTGCGATAGACCTTGCAGGCCACCTGGCCACGCGCGTTGCGGATGTAGCCCTCGTCGGTGGGCCAGTCGCGCCACACCACCTGGGTGGGATCGTCGAGGTCGAGTTTCTCCGTCTCCAGCTCTTCCGCGCGCAGCGGGAAGGCCAGCTTCCACTCGCCGTCGGCCTTGACCGCCTCCATGAATTCCTTCGTGATCAGCAGCGAGAGGTTGAACTGGCGCAGGCGGCCGTCCTCGCGCTTGGCACGGATGAAGTCCACCACGTCCGGATGGCCGATGTCGAAGGTGGCCATCTGGGCGCCGCGCCGGCCACCGGCCGAGGAGACGGTGAAGCACATCTTGTCGTAGATGTCCATGAAGGAGAGCGGCCCGGAGGTGTAGGCCCCGGCGCCGGCCACGTAGGCGCCCTTGGGGCGCAGGGTCGAGAACTCGTAGCCGATGCCACAGCCGGCCTTGAGCGTGAGCCCGGCCTCGTGGACCTTCTGGAGGATGTCGTCCATGGAGTCCCCGATGGTGCCGGAGACGGTGCAGTTGATGGTCGAGGTGGCCGGCTTGTGTTCCCAGGCCCCGGCATTGGAGAGGATGCGCCCGGCCGGGATGGCGCCGTGGCGCAACGCCCACAGGAATTCCTCGTACCAGCGCTCGCGCAGCTCCGGGGTGGCCTCGACGTCGGCGAGCGCCCGGGCCACGCGCTTCCACGTGGCCTCCAGGTCCTCGTCGACCGGCCGCCCGTCCTTGGTCTTGAGACGGTATTTCTTGTCCCAGATGTCGAGTGACGCCTCCTGGAAGGGGATCTCCACGGTCTCCTCGCTCGTGACGGCCTGCAAGTGCACCTGCGGTTTCATCGCGCCTCCTCTGCCGTTGTCCCCGGCCCACCGGCGTGACCGGGAACCACAATATCTTGTATCCGAACACAACCAAGCCTAGACCCCGCACGGGCCGTTGTCAAGCCTCACGTGAGTACGATATTTCTATGTTTGTCAATTACTTGTAAATATGCACGCGATGAAAACAGCTTATCCACAGGTTATGCCCGCGGCCTGCTCCGGTGCTCGATCGAACCACAATATATTGTGTTTCTAATATGGCGTGCGGCAGCCCGGGCGCCGGCCGGAAGGGCCCGCGAGTTCGAGCGAGACACCGCGAGCGCCGGAGCAGGAAGCGGGCGACACCCCCCTACGCTTGCATCCACCGCACGAAACCACCACCTCGAGCCTCCGGTATGAAGCGACATGAAACCGCCCGCTGTCGTCCCGGTGCAAATGCGGGCTTGATCCTGTGGAAATGCATCCCCATATGGGTCACAGACGATGACGAAATCCGCAGTTTTCAAGGAGGTGAGTGCCATGAGTCTCGTACGTTACGAACCCTGGAGCCTGCTGAATCAGCTCAGCAAGGAGATCGACCAGCTCTTCGATCCGCGCCGCCTGGCACTGGCCACGGAGCGGCAGTCGGACGTGGCGACGGCCGACTGGGTACCCGCGGTGGACATCAAGGAGGAGCCGGACAAGTTCGTGATCCATGCCGATGTCCCGGGCGTCGATCCCAAGGACATCGAGGTGAGCATGGAGAACGGGGTATTGACCCTCAAGGGCCACCGCGAAGAGGAGAAGAAAGAGGAGAAGGAAGGCTACAAGCGCATCGAGCGGGTGAGCGGCACCTTCTATCGCCGGTTCAGCCTGCCCGACACGGCCGACGCCGAGAAGATCCGGGCCAAGGTCAAGAACGGCGTGCTCGAGATCGTCATTCCGAAGCAGGAAGAGGTCCAGCCCCGCCGTATCACGGTCGAGGCCGAAGAGAGCTGATTCCGGCAGCAGCCGGAGGCGGTAAAGGTCATTGGCTTGCGTGTGCGGGTCGATGGCCTTTTCCGTGTCACCCCCGTTCCGGGGGACGTCCCGAACCGATCGCCGGTCGGCTCGGGACGTCCTCCGGCAGAAGAGGAACCCGGTGCGCGAGGAAGCGATAAAGTGGAATACAAGGACTACTACAAGATCCTGGGCGT